>NZ_JBFTRS010000029.1:0-85759 GCF_056399645.1 Massilia sp. 01N417 | reverse complement strand
CACCGGCGAAGTGTACGTGCTGTCGAAGGACGAAGGTGGTCGTCACACCCCGTTCTTCAACAACTACCGTCCGCAGTTCTACTTCCGCACCACCGACGTGACCGGCTCGATCGTTCTGCCGGCCGACAAAGAAATGGTGATGCCGGGCGATAACGTGTCGATCACCGTCAAGCTGATCGCCCCGATCGCGATGGAAGAAGGTCTGCGCTTCGCAATCCGCGAAGGCGGCCGTACCGTCGGCGCCGGCGTGGTTGCCAAGATCATCGCCTAAGTAACGTAGTACCTCCGGGAGGAACGTTTCTGTTCCTCCCAACAACAGAGTGTTGCGCGGTGCGTCCGCACCGCGTATAATACTCGATTCAGCTAGAAGTTTATGTAGGGGAGTAGCTCAATTGGCAGAGCGTCGGTCTCCAAAACCGAAGGTCGCGGGTTCGATTCCCTCCTCCCCTGCCACCGAATTCGGTGCTCAGCACCCGAAAGTAAATTAAGTATGTCTAATCAATCCGTGCAAACCGTCAGCACCTCGAACGACAAGTTCAAGGTTGCGCTGGCAGCGATTGCTACGATTGCAGGCGTGGTTGGCTTTTTCATTCTGAAAGGCCAGAACAAACCAGCTCTGGTGTGCGCAGGCGCACTCGTGGCTGGTTTGGTCGTTGCCGTCCTGCTGTTGTGGACTTCCGCTACCGGGCGCGACTTCCTGGGCTTCGCAAAAGAAGCCGTGCGCGAGACGAAGAAGGTTGTTTGGCCCACGCGCAAGGAAGCGACCCAGATCACCATGGTGGTCTTCGGCTTCGTCCTCGTGATGGCGATTTTCCTGTGGGGCACGGATAAGATTCTCGAATTCCTGATGTACGACGTGATCCTGGGGTGGAAACAATAATGAGCGAAAACGTACAAGATAACGTGCCGGGCGACGCCCCGGCACAAGACGCTGGTGCGCCGCTGAGTACTCCGGTCAGCAACAAGCGCTGGTACGTCGTGCATGTCTATTCCGGCATGGAAAAGAGCGTGATGCGCGGCCTGACCGAGCGCATCGAACGCGGCGGCATGCAAGAACAGTTCGGCCGCATCCTGGTCCCGACCGAAGAAGTGGTCGAGGTCAAGAACGGCAGCAAATCGGTGTCCGAGCGCCGCTTCTTCCCGGGTTATGTGCTGGTCGAGATGGAAATGACCGACGAGTCCTGGCACCTCGTGAAGAACACGCCGAAAGTCACCGGCTTCATCGGCGGCAAGAGCAACAAGCCGACCCCGATCCCGGCCCGCGAAATCGACAAGATCATGCAGCAGGTCCAGGAAGGCGTCGAGAAGCCGAGGCCCAAAGTGCTGTACGAAGTGGGCGAGCAGGTGCGGATCAAGGAAGGCCCGTTCACCGACTTCAACGGCAACGTCGAAGAAGTCAACTACGAAAAATCGAAGGTGCGTGTCACTGTCACCATCTTCGGCCGCGCAACTCCGGTGGAACTGGAGTTCGGGCAGGTAGAAAAAGTCTAACAGCGCTTAATCGGAGCGTCGCAGCAGCAAGGCGGAATCCGGTAAGAGGAGCCCCGCCGGATAAGTAGTAGCGGTGGGGCGCTACTACTCAATCGAGATTAGGAGCCATCATGGCAAAGAAAATCATCGGTTTTATCAAGCTGCAAGTGCCGGCTGGTAAAGCAAACCCCTCCCCCCCGATCGGTCCGGCCCTGGGCCAGCGCGGTCTGAACATCATGGAATTCTGCAAGGCCTTCAATGCCAAGACCCAAGGCATGGAACCGGGCATGCCGATTCCGGTGGTGATCACCGCCTTCGCGGACAAGTCCTTCACCTTCGAGATGAAGACCCCGCCGGCGACCTACCTGATCAAGAAGCTGTCGGGCGTCACCAAGGGTTCGGCCAAGCCGCACACCGACAAGGTCGGCACCCTGACCCGTGCCCAGGCTGAAGAAATCGCAAAAACCAAACAGCCGGACCTGACCGCTGCCGACCTGGACGCCGCTGTGCGCGTCATCGCCGGCTCGGCACGTTCGATGGGCATCACGGTGGAGGGTATCTAAATGGCTAAGCTGTCCAAGCGCGTCAAAGAAATGAAAGCCAAAGTGGATCGTAACAAGGTCTACGCTTTCGACAACGCAGTCGCAATCGTCAAAGAATTCGCTACCGCCAAGTTCAACGAGTCGATCGACGTCGCCGTCCAGCTGGGCGTGGACCCGAAGAAGTCGGACCAGGTCGTTCGCGGTTCCGTCGTTCTGCCGGCAGGTACCGGCAAGACCGTCCGCGTCGCTGTGTTCGCACAGGGCGACAAGGCCGAGCAGGCTAAAGCCGCCGGCGCCGACATCGTCGGTATGGAAGACCTGGCAGAGCGCGTGAAGGCCGGCGACATGCCGTTCGACATCGTGATCGCTTCGCCGGACACCATGCGTATCGTCGGTACCCTGGGTCAGATCCTGGGCCCGCGCGGCCTGATGCCGAACCCGAAGGTCGGCACCGTGACCCCGGACGTCGCCACCGCCGTCAAGAACGCCAAGGCCGGTCAGGTTCAGTACCGTACCGACAAGGCTGGTATCGTTCACGCCACCATCGGCCGCAAGTCGTTCTCGGACGAACAGCTGAAGACCAACCTGGTCGCGCTGATCGACGCCCTGAACAAGGCCAAGCCGGCATCGTCGAAAGGCGTGTACCTGCGCAAGGTTGCTCTGTCGTCGACCATGGGCGCTGGCGTCCGCGTCGACCAGGGCACCCTGGCTGCCTAAGAAATAACGGAGCGTTAGCGCTCTTCGACGAAGCCAGGTTGACTGGCTTCTTCGACGAAGCCAGGTTGACTGGCTTCGTCGTCCCCGCGAAGGCGGGGATCCAAGTTTTAGACCCTGTAGTCGTTATGCGGGGCAGATCTTTGGGCTGGCGGGGCAACCCGCCAGGCAATCAAAGACCGTTGGGCCGAAAGCAGAGCAAGTTTTAGCACTGGCCGGAGGTTAATAAAGCAAACCCAACGCAGATGGCGAACCCGAACAAGTTTTGTAGTCGATGCTTTGTCGTACTTCTTAACTTCGGACGCCGTGTTCGAACCGATGCGGGGGATGTCCCTCACATCATTTAAGGAGATTGACCGTGGGTCTTAATCTGAATGACAAAAAGGTCGTCGTCGAAGAAGTTAGCGCAAAAGTAGCAACCGCGCAAACCATCGTCGTCGCCGAGTACCGTGGCATCCAGGTTAGTGCTCTGACGAAACTCCGTGCAAATGCTCGTTCGCAGGGTGTGTACCTGCGTGTTCTGAAGAACACGCTGGCACGTCGCGCTGTGGAAGGCACCCAGTTCGCCTCCCTGGCTGACACCATGGTTGGTCCGCTGATCTACTCGATCTCGGACGACGCCGTGGCAGCAGCCAAGGTCATCAGCGACTTCTCGAAGACCAACGACAAACTGGTGGTCAAGGGCGGTAACTACGCTGGTAAGAACCTGGATGTCGCTGGCGTCAACGCGCTGGCAAGCATCCCGAGCCGTGAAGTCCTCATCGCCCAGCTGCTGGGTGTCATGCAGGCTCCGGTTTCCGGCTTTGCACGAGTTCTGGCTGCCGTGGCAGCACAAAAAGGCGAAGGCGCCGCTCCGGCAGAAGCCGCAGCGGAACCGGCAGCGGCTGAATAAGCCCTGGCCTTTTTGCTCAAGTACTAATCACACATCAAATATTTGGAGTTTCAAATGGCAATTAGCAAAGAAGAGTTCCTGGACGCAGTTGGCGCAATGTCGGTCATGGAACTGAACGACCTGGTCAAGGCTTTCGAAGAGAAGTTCGGCGTGTCGGCAGCTGCAATGGCAGCCCCGGCAGCTGGCGGTGCCGCTGGCGGCGCAGCTGCTGCTGCTGAAGAGCAGACCGAATTCAACGTCGTGCTGGCTGAAGTCGGCGCGAACAAGGTCGGCGTCATCAAGGCCGTCCGCGAAATCACCGGTCTGGGCCTGAAAGAAGCCAAGGACCTGGTCGACGGCGCACCGAAGACCGTCAAGGAAGCCCTGCCGAAAGCTGACGCTGAAGCCGCCAAGAAGAAGCTGGAAGAAGCTGGCGCCAAGGCCGAGCTCAAGTAATACATATGCAAAGGGCGCTGGCAACGGCGCCCCGAGCCGGAGTCAAAGCTTGCAGACCCCCGCCGGAAGGTAGGGTATGCGGCTTTGGCTCTTTTGTCGTCCCTGCAGCACTTGTAATACCCCGGCGGGGCCGGCAGCACAGCAGTAATCAGCAGTAATCGTATCACAGCAGTACCGGCTGTCCCTTAATACCTGGCGGACCGCGACGAGTTTTGAGGCCTTGCATGTGGTGCGTCGACCACTGGCAATTCCTGAAGTCTCATCCCTTTCTGTCACTCACGGAGTGTCCATGCACTACTCATTTACTGAGAAGAAACGCATTCGCAAGTCGTTCGCGAAGCGCGCCAACGTTCACAACGTTCCCTACCTCCTGGCTACGCAGCTGGAGTCCTACGAGAATTTCCTGCAGGCGGACGCTGGTCCCTCCGCACGCAAGAACGAAGGCCTGCAGTCGGCTTTCAGCTCCATTTTCCCGATCGTGTCGCACAACGGTTTTGCGCGCCTCGAGTTCCTCTCATACGTGCTGGGTGACCCCGCTTTCGACGTCAAGGAATGCCAACAACGCGGTCTGACCTTTGCGTCGCCGCTGCGCGCCAAGGTGCGTCTGGTGATCCTGGACAAGGAATCGCCGACCAAGCCGGTCGTGAAAGAGATGAAGGAACAGGAAGTGTACATGGGCGAACTGCCGCTCATGACCGCCAACGGCTCGTTCGTCATCAACGGCACCGAGCGCGTGATCGTCTCGCAGCTGCACCGCTCGCCGGGCGTGTTCTTCGAGCACGACCGCGGCAAGACCCATTCGTCGGGCAAGCTGCTGTTCTCGGCACGTATCATTCCTTACCGCGGCTCCTGGCTGGACTTCGAGTTCGACCCGAAGGACATCCTGTTCTTCCGCGTCGACCGCCGCCGCAAGATGCCGGTGACGATCCTGCTGAAAGCCATCGGCATGACGCCGGAGCAGATCCTCGCCAACTTCTTCGTGTTCGACAACTTCAATCTGCGCTCGGAAGGCGCGGAACTGGAATTCGTGGCCGAGCGCCTGCGCGGCGAAGTCGCGCGCTTCGACATCGTCGATCCGAAGACCGGCAAGACCCTGGTGCAGAAAGACAAGCGCATCAACGCCAAGCACGTGCGCGACATCGAAGCCGCCGGCATCACCTATATCTCGGTGCCGGAAGACTACCTGGTCGGCCGCGTGCTGGCCAATAACGTGGTCGACGGCGAAACCGGCGAGATCATCGCCAACGCCAACGACGAGCTGACCGACGAGCTGCTGGGCAAGCTGCGCGACGCCAACATCGCGTCGATCCAGACCCTGTACACCAACGACCTGGACCAGGGCGCCTACATCTCGCAGACCCTGCGCACCGACGACACCGCCGACCAGACCGCCGCACGCGTGGCGATCTACCGCATGATGCGTCCTGGCGAACCGCCGACCGAAGAGTCGGTGGAAGCCCTGTTCAACGGCCTGTTCTACAGCCCGGAACGTTACGACCTGTCGGCCGTCGGCCGCATGAAGTTCAACCGCCGTATCGGCCGTGACGAACTGGTCGGCGACATGACCCTGTCGAACGAAGACATCCTGGCCGTGATCAAGATCCTGGTCGAGCTGCGCAATGGCCGCGGCGAAGTCGACGACATCGACCACCTGGGTAACCGCCGCGTGCGTTGCGTGGGCGAACTGGCCGAAAACCAGTTCCGCGCCGGTCTCGTCCGCGTCGAGCGCGCCGTCAAGGAGCGCCTGGGCCAGGCCGAAGCCGACAACCTGATGCCGCACGACCTGATCAACAGCAAGCCGATCTCGGCCGCGATCCGCGAGTTCTTCGGTTCGTCGCAGCTGTCGCAGTTCATGGACCAGACCAACCCGCTGTCGGAAATCACGCACAAGCGCCGTGTTTCCGCACTGGGCCCGGGCGGCCTGACCCGCGAACGCGCCGGCTTCGAAGTGCGCGACGTGCACCCGACCCACTACGGCCGCGTGTGCCCGATCGAAACGCCTGAAGGCCCGAACATCGGCCTGATCAACTCGCTGGCACTGTATGCCCGCCTGAACGAATACGGCTTCCTGGAAACCCCGTACCGCAAGGTCGAAGGTTCGAAAGTCACCGACAAGATCGAATACCTGTCGGCGATCGAAGAAGGCCGCTACATCATCGCCCAGGCAAACGCCGCGATCAATGCCGAAGGCCAGCTGGTCGACGAACTGGTGTCGGCACGTGAAGCCGGCGAAACCATCCTGGTCTCGCCGGAACGCATCCAGTACATGGACGTGGCCCCGGGCCAGGTCGTGTCGGTGGCAGCTTCGCTGATTCCGTTCCTCGAGCACGATGACGCGAACCGTGCACTGATGGGCGCCAACATGCAGCGCCAGGCCGTGCCTTGCCTGCGTCCGGAAAAAGCCTTCGTCGGTACCGGCATCGAGCGCACCGTGGCGGTCGACTCGGGCACCACCGTGCAGGCAACCCGTGGCGGCCTGGTCGACTACGTCGACGCCGGTCGTGTGGTGATCCGCGTGAACGACGACGAGGCGCAAGCCGGCGAAGTCGGTGTGGACATCTACAACCTGATCAAGTACACCCGTTCGAACCAGAACACCAACATCAACCAGCGTCCGATCGTGAAAGTGGGCGATCGCGTGGCACGCGGCGACGTCATCGCCGACGGCGCTTCGACCGACCTGGGCGAACTGGCACTGGGCCAGAACATGCTGGTGGCGTTCATGCCGTGGAACGGCCTGAACTTCGAGGACTCGATCCTCATTTCGGAGAACGTCGTCAAGGACGACCGCTACACCTCGATCCACATCGAGGAACTGTCGGTGGTTGCCCGCGACACCAAGCTGGGCCCTGAAGAAATCACCCGCGACATCTCGAACCTGGCTGAGAACCAGCTGGCGCGTCTGGATGAATCCGGCATCGTCTACATCGGCGCCGAAGTGCAGGCCGGCGACGTGCTGGTCGGTAAGGTGACCCCGAAAGGCGAAACCCAGCTGACTCCGGAAGAGAAGCTGCTGCGCGCGATCTTCGGCGAAAAGGCGTCCGACGTGAAGGACACCTCGCTGCGCGTGCCGTCGGGCATGGTCGGTACCGTGATCGACGTGCAAGTCTTCACCCGTGAAGGCATCGTCCGCGACAAGCGCGCCCAGCAGATCATCGACGACGAGCTGAAGCGCTTCCGCCTGGACCTGAACGACCAGCTGCGTATCGTGGAAGGCGACGCCTTCCAGCGTCTGGAACGTCTGCTGGTCGGCAAGACCGTCAACGGCGGTCCGAAGAAGCTGGCCAAGGGCGCCGTGATCAGCAAGGAATACCTGGCCGATCTGGACAAGTTCCACTGGTTCGACATCCGTCCGGCCGACGACGAAACCGCCAACGCACTGGAGGCGATGAAGGAGTCGATCAACGAGAAGCGTCACCAGTTCGACCTGGCCTTCGAAGAGAAGCGCAAGAAGCTGACCCAGGGCGACGAGCTGCAGCCTGGCGTGCAGAAGATGGTCAAGGTCTACCTGGCCGTCAAGCGCCGCCTGCAGTCGGGCGACAAGATGGCAGGCCGTCACGGTAACAAGGGTGTGGTCTCGCGTATCGTTCCGGTGGAAGACATGCCGTTCATGGCTGACGGTACCCCGGCCGACGTCGTGCTGAACCCGCTGGGCGTTCCGTCGCGTATGAACGTCGGCCAGATCCTGGAAACCCACCTCGGTTGGGCAGCGAAGGGTCTGGGCCTGCGCCTGGGCGAAATGATCAAGGCCAAGGCGGAAACCGAGAAGCTGCGCGCTTTCCTGGGCAAGATCTACAACGAAACCGGCAAGAAGGAAGACCTGGACAGCTTCAGCGACGAGGAAATCGTCACGCTGGCGAACAACCTCAAGAACGGCGTGCCGTTCGCGACCCCGGTGTTCGACGGTGCGCACGAAGAAGAAATCCGCCGCATGCTGGACCTGGCTTTCCCGGACGAGATCGCGGCGCACCTGGGCATGACCCCGTCGAAGAACCAGGTCACGATGTACGACGGCCGCACCGGCGAAGCGTTCGAGCGCAAGGTCACCGTCGGCTTCATGCACATGCTGAAGCTGCACCACCTGGTCGACGACAAGATGCACGCCCGTTCCACCGGCCCGTACTCGCTGGTGACCCAGCAGCCGCTGGGCGGTAAAGCCCAGTTCGGTGGCCAGCGCTTCGGTGAGATGGAGGTGTGGGCACTGGAAGCGTACGGCGCGTCGTACGTGCTGCAGGAAATGCTGACCGTGAAGTCGGACGACGTGAATGGCCGTACCAAGGTGTACGAGAACCTGGTCAAGGGCGACCACGTGATCGATGCAGGTATGCCGGAATCGTTCAACGTGCTGGTGAAAGAGATTCGTTCGCTGGGTATCGATATCGACCTGGAACGCAGCTAACAGCAGCATGCCGTCGCCCCCGCAAAGGCGGGGGCCCAAGTTTGCGGCTCAGCTACGAACTTGGGTTCCCGCCTTCGCGGGAACGACGAATTGAAGTAAAGAATTCAATCACCCGGAGTGATAAATGAAAGCACTGCTCGATCTATTCAAGCAAGTTCAGCAAAACGAGAGCTTCGACGCCATCAAGATTGGCCTGGCGTCGCCCGAGAAAATCCGTTCGTGGTCGTACGGCGAAGTCAAGAAGCCGGAAACCATCAACTACCGTACGTTCAAGCCGGAGCGTGACGGCCTGTTCTGCGCCAAGATCTTTGGCCCGATCAAGGACTACGAGTGCCTGTGCGGCAAATACAAGCGCCTGAAGCACCGCGGCGTGATCTGCGAGAAGTGCGGCGTCGAAGTCACCCTGGCCAAGGTGCGCCGTGAGCGCATGGGCCACATCGAGCTGGCCTCGCCGGTCGCCCACATCTGGTTCCTGAAATCGCTGCCGTCGCGTCTGGGCATGGTCCTGGACATGACCCTGCGCGATATCGAACGCGTTCTGTACTTCGAAGCATACGTCGTGACCGATCCGGGCATGACCCCGCTGAAGAAGTGCCAGATCATGTCGGAAGACGACTACGCCGCCAAGTACGAAGAGTACGGCGACGACTTCACCGCGTTCATGGGCGCCGAAGGCATCCGTGAACTGCTGCGCTCGATCGACATCGACCGCGAAGCCGAAGCGCTGCGCGTCGAACTGAAAGAGTCGAAGTCGGAAGCGAAGATCAAGAAATACGCCAAGCGCCTGAAAGTGCTCGAGGCATTCCAGCGCTCGGGCATCAAGCCCGAGTGGATGATCATGGAAGTGCTCCCGGTTCTGCCGCCGGAGCTGCGTCCGCTCGTCCCGCTGGATGGTGGCCGTTTCGCGACCTCCGACCTGAACGACCTGTACCGCCGCGTCATCAACCGTAACAACCGTCTGAAGCGCCTGATGGAACTGCGCGCGCCGGAAATCATTACGCGTAACGAGAAGCGCATGCTGCAGGAAGCAGTGGACTCGCTGCTGGACAACGGCCGTCGCGGCAAGGCGATGACCGGCGCCAACAAGCGTCCGCTGAAGTCGCTGGCTGAAATGATCAAGGGTAAGGGCGGCCGCTTCCGTCAGAACCTGCTGGGCAAGCGCGTCGACTACTCGGGCCGTTCGGTCATCGTGGTGGGTCCGCAGCTGAAACTGCACCAGTGCGGCCTGCCGAAGCTGATGGCCCTCGAGCTGTTTAAACCTTTTATCTTCAACAAGCTGGAACTGATGGGTCTGGCTACGACCATCAAGGCCGCGAAGAAGCTGGTAGAGCAGCAAGAGCCAGTCGTGTGGGACATCCTCGAAGAAGTCATCAAGGAACACCCGGTCATGCTGAACCGTGCGCCGACCCTGCACCGTCTGGGCATCCAGGCGTTCGAGCCGGTGCTGATCGAAGGTAAGGCGATCCAGCTGCACCCGCTGGTCTGCGCGGCGTTCAACGCCGACTTCGACGGTGACCAGATGGCAGTCCACGTCCCGCTGTCGATCGAAGCGCAGATGGAAGCCCGCACCCTGATGCTGGCCTCGAACAACATCCTGTTCCCGTCGAACGGCGAACCGTCGATCGTGCCGTCCCAGGATATCGTGCTGGGTCTGTACTACGCGACCCGCGAGGCGATCAACGCCAAGGGCGAAGGCATGATGTTCCCGGACGTGTCGGAAGTCATCCGCGCGTACGACAACAAGGAAGTCGAGCTGGCGACCCGCATCACCGTGCGTATCGTCGAGTTCCCGAAGAACGAGCAGGGCGGTTTCGACCAGACCCTGACCCGCTACGAGACCACGGTCGGCCGTGCGATCCTGTCCGAGATCCTGCCGAAAGGCCTGCCGTTCTCGGTGCTGAACCGCGCGCTGAAGAAGAAGGAAATCTCGAAGCTGATCAACACTTCGTTCCGCAAGTGCGGCCTGCGCGCCACCGTCGTGTTTGCCGACAAGCTGATGCAGTCGGGCTTCCGCCTGGCGACCCGCGCCGGTATCTCGATCGCCGTGGACGACATGCTGATCCCGGACGTCAAGAAGACCATGATCGCGACCGCCGAAGCGGAAGTGAAGCAGATCGAGCAGCAGTACGCCTCGGGTCTGGTCACCGCCGGCGAGCGTTACAACAAGGTCGTCGACATCTGGGGCAAGACCTCGGACGAAGTCGGCAAGGCGATGATGGACCAGCTGAAAGTGGAACCGGTCGTCAAGCGCGACGGCACCCACGGCACCCAGGAATCGTTCAACGCGATTTACATGATGGCCGACTCGGGCGCCCGTGGTTCGGCAGCCCAGATCCGCCAGCTGGCCGGTATGCGAGGCCTGATGGCCAAGCCGGACGGCTCGATTATCGAGACGCCGATTACCGCGAACTTCCGCGAAGGCCTGAACGTTCTGCAGTACTTCATCTCGACGCACGGCGCCCGTAAAGGTCTGGCCGACACCGCGCTGAAGACCGCGAACTCGGGTTACCTGACCCGCCGCCTGGTCGACGTGACCCAGGACCTGGTGGTGATCGAGGACGATTGCGGCACCACCAACGGCACGCACATGAAGGCGATGGTCGAAGGCGGTGAAGTCATCGAGCCGCTGCGCGACCGTATCCTCGGCCGTGTGGCAGGTACCGACATCGTCAATCCGGAAACGCAAGAGACCCTGTTCGAAGCCGGCACGCTGCTGGACGAAGACATGGTCGAAGAGATCGAGCGCGTCGGTATCGACGAAGTCAAGGTCCGCACCCCGCTGAACTGCGACACCCGTTATGGCCTGTGCGCGAAGTGCTACGGCCGCGACCTGGGCCGCGGCATGCTGGTGAACAGCGGCGAAGCCGTCGGCGTGGTTGCTGCGCAGTCGATCGGTGAGCCGGGTACCCAGCTGACCATGCGTACCTTCCACATCGGTGGTGCGGCATCGCGTGCGGCGGTGGCATCGTCGGTCGAAGCCAAGTCGAACGGCACGGTCCGCTTCACCGCGACCATGCGTTACGTCACCAACGGCAAGGGCGCGCAGATCGTCATCTCGCGTTCGGGCGAAGTGCTGATCACCGACGACCACGGCCGTGAGCGCGAGCGTCACAAGGTGCCGTACGGCGCGACCCTGACCGTCCATGACGGCATGGTGGTGAAGGCCGGCGTGGCGCTGGCAACCTGGGATCCGCTGACCCGTCCGATCATCACGGAATACGGCGGCACGATCAAGTTCGAAAACGTGGAAGAGGGCGTCACCGTCGCTCGCCAGGTGGACGAAGTGACCGGCCTGTCGACCCTGGTGGCGATCGATCCGAAGCGCCGCGGTTCGGGCAAGACCCTGCGTCCGCAGGTCAAGCTGCTGAACGAAGAAGGCCAGGAAGTCAAGATCGCCGGCACCGAGCACGCCGTGACGATCGGCTTCCAGGTCGGCGCGCTGATCATGGTGAAGGACGGCCAGCAGGCGTCGGTGGGTGAAGTGCTTGCACGTATCCCGACCGAGTCGCAGAAGACCCGTGACATTACCGGTGGTCTGCCGCGCGTTGCCGAGCTGTTCGAAGCCCGTTCGCCGAAAGATGCCGGCATGCTGGCGGAAGTCACCGGTACGGTCGCCTTCGGTAAGGAAACCAAGGGCAAGCAGCGCCTGGAAATCACCGACATGGACGGCAACAAGCACGAGTTCCTGATCACCAAGGACAAGCAAGTGCTGGTGCACGACGGCCAGGTGGTGAACAAGGGCGAGATGATCGTGGACGGCCCGGCCGATCCGCAAGACATCCTGCGCCTGCTGGGTATCGAAGCGCTGGCCCGCTACATCGTCGACGAAGTGCAGGACGTGTACCGTCTGCAGGGCGTGAAGATCAACGACAAGCACATCGAGGTGATCGTTCGCCAGATGCTGCGCCGTGTCCAGATCGTCGAAGCCGGCGACACCGACTACATCGTCGGCGAGCAGGTGGAGCGTTCGGAACTGCTGGAAGCGAACGACCGCATCGAAGCCGCGGGCAAGCTGCCGGCGACTTACGAAAACGTGCTGCTGGGTATTACCAAGGCATCGCTGTCGACCGACTCCTTCATCTCGGCCGCCTCGTTCCAGGAAACCACCCGCGTGCTGACCGAAGCGGCGATCATGGGCAAGCGCGACGGTCTGCGCGGCCTGAAGGAAAACGTGATCGTCGGCCGCCTGATCCCTGGCGGTACCGGCCTGGCCTTCCACCGCGCCCGCAAGGAAAAAGAGGCGTGGGAAGCGGAAGAGCGCCAGCAGCTGCTGCAGCAGGAGAAGGCCAATATGGCTGCCGAGCTGCAGGCGATGGAAGACCAGCAGAATGCTGCGGCTTCGATCGAGCAGCATCATGGCGACGGCGAGTAATCCACTGCGCTTCAGCTTCTAGCCGCTGATAACGGCTAGGCAAGAACGGCACCTTCGGGTGCCGTTTTTTTCGCCTGTCCGAAATGTCAATTCGCCGTGCATACCTCATGCATATGTTGTACATATGCCACCTTGTCTAGACATTTGCATTGACACAACATTACCAAATGTTAATACTCGTGAAGTTTTCAGAATGAAAATTTTTGTCAAGGGCTGATACAAGTTTTCGTGTGTAAAGTTATGTAAAGAGAACCTGCCGGGAAGACTTGTCGTTTGCTGATGTATCTGTTGTCCAGTTGTCTTAATACATAGGGAGAGATATGTTGCATAAAGAAAAACAAGTGTCGAGAGTGTCCGTGCTACGCCGGTCCGCAGTGTCGCTGGCAGTCGGTATGTGCTTCATCGGCGCAGCATGGGCTGCCGAAACTGGCGGCCTGCGTATTTCGATTACCGGAGCGGGTGGCAAGCCTGTCGCTGGCGCGACGGTGAAGATCAGCTCGCCAAGCAGCCTGGTGACCAAGACGGTCGTGACCGAGGCGGACGGTTCGGTCCGCGTCGCCGGCCTGGACCCGGCAACCGACTACAAGATCGAAGTGGTGGCGCCTGGCTATTCGGCCTTCAATGCCACCGGCGTGGCGGTGGTCAGCGGCTCGAACCCCAGCGTCAGCTACAACCTGGCAGACGCCGGCACCGGCGCGGGTGCGCAACAGGTGGTCGTCACCGGTTCGCGCCTGGCACAGGTGGACACCACCTCCGCCACCGTCGGCACCATCCTGAACCTCGCCGTCGTGGAAGCGCTCCCGACCACCCGTAGCTACCAGGGCTATCTGCAGCTGGTGCCGGGCGTGAAACCTTCCGCCGGCGGCAACCCGTCCTCGAAATCCGGCGTCAACTACGCGGACATCGGCGGCGCCACCGGCACGTCCTCGGACAACGTCTACATCCTCGACGGCGTCGACGTCACCGATCCGCTGACCGGCACCTTCGGTTCGAACATCAACTCCGAGATCATCCAGGAACAGCAGATCCTCACCGGCGGCATTCCGGCCGAGTACGCAGGCGGTGCGGGCCTGGTCTCGAAGGTGATCACCAAGTCGGGTGGTAACGAGTTCCACGGCTCGGTCAACTACTACTTCCAGAACGACAGGCTGGTCTCGAAGAACCAGCACAACACCAACTCCGGCTTCTCCACCTACGACACGGCCTTCACGCTCGGCGGCCCGATCATCAAGGACAAGCTGTGGTTCTTCACCTCGTACCAGAAGAAGGGCCGCGACACCGACGTGACCAACGCCTCGACCGGCGAATTCCTGCGCAAGGTGAAGCGCGACGACAAGCTGGGCTTCGCCAAGCTGACTTGGCAGGCGACCGACAACGACCGCCTGTCGTACAGCTTCTTCAACGACCCGACCAAGATCAGCGGTTCGACCACGCCGACCACCCTGAACAACCGCGACACGCGGCAGGAGCAGGGCGGCACCAACAACAAGGTCGAATACTCGCGCGACATGGAAAACCTGCGCGTGAACGCCTACGCCTTCAAGCACAAGGGCCAGCTGTCGACCTTCGCGGCCGACCAGTCGACCCTCAACAACGTTGCCTTCTTCAGGCCGACCACGACCCCGACCATCGCCGAGCGCAGCCTGGGTGGTGCCGGTTCGAACTCGGTCTCGTGGCGCAACCGCAAGGAATGGGGCCTCAACGCCGAGTACTTCCTCGAAACCGCCACCGCGGGTACCCACACCTTCAAGTCCGGCTTCGTGAATTCCACCGACTCCTACACCTCGGATGCCTACCGGACCGGCCCGGAGAACGCGAACTACACCTCCATCGCGGCAGCCAACGCCGGCGTCACCTTCGCCCAGCACGTCGGTTCCGGCTGGACGGGTTCGAAGAGCCTGGCCGCCGGCGATATCCCGCGTATCATCGACGCGATCAACGCCAGCCCGAACAAGACCTACTTCCTGGGCCTGCTCGACACCAACCACGACGGCGCCGTCACCGACCCCGAGATCCGCGCCTACAAGTTCGCCAGCACGGCCGGCAATCCGAACGGGCAGGTGAACGCCTATCGCATCTTCAACTCGCGCGTTGCGCCGTACACCGTGGAAGCGACCGGCAAAGCCTTCTACCTGCAGGATACGTGGACGAAGGACAGGCTGACGGTCAATGCCGGCGTGCGCACCGAAGAGTGGGTGCACCGCGATTCGGCCGGCAAGCAGACCGCCAAGTTCAAGTGGGAACTGGCGCCGCGCCTCTCGACCGTGTATGACCTGAACGGCGACGGCCGCAGCAAGGTCTGGGCATTCCTGGGCCGCTACTACGACCCGATCCGCAACAACATGTCCGACTTCGCCGGCAACGTGACCGGTCCGGTCCTGGATGAACAGGTCTACCTGGGCAACCAGTGGCTGACCTTCCGCCAGCGTGGCGGTTCGGATGCCGCGATCGCGCCGTCGACCAAGACCCCGTACACCGACGAGTTCATGCTCGGCTATGCCACCAACCTGGGCAAGGATTACACGCTGTCGGTCACCTACACCAAGCGCCGTACCCGCGACCTGCTCGAGGACTATGACCTGGCCCTGTACTCGGATCCGAGCCTCACCGCCGCCACCGCGCCGGAAGGTTCCGCCTACCCGGGTTCGGCTTACTATCTGCCGTACTCCTACTTCGGCTACTCCGCGGCACCGAAGACGAACTATGTGATCGGCACGCTGGCAGGTGGTAAGCGCGACTACCAGGGCATTGAAGTCAGCCTGAACAAGGCAAAGCGCGACAACTGGATGGGCCAGGTTTCGTACACCTACAACGACGCCAAGGGCAATACCAACTCCGACAGTACCGCCGACTTCCAGGGCGACTGGATCGCGCTCGATCCGCGCGCCCCGAACGCCTACGGTCCGCAGCCCGGCAACATCAAGCACCAGTTCAAGGGCTACGGCACCTACTTCTTCAACAACGGCCTCGAGCTGAGCGGCGTGTTCAACTGGAACAGCGGCGTCCTGTACAGCAAGACCCAGCTGGTCTCCAGCCGCTACCTGCCGGTCATGGACGATCCGTACGTGAATGGCGGCGTGCTCGATACGTGGATCACGCCGGGTTCGATCGGCGCCTTTACCGGCCCGTCGTACTACACCTTCGACGTGCGCCTGAAGTACCAGTACAGGTTCGCCGGCAGCCAGAAGGTCGAGTTCTTCCTCGACGTCTTCAACGTGCTGAACAAGCAGTCGGCCACCACGGCGATGCCGCTGGCAGCCGGCAACGGCGTCTACAAGTTCGGCGAGGCGAACGCGTGGAACGACCCGCGTCGTTTCTACTTCGGCGCACGCTACAGCTTCTAAGCTGACAACAACGGAAGTTTCTTAAGCTTTGCCGGCCTTCGCGAGGGGGCCGGTTTTTTTATGCACAAGGATGTTACTGTCGGGAGAAGCCAGCTCCGACGGAAAACCATGAACGAACACGCCGCACTGATCATCATCGACATGCAGAAGGGCATGCGCAGCCCGGCCCTGCCACCGAGGAACAACCCCCAGGCCGAAGACAACATCGCCCGCCTGCACGCCGCCTGGCGCGAATCCGGCCGTCCGGTCGTCAGCGTACGCCACATCAGCCGCTCGCCGGCCTCCGTGTTCGCGCCCGGGCAGGGCGGCGTCGAGTTCCAGGAGCGCTTCCTGCCGCTGCCGCACGAACACGTGGTCGAAAAGAACGTGCCCGATGCCTTCATCCACACCGGTCTCGAACGCTGGCTGCATGCGCGCGGTATCCGGCATCTGGTGATCGCCGGCGTCAGCACCAACAATTCGGTGGAGGCGAGCGCGCGCACGGCCGGCAACCTGGGCTTCGAGACGGTGGTCGTGGCGGATGCCTGCTTCGCCTTCGACAAGCAGGACTTCGGCGGCACCTGGCGCAGCGCCGAGGAGGTGCATCTGATGGCGCTGGCGAACCTGAATGGGGAGTATGCGCAGGTGCTCTCCACGGAAGAAGTCATCGCGCAACTGACGTCCTGAGCGTCAAAAAATCCAGTTTACAGGATTTATATTTCCTATATACTGGATTTCATGGACATCAACCACCTCATCGCCCAACGCCTGCGCGAACTGCGCGACGCGCGCGGACTGACGCTCGCGCTGCTTGCCGAACGCAGCGGCGTCAGCAAATCGACCATCTCGCTGATCGAACGCGGCGAGAGCAGCGCCACCGCCACCGTGCTGGACAAGCTCTCCGCCGCCCTCGGCGTCACGGTCGCCTCGCTGTTCGAGAAGCCGGCCGGCGATGCGCCGTCGCCGGTAGCGCGCCTCGAAGACCAGCCGGTATGGACCGATCCCGCCTCCGGCTACGTGCGGCGCAACCTGTCTCCCAGGATGTACTCGCCGGTCCAGCTGGTCGAGGTCAGCTTCCCGGCCGGCCAGCGCGTGGCTTATGAAACCAGCGCGCGCGACGTCGACGTCCACCAGCAGGTCTGGATCATCGAGGGCACGATGGAAGTCGGCGTCGGCGGCACCTCCTGGACCCTGAACGCGGGCGACTGCCTGGCCATGCGGCTCGACCAGCCGATCGCCTACCACAACCCGACCGGCAAACCGGCGCGCTATCTGGTCGCGCTGGTCTCGCAGGCGCACAAGCCACCGAGGAGGGAAGCATGACGAAGGTCCCGGGCATCCGCCAGCTGCGCGCCGATGAAGTCCTGAACCGCATCGGCCCGCTGGCCGACGTGCTGCTCGATTGCGTCGAAGGCGGCGCCTCGGTCAGCTTCATGCTGCCAATGGCGCGCGAGACGGCCTTGGATTTCTGGCGCAAGGTGGCCGACGGCGTCGCCCGCGGCGAGCGCACCCTGATCGTGGCCGAGGATGACGAGGGCATCGCCGGCACCGTCCAGCTGATCACGGACATGCCCGAGAACCAGCCGCACCGCGCCGACGTCGCCAAGCTGCTGGTGCACCGGCGCGCCCGCGGCGCCGGCATCGGCCGGAAGCTGATGGAAGCGGTGGAGGATGCGGCGCGCGGGCAGGGCAGGCGCGTGCTGGTGCTGGATACGGCCAGCAGCACCGCCGAAAGGCTGTACGGGCGCCTGGGCTGGCAGCGGGTGGGGGTGGTGCCGGATTATGCGCTCATGCCGGACGGCGCGCCGTGTGCGACGGTCTTCTACTACAAGCACGTCTGAGGCGCGCCGCCGGTTTCTCGCGTCCGCCCTCATGCATGGCAATGTCATACACTGTTTCCGCTTCACTTTCCCACACCTGAAAGGAGACGGTAATGAAGAACACGAATACCAGGACCGCCCTGCTGGCCTGCACCCTCGCCGCAACCGCCATCGGCTGCGCCAGCGCACAGACCTCCGTGCCGCCGACGGCGCCGACGCCGGCGTCCTCCGGCGACAAGCTGCAAGCCCCGATGACCTTGGTGACCGCCGGCGGCACCGGCAAGATGATCGGCACGGTGACGATCACGGAATCGCCGAACGGCCTGGTATTCACGCCGGCGCTGACCGACCTGCCGGCTGGCCCGCACGGCTATCACGTGCACGAAAACGGCAGCTGCGGCGTCAATGAAAAAGACGGGAAGAAGGTGGCGGCGGGCGCCGCCGGCGGACATTACGACCCGCACGGCAGCAAGCAGCACCTCGGCCCCACCGGCAACGGCCACCTGGGCGACCTGCCGCCGCTGGTGGTCGGCGGAGACGGCCGCGCCACCGTGTCGGTGACGGCGCCGCATCTCACCAGGCTGGCCGACGTCAAGGGCAAGGCGCTGATGATCCACGCGGGCGGCGACAACTATGCCGACAAGCCGCAGCCGCTGGGCGGCGGGGGCGAGCGCATCGCCTGCGGCGTCATCCAGTGAATCTCCGGCCACGGTAATGTAAAAATTGTTCATTACTTGTATGCATTGATTTAACAATGCCTGCTATGATGAGCCAGCGAGCCGACCCTCCGGCTCGGCTTTGCTGACGAATACCTATGTCCTGGCCTTTCGACCCTGCCGCATCCGGCGATACGTCGCCACCGAACGTGAGTGAGATGGAACTGCGGATGCGGCGCCATCCCTGGGAAAGCACACCCGTCGGCCCGGTCGCCTCCTGGCCTTTCAGCCTCAAGCTGTCGGTGCGCACCCTGCTCGACTGCCGGCTGCCGATGTGCCTGGCCTGGGGCGAAAGCCAGATCCAGTTCTTCAACGACGCCTACCTGCCTTCCCTCGGCAACAAGCAGGACACGGCCCTGGGCCAGGACGCGCGCGTCACCTGGGCCGACATCTGGCCGGTGATGGCCGAGCGCTGGGGGCGCGCCTGGCGCGGGGAGTCGATCGGCTCCGACAAGCTGGCCCTGACGGTCACCCGTTTCGGCTATCCCGAAACCTGCTGGTTCCATTATTCGTACAGCCCGGTCTACGACGATGCCGGCCGGGTCGGCGGCGTGCTGGCCGCCTTCGTCGAAACCACCGGCGGCGTGCGGGCCGAGCGCCGCCATGCCTTCCAGCTGGCGCTGGCCGACATCCTGCGCCGCGAAACCGAAACCGGTCCGCTGCTGCAGGCCGCCGCCCGCCAGGTGAGCGGCCACGCGGCCGGCGCGGTGACGATTTTCGCGACGGTCGACCATGCGGCGCAGGCGGCGGTGATCCGCGAGCAGTGGCGCAACGGCGCGCCGGACGGCGAGCCGGGACGCGCGGTGCCGCTCGGGATGCTCGCGTTCGGGCGCGAGGCCCAGCTGCTGCGCGGCGAGATCGTGTGCGTGCCGGACGTCGCCGCCGAGCCGGACATTGCCGGCCCTGAAGCCTGGCTGGCGCAGGGCATTGCCGCCGGCCTGGTGGTGCCGCTGATGGACGAAGGGCGCCTGCAAGCCGTGCTGGCGCTGCATGCGCCCACCGCACAGAGCTGGGAAACCGCCGACGTCGAGCTGATCGACGACAGCGCGCACCGGATCGCGGATGCCTTGCGCCGCATCCGGACCGAGCAGGCGCTGCGCGAAGAGAGCCGCCTGCTGGCGCTGATGAAGGACGCCACCGGGCAGCTGGCCTCGACCCTCGACCTCGAAACCCTGATGCAGGCGATTACCGACGCCGCCACCCAGCTGACCGGCGCCGAATTCGGCGCCTTCTTCCACAACGGCACCGACGGCAACGGCGACGCCTATCTGCTCTACACCCTGAGCGGAGCGCCGCGCGAGGCCTTCCAGAACTTCGGCCAGCCGCGTCCCACCAAGGTGTTCGGCCCGACCTTCTACGGCAGCGCGCCGATCCGCAGCGACGACATCACCAGGGATCCGCGCTACGGCTCGATGGGGCCGCACCACGGCATGCCGCCCGGCCACCTGCCGGTGCGCAGCTACCTGGCGGCGTCGGTGGTGTCGCGCTCGGGCGAGGTGATCGGCGGGCTGTTCTTCGGCCATTCGGCGCCGGGCATGTTCAGCGCGCGCACCGAGGAGCTGATCGGCACCTTCGCCGGCCAGGCCGCGATCGCGATCGACAACGCGCGCCTGTACGACATGGCGCAAAAGGCGGCCCAGGAGCGCGAAAGCCTGCTGGCCAGCGAGCGCGCCGCACGCGCCGAGGCCGAGCGCCACAACAAGATGAAGGACGAGTTCCTGGCGATGCTGGCGCACGAACTGCGCAATCCGCTGGCGCCGATCACCAACGCCGCCCAGCTGCTGCGCCTGCCGGAAGCGAACGAGGGCCTGCGCCTGAAGGCCAGCAACATCATCTCGCGCCAGGTGCGCCACATGAAGGAACTGGTCGACGACCTGCTGGACGTCTCGCGCGTGACCCGCGGCCTGGTCAAGCTGGAGAACGAGGTGCTCGACCTGAACAAGGTGGCGATGGCCGCCGTCGAACAGGCGCGCCCGCACATCGAGGAGCGCGGCCATGCGCTGACGGTCGACCTGCCGCCCGAGCAGGTGCCGGTCGAAGGCGACCGCACCCGCCTGATCCAGGTGCTGGTCAACCTGCTCAACAACTCGGCCAAGTACACGCCGGCCGGCGGCCGGATCACGCTGTCCGTCGCCGGCGCCGGGACCTCGGCCGAGGTGAGCGTGCGCGACAACGGCAGCGGCATCGACGCCCAGCTGCTGCCCCACATCTTCGACCTGTTCACCCAGGCCGACCGCGCGCCCGACCGCTCGCAGGGCGGTCTCGGCATCGGCCTGGCGCTGGTGAAGAGCATCGTGCGCATGCACAACGGCGCGGTGGCCGCCAGCAGCGACGGTCCCCAGCGCGGCACCACGATGACGGTCACGCTGCCCCTCGCGCAGACGCAGGCCGGCGAGACGCCGCGCGCGGGCGGCATCGCCGGCGAGACCCGGCCGCTCTCGGTCACCATCGTCGACGACAACCTGGACGCCGGCCACTCGCTGGCGGTGCTGCTGCGCGCCCACGGCCACCATGTGCAGGTCTACGAGGACGCCTCGACCACCTTGCGCGCGCCCGAAGTGGAGGGCACCGAAGTCTTCATCCTCGACATCGGCCTGCCCGACATGACCGGCTACGAACTGGCGCGCCGCCTGCGCCGCCGCCCCGGCCACGCCGGCGCGGTGTTCGTGGCGCTGACCGGCTACGGCCAGGAGCGCGACCGCGAACTTTCTCGCCAGGCCGGCTTCGACCACCACCTGGTCAAGCCGGTCGATATCGCCAAGCTGGGGCAGATCCTGGCGAACGTACCTGCCGTCGTTCCTGCTCCTTAAGCCGCCGTTCCCGCATCGAACCTCGTCGTCCCCGCGCAGGCGGGGACCCAAGTCGAGCCGGCGTCGCAGTAACGCATGCAAACCTGGGCCCCCGAGCGGGCCGGCCGTGGCATATTGACAATTAATTACCAACCGCTCAGTATTCGGTGATGTCCCGCAAAAAGAACAGCCGTCAGTGGGCCCGCCTGCGCATCCTGTGCCATGCGGGTCTCGACCTGATGACGATCGTCCCCGATGCCTTCGGGCTGGTGCGCGAGCTCATCCCGAATTCCTGCGCCCACCTGACGCTGCTTCCGCAGCTGCCCGCGCAGCCGGCGCCCGGCGCCGGCCAGGGCGATGCCGTCTTCGCCCAGGTGCTGCCGCCGCCGCAGGGCTATTTTTACAGCGACCATGCCGGCTTCGATGCGCCGTCCGCGCCGCCCGTCCACGTGCTGGAGGCGGCGCTGCAGGGCGGCGGGCGCAGGCGCGGCGAGATCGTCCTGTGGCGCGCCGAGGGACCGGCCTTCGACCATCATGACCGGGAAGACCTGCAGCGCGTCGCCGGCTATTTCGAGCATGCGCTGCGCAATGCGCCGGAACTGGGCGCCGGCGGCGCCGGCGTGGTCGAGGACGAAGCCATGCTGCTGGCTACCGGCGACGGCCAGATCCTGTATTTGAGCGACTCGGCCCGCGGCCTGCTGGACCAGCTGGCCGCGCAGGAGCGCCAGCGCTTCGACCGCCGCGCCGTGCCGCCGTTCTGCATGCGCCTGGTGGAGTCGGTGGTGCACGGCGACCGCTATCCCTGGCTGCTGCCGCTGGGAACCCTGGCGATGGCCGGCGGCATCCTCGAGGCGCGCGCCCAGTGGATGAGCGTGGGCGGCGCCGCGGCCCTGCACACGGGCGGCGATGCCGGCGCCGCCAGCCGCACGGTGGGCATCTTCATGAAGTTCGTGGTGCCGCTGCCGCTGCGGATCTGGCGCGCGATCGGTTCGGTGGAGCTGTCGCCGCAGCAGGCCGAGGTGGCGTTCTGGATGGGCGTCGGCGGCGGGCGCGAATCGGCGCGCGCGAATATGGAAGTCAGCGACGCCGTGCTGCGCGACTGCGTGAAGGCGGTCTACGAAAAATTCGGCTGTTCGTCCGAGGCCGGCCTCCTGGAACAGCTCCGCCCCGCCATCGCCCGCATGTAAGCCAGCTTTCGACAGCTGGCCCGCACACGAAGACGGCGTGCTTTCATGTCGATGGCCCGCTCAGTTGGCGGCGCGGGCTTTCGCGAACTGGTCGCCCGGCTTCCAGGTCGGCATCGCGGGCGCGTCCGCCACCGCACGGCCCAGGTTCAGCGTGTACTGCGCCTGCTGCACCATGCCGGACAGGTCCCAGTTGGGATCGTATTCGTCGTTGGCCTGGTGGTAGCGCGGGCCGTAGGCCTTGCGCTTGGCGTCGTTGGCTTCCTTGTCCTTCACCCAGTCGTGGCCGCCGCCCACCGAGAACGCCGGCACGCCGGCCTTGGCGAAGCTGAAGTGGTCGCTGCGGAAGTAGCCGCCGCCCAGGTCCGGACGCGCTTCAGCCACCTTCAGGTTCATCGCCTTCGCGGTGCCGGCCGCAAGCAGCCCCAGGCTGCTGCGTTCGCTGCCCTGCACGCCGATATCCTTGGCCATGGCGACGAAGTTCAGGCTGTCCAGGTTCAGCGCCGCTGCGGTCTTGTTCAGGGGCCAGAGCGGGCGCGCCGCATAGGCCGCGCTGCCCAGCAGGCCTTGTTCTTCGGCCGCCACCCACAGGAACATCTGGCTGCGCTTGGCCGGATGGCGCACGGCTTCCTGGGCCATCGCCAGCAGGCCGGCACTGCCCGAGGCATTGTCGACGGCGCCGTTGAAGATCGTGTCGCCGCTGTCGCCCTGCTTGCCCAGGTGGTCCCAGTGCGCGCTGTAGATCACCAGTTCGTCCTTCAGCTTCGGATCGGTACCCGGCACGATGCCGGCCACGTTGAACTGTTCCAGGGTACGCACGGCGGCCTTGGCCTGTCCCTGCACGCGGGCGTTCAGCACGACCGGCTTGAAGGACTTGTCTTCGGCGGCGGCGCGCAGCTGGTCGAGGTCCTGGCCGGCGGCGCCGAACAGGGCGCGCGCGCTGGCCTCCGTCATCCAGCCCTGCAGGCCGGTGCCGAGGTCGGCGTCGGCCAGCTGGAAGCGCTCGGCGGTCCAGCTGTTCTGCACCACGCTCCAGCCGTACGAGGCCGAGGCATCGGTGTGGATCAGCAGGACGCCGGCGGCGCCGCGGCGCGCGGCTTCCTCGAATTTATAGGTCCAGCGGCCGTAGTAGGTCAGGCCCTTGCCATTGAAGCGGTCCGGCTCCGCGCTGGTCGGCGCCGGGTCGTTGACCATCATGACCAGTATCTTGCCCTTGACGTCGAGGCCCTTGTAGTCGTCCCAGCCGCCTTCTTCCGGCGCGGTGATGCCGTAGCCGACGAAGACCAGTTCGGCGTCCATGTCGTGCACCGGTTTGGCATCGCCGGGCGCCCACACCCAGTCCTTCGCGAAGGCCAGCGGCAGCGGCTTGCCGCCCGCGACCAGGGCCACCGAGCTGTCCTGCGGGTGGGCCTTCACGCCGGCGATCCTGACGCTCTGGCGGTAGCTGCCCTGGTTGGCCGGCAGCAGGCCGACGGCCATCGCCTGGGTCTCCAGGTAGGTGACGGCCAGTTCGCCGCCGCGCTGGCCGGTGCCGCGGCCTTCCAGAGCGTCCGAGGACAGGAAGGCCAGGTGGGCGCGCAGCGGGGCTTCCTGGACGGTGGCGCCATGGTTGGCGCCGGCGGGTTTCGCGGGGCTGGCCGCGTGGGCTGCAAAGGCCAGCGCCAGGCTGGCGGCGAGGGTCGGGCGGACGATCTTGTGCATKGATTCCTGGTGCGAGAATGGATGGTGTTAACAAAGCCGAAGCTCGGCCATTCTAGCGGAAGAGAAGCACGTCGGAAGAAACCGTGGTGGCGGTTTGCGGCAGCAGGCGCGGAAGCATGCCGTCGGGGCGCGGCGGCAGGTCGCGCTCCGGCAGGCCCGGCATGCGTTCCTGGACATACACCAGGAAGGAGGGATCGCCGACCAGGTCGAAGGCGAAGTGCAGCTCGCGGTCCTGCATGCCGTGCAGGTCGAGCCGCCACCCGCGGTAGCGGCTGGCCGTGAGCACGCGGCCGTTGACGCTGGTCTTGAGGCTGTCGGCGCCGACGATGCGCAGCATCAGCGCCGGCGCCCGGTTCTTCGAGCGCAGCCGGATCTCCACGTGGCGCACCGGGCCGCCGCGCACGTCCTTTTCGATCAGCAGGTCGGGCCAGGCGATGCTGTCGTCGCGCCTGGCCGCCGCCGACCATACCGACGGCGAGCCGGGCGGGAACAGATAGGGCAGCTGGTCGGGATGCAGGTTGTTGGGGAAGATCTTGCGGGTCCAGTCGTCGAGCGGCACCGGTGGATACAGCCAGAAGGATTGCCAGCTCGGGGTGTCCTTGAAATACAGCAGCCGGTTCGGCTGCGGCAGCTCCGGCCGCAGCGTGCCGCCGTGGTGGGCCAGCAGCAGGCAGGCGCACACGCCCAGCAGCAAGGGGCGCACCACCAGGCGCGCGCCGACCCCGGCCAGCAGCGGGCCGCACAGGGCCGGCAGGCAGCACACCAGGCCACAGGGCAGCAGCAGCCAGGCCGGCGACAGGAACAGCAGGCTGTCGCGCGCCGCCGGCAGGATCAGCAGCGCGGCCGGCACCGCGGCCAGCAGCATCGCGGCCAGCCGCTGCGGCGCCGTCCACGCGCGGGCGCGGCGGCTGCCCAGCACCAGATACGCCGCCTGCGCCGCCAGCAGCGGCCAGGCCAGCACATAGCTGGCGCCCGGCGCGAACCAGCTGACGACGGCCAGCGCCGTGGCCAGCAGGCACATCGCCCCCAGCAGCGCGGCGGCGGTGCCGATCCGCGCCTGCAGCCTGCGCTGCAGGGCGATGAAGACGGTCAGCGGGATCAGCGTGAAGGCCAGCAGTTGCCAGCGCACGGTGGCGGCCAGGCTGGCGCCGTCGGCCAGCAGGCCGGCATCGTAGCGCTCGGCGAGGCCGGGCAGGGCTTCGCGGCACAGCCAGGCGGCGAAGGTGGCCAGCGCGCCCATCGCGAGCATGCCGAAGACGCCCTGCACGATGTCGGTGACGTCGATGTTCTGGCGCCGGATGCCGGTGCGGCAGGCAGGCACGCACAGCAGGCAGGCGAGCAGGGTCAGCGGCCACACCATCGCATAGCCGTAGTGCAGGATGCCGAGGCCGGGCAGGGCGAAGAAGACCTGGCCGCGCGCGCCGGGTTCCGGCAGCGTGGCGGCACCGAAGTGGCGCAGCAGGGCCAGCATGGTATCGCCCTCGTGCCGCAGGCTGGCGCGGTCGAGGCGTTCGGCGATATCCCAGGCGCCGCCGCCCAGCGGTCCGGCGGTGGTGGCGAAGTGCAGGACCGCCGGCCCGTGATCGGGATCGGGACCGGCCAGCAGGGCCGCGCCCTCGTGATGCGGCAGCGTGGCGTACAGCTCGCCCATGAAGGAGGAGCCCTGGGGAGCCGGCGCCACCGCCGCCCAGTCGCTCAGCGTCGAAGCGTCCGCGCGGTCGGCGCCAATCAGTTGCAGGGCGCCGCGGTTGCCCGGATTATCGAAGCGCAGCACGACCCTGGCGCGGCGCGCCCAGGGGTGCGACTGCACGAAGCCGCGCGTGCCGAGGGCCTGGCCGGCATCGCCGTCGGTGAAGACGACCAGCAGGTCGTTGTCGAGCGGCGGCCCGGCCTGCAGCACGCGCAGGGTTTCCAGCAGCGCGGCGCTGGAGGCGGCGCCGTCGGCCGCCCCCAGGGTGTCGCTGCCGGAATCGTAGTGGGCGACCGCCAGCACCGCCGGCCGGCCTCCATGGCCGGACAGCACCCCCGGCTTCCTGACGATCACGTTGTGGACCTCGGCCATGGTCACGCGCACGTTGGCGGTCAGGTCGGAGGAGGCGGTCCGCACCGTCTCCGTCTGCACTTCCGGCTCCAGGCCGAGCGCGCGCAGCCGGGCCAGCAGGTAGTCGCGCGCCTGCTGGTTGGCCTGGCTGCCGACCGGGCGCGGCGCCGCCGCCAGCTCGCGCACATGGGTCTGGGCGCGAATGGCGGAAAACCCGGGCATCGACGGCGCCGTGGCGATCGTGGGCGGCGCCGGCAGGTGGCGTGGGGCCAGCGCGAGCCAGGCCAGCAGCGCGCCGAGCAGGCATGCGGCGGCCAGGCCCTGGACCCCGGCGGCGGGCAGGACGGATTCACGGGACATGACATCTCCAGGCAAAAAAAACCCGCCAGGCCTTGAGGAGGGGGCGGGCGAAGGGACGCTTGACGGGGCAGGCTCAGTCCAGCTTCCAGACATAGGCCATCTGGGCCCAGCCGGCTTCCGGCGTACCGTTATTGGTGGCCGGCTTGAACTTGCACAGGCTGAGCGCGTTGAGGGCGGCACGGTCCAGCACGCGCGAGCCGCTCGACTGCTGGATGCGCGCCGAACTCACGCGGCCGTCCGTGCCGACCAGCAGGGCCAGCGTGGTGGTGCCGGTGTCGCCGTTGCGGGCCGCACTGGCCGGGTAATCGGGCAGGGCGCAGCTGTTGGCGTCGGCGAATACGGCGGTGCGTATCTGGCCGCTGTTGGCATTCGCGTTCGCATTCACGTTCGCGGCGGGTGGCGCATCGAGCGCGGTCGCCGGTGGCGTGAACGGATGCGGCGAGGGCTCGGCTTCGGTGGTGGCCGTCACCGGCGCCGGATCGGGCGGCGGGGCGACGTCCACCTCGACTTTCGGGATCACGACTTCCGGCGGCGCCAGCTGCTGCGCGGGCTGCGGCGGATCGGGCGGCGTGGGGGGCGGCTCGAGGCGCTCCGGCTCGAGCATCACCAATACCTGCTCGGGCAGGATCGAGAGCGCCATATGCCGGGTGCCCAGGCTGTGGACGATCAGGACGCCGAGCGCCACGTGCAGGCCGGCAACCAGCGCAAACTTGCCGGCCTTGCTGCCATTCGCATGGTTCGAGTAAGAGAAATGCATGGCCATCCTCCTTGTTGTTGTCGGACATGAAGCGGTTTGGCTAAGCTGTAGAATCAATATATGCTAGGTGCTAGCAATGTGTAAAGCGAATTCTTGGTAAATTTACTTCCAACTGTTTCATCAGATACCTTCGTTGGCCTTACCGTCCTTGTGTGGAATAATCACACCATTCACATGCCAGAGAATGGTAAGACGATGCAGAAAGAGCAAAAGCCGATCCGCGTGATGCTGGCGGACGACCACCCGATCGTGATGACCGGTTTCGCCATGTCGCTTGGCGCACAGGGGATGGAAGTGGTGGGCCAGGCCAAGTCGCCCAGCGAGGCGGAGGCGATGTACGCCGAGCAGAAGCCCGACGTGGCGGTGCTGGACATCCGCTTCGGCACCGAGCTGACCGGCATGGACGCCGCCCAGAACATCCTGAAGGCCGATCCGCAGGCGAAGATCGTGTTCCTCAGCCAGTTCGACCAGGACAGCCTGATCAAGGAAACCTACCGCCTCGGCGCGCACGCCTTCGTCACCAAGGACTGCGACCCGGCCGACCTGGCCGAGGCCGTGCGCCACGCCCACGCCGGCAAGCTGTACTTCCTGCCGCAGATCGCCGAGCGCCTGGCCAGCCTGGCGGTGCGCGGCGACGTCTCGCCGCAATCGATGCTGGACGAGCGCAGCCTGGAGATCTTCAAGCTGATGGCCGAGGGCCTGACCAACAACGAGATCGCCGAGCGATTGAACCTGTCGACCAAGACCATCAGCAATATCAGCCAGTCGGTGAAGGAGAAGCTGGGGGTGCATCGGCAGGCGTATATCACCAAGCTGGCTGTCAAGCATGGTTTGATCGAGCCGTAAGGGATATGCACAGGAACTTGGGTCCCCGCCTGCGCGGGGACGACGTTTTAAGGCAGCAGGCCGCCGGAGCGACCGCAGCCTGCACTTCGTCGTCCCCGCGCAGGCACTTCGCTGTGCGAGGCGCCAAGTTGACTTTCGTAGCCAGCATCCTCGCAGCACTAAGCTTCAGTGCCCAAGCCGCCAAACCCCTTCAGGAACCCGCCCAGGGCTTCCGCTTCCAGTTCGTCACCGCCGACGACAGCGCCCTCACCCAGCGCATCACCGAAGACCTGTACAAACGCCTGGTCCCGATCTTCTCCGCCTTCCGCACCGAACTGGCCCAGCGCCGCCGCATGCTGTATGTGGCGATCGGTCCGGCGGCCCTGCGCGAGGTGGCGTCGAAGCGCTGCGATTGCGTGGTGATCTCGGCCTTCACTTCGAGCCAGGTCTACCGCGCCATCATGGCCAAGGCCGCGCAGGGCGGGGCGCACCCGGTTGCCAGCACCGCCGTCTATGCCGAGCCGGCGCCGGGCGACCAGCTGCGCCTGGCCGCGCTGCTGTACCGCAGGCCGGTACGGGCGGCCGCCATCCTCGGCGCCGGCAGCAGTTTCATGCGTCCGGCGCTGGAGGCGGACAAAGTGACGGTGCTGGATGCCGGCGGCGAGGACATCAACCGCCTGCTGAACCAGATCGCCCAGACCGACGTGCTGCTGGCCCTGCCGGACAGCAGCGTCTACAGCACCGAGAGCATCCGCAACATCCTGCTCTCGACCTACCGCCACAAGCAGGGCGTGATCGGCTTTTCGAGCGACATGGTGAAGGCCGGCGCGCTGGCCACCACCTATTCCGAGATCGAGGACATCGACGCCCAGGTCGCCGAGATCGCTAGCGCCTACGTGTCCGGCGGCGAGCTGGCGCCGCCGCAGTTCCCGCGCTACTTCCGCACCATCGTCAACGAAGGCGTGGCGCGCTCGCTCGACCTCACGGTCAGCGACGAGGCGCGCGGCTTCTCCAGGCCGGCGCCGCCGCGCCGCCCATGATGCGCTACCTTTCCTTTTGGCGCGGCTGGAGCATCGGCCTGCGCATGGTCTTCATCACCATGCTGCCGGTGGCGCTGCTGTTCTCCTCCTTCGTCTGGTATTCCTGGTATTCGCACCGCGCCCAGGTCGACGAGGAGCTGGCCGAGCGCGGCCGCATCCTGGCGCGGGCGCTGGCCGAGACCAGCGAGTACAACGTCATCTCCGGCAACCTGTCCGACCTGCGCCTGACCATCAACGGCCTGGTGCAGTCGGACCGCAGCGTCTACCGCATCGACGTGGTCGACACCAATGGCCGCAACGCCGTCAGCGTGGTCTCCGAACATCCGATCCAGGCCGAGCAGCATTCCTTCGAGGCGCCGATCCGCAAGCAGGTGGTGTGGCTCAACCTGTTCTCGGACAACGGCACGCCGCACGTCTCCGCCTCCAGCGACACCCGCCCGCCGACCCTCACCTCCGAGGTGGTGGGGCGGGTGAGGGTGACGATGTCGCCGACCAGCATGATGGCCAAGCAGTTGCGGCGCTTTCGCGTCGAGCTGGCGATGGCGGCGCTGGCCCTGGTCGCGAGCGGCTTGCTCGCTTATTTCCTGGCACGCAGCCTGACGGTGCCGCTGCAGGAGGCGATCGCCGTGCTGCGCGCGATCCGCGGCGGCGACTACCGGGTCGAGCTGCCGGTCACCACCGGCGGCGAAGTCGGCGAGCTGCAGGCCTCGATCGGCGAGATGTCGGTGGCGCTCGACCGTTCCAAGCAGGACCTCGAGAACAAGGTGGCCGAGCGCACCCGCGACCTGCTGGAATCGCGCAACGAGGCGCTGCGCGCCGACGCCGACAAGCGCAAGCTGATCCAGAAGGTCAACAACATCATCGAGGACGAACGCAAGAGCATCGCGGTCGAGATCCACGACGAGCTGAACGCCTCCCTGATCGCGGTGCGGCTGGAATCGCAGACCATCCAGCAGTTAGCAAGCAAGGCCGTGCCCGGACCGGAAGTCGAGCAGATCGGCGCCAAGGCCCAGGCCATCACCAAGCTGGCGCTGGACCTGTACGCCAACGGCCGGCGCCTGGTGCGGCGCCTGCGTCCGGAAGTGCTGGACATGCTGGGCCTGCACGGCGCGGTCGAGGAGATGGTCAGCCATTACCGCTCCAGTTCGGGCATCGATTTCGAATTCCATACCGAGGGCGACTTCTCGCGCCTGAACAACGAGCTGGCGATCTCCGCCTACCGCATCGTGCAGGAGGCGCTGTCGAACATCATGAAGCACGCGAATGCCTCGGCCGCCCATGTCAGCCTGGTCCTCTCGGATGCCGACGATGCCCTGCACATCGAGGTCGGCGACGACGGCGAAGGCTTCGACCCGGCCGTGTCCTCGGAAGGCATCGGCATCATCGGCATGCGCGAGCGCGTGTTCGCGGTCGGCGGCAGGATACTGGTGCGCTCCCAGCCGGGCCGCGGCACGACGGTGGCCATCACCCTGCCGCTGAACGAGGCGGCCGGCGGCGCAACTGAGGTACATTAGCGATCTACGCATCACCCACCATCATCATCACAGCCACGACCATGTCCAATGAATTGAAGACGCCTTTCGAGAAGGGCAACCAGAACCAGACCACCACCTGGGCCGACTGCATCGCCTGGTACGAGGAGCTCGCCAAGCGCTACCCGCGCGTGCTGCGCTTCAGCCAGATCGGCACCTCGGATGCCGGCGTGCCGATCCACGCCGGCGTGGTGACCGCCGACGGCGTGTTCGACCGCTTCGAGATCAAGCGCGACAAGCGTCCGGTGTTCTTCAACAATAACGGCATCCACCCGGGCGAGCCGGAAGGCGTCGACGCCTGCATGGCGCTGGTGCGCGACTTCTGCCAGGAGCCGGAACGCCTGGCCGCGCTCGGCCGCACGGTGTTCATCTTCATCCCACTGTACAACGTCGACGGCGCCTTCAACCGCAACGACAGCTCGCGCGTGAACCAGGACGGCCCCGAGTCCTTCGGCTTCCGCGGCAACAGCCGCCACCTCGACCTGAACCGCGACTTCGTGAAATGCGATACCCTCACCGCACGCGTGTTCAACGAGTTCTTCTCGGCCTGGGATCCGGACGTGATGGTCGACACCCACACCTCGAACGGCGCCGACTACAGCTACACCATGACCCTGATCCAGACCCAGGCCGACAAGCTGGGCGGAGAGCTGGGCGACTTCCTGCGCGACACCATGCTGCCGGCGATGTTCGCCGAGATGGACAAGCGCGGCTGGCCGACCTGCCCCTACGTGAATCCGGTCAAGGACAGCCCGGACGACGGCATCGCCGACTTCCTGGAGACGCCGCGCTTCTCGACCGGCTACGCGGCCCTGCACCATACGATCGGCTTCATGCCCGAGACCCACATGCTGAAGCCCTTCGCCGACCGCTATCACTCGATGCGCGCGCTGGTGGAGACGGCGCTCGGCTTCACCGTCGCGAATGGCGACAAAATCGTGCAGCTGCGCCGCGCCGCCAAGGATGAGGGCCGCAGCCGACGCGAGTGGCCGATCCACTGGGCGATGGACGAGGCCAATCCGTCCAGCTTCCGCTTCAAGGGCTACGCCGCGAAGTACAAGCAGAGCGTGCTGGGCGACTACCAGCGCCTGTGGTACGACCGCAGCGCGCCGTATGAGAAGGACATCCCTTACTTCAACCGCTTCCCGGCCGACGTCGTCGTGTGGGCGCCGCGCGCCTACGTGGTGCCGCAGCAGTGGCGCGAAGTGATCGAACGCCTGCAGTGGAACGGCGTGCGCATGGAGCGCGTCGAGGCCGAGCGCGTGCAGGAACTTGCCTGCTACCACATCAAGTCGGTCGGCTCGCGCCCGCATGCCTACGAAGGCCACATGTTCCACGACGACGTGCAGCTCGAACGCCGCTGCGCCACCGTCACCGTCCGGGCCGGCGACTACATCGTGCCGCTGGACCAGGACAATGCGCGCTACGCGGTCGAGATGCTGGAGCCGCTGGGCCATGACAGCTTCTTCCGCTGGGGCTTCTTCAACAGCGTGCTGGAGAAGAAGGAAGCATATTCGGACTACGTGTTCGAGGACGAAGCCGAGAAGCTGCTGCGCGACGAGCCGGAGCTGGCCGCCAAGTTCGCGGAGTGGAAAGAGCTGAACCCGCAAAAGCTGTCCGACCAGTACGCGGTGCTGGACTTCATCTTCGCCCACTGCGCGCGCTACCGCGAGCCGGAATGGCGCCGCTACCCGGTGTTCATGATCGACTGAAGCGCCTCAGTCCTGGCAGCTCTCCCAGGTCCAGTCGACCCGGGCGAGCACCTTGTCGCGGAAGGTGAGGGTGATGGGATCGGCGCAGCCTTCACCCTCGGTGCGCTTCAGGACCAGGGTGTCGCCGCCGCTGGCCGACGCGCCGAGGACGTCCTCGACCGCGCCGCGCCGATCGCCGATGTGCAGTCCCAGCGGCAGCGGATAGCCCGCGCGCGAGATCGCCAGCGAGCCCGGAAACGTATTGCCGCCGCCCGACTCGGTCGTCAGTTCGATGCCGGGCTGGCGGTAGGTCTTGCGCGTGAGCTTGCCGTTGAAGCCCTCGACGCGCCTGGTGCGTTGGGCGGACGAGGAAGCCGCCAGCGCCGCGGCCACGCCCTCGCCGAAGCCGTGCAGGTGGGCGAAGCCGTCCGCCATCCGGGCGGCCTGCCGCTGCCGCAAGGCTTCCTGCTCCGGCGCCTGCGCGGTTTCCTGGGCCGCGGCCGGCAGGGCCGCCAGCATGGTCACGCCCAGCAGGGCACACGCCAGCCGTTTTCCTTCCATCCGCGCCTCCTTTTGTTGATTGTTCTGGCAATATTGCGCCTATTATTTGGCGGATTCAACAAGGAGAAGAACATGCATCGCACCATTCTCGCGGCCCAGGTCGCCGCGCTGGCCTGGCTGGCCGCCGGGGCCGCGCAAGCCGCGGCCCCGGCCGGCCAGACTTACTTCGAGCGCAACTGCGCCAGCTGCCACACGGTCGATCCCAAGCTGGGTTCGCGCGCCGGTCCCGGCCTGTACAACGTGGTCGGCCGCAAGGCGGGCGCGGTGCCCGGCTATAACTACACCGACGCGCTGGCCAGGGCCGGCGCCGCCGGCAAGACCTGGACCCGCGAAGAGCTCGACGTCTTCCTGCGCGATCCGACCAGGGACGTGCCGGGTACCGCGATGCCGATCGGGATCGCCGATGCCAAGGCACGCGCCGCCGTGATCGGCTACCTGGTCGCGCAAAGCGGCAAGGCGGCGGCACCGGCGGCGGCCTCGAAAGCGGCGGACGGCAAGGTGAGCGATGGCGCCGGCGGCTGGCTTGACGACAAGCCGGGCGACCTGCACCACATCACCGTCGACAAGCTGGCGGCGCCCTTCGCCAGCGAGAGCGCCGGCAACGGCCCGAAGGTCGCCGCGCGGCCGAGCGGTGCGATGCCGGCCGTGCCGCAGGGATTCAAGGTGTCCGTGTTCGCCGGCGACACCGGCAAGGCGCGCCTGGCGCTGCGCGCGCCGAACGGCGACATCATCGTCTCCGAAGCGGGCAAGGGCCAGGTCAGCATCCTGCGCCCCGGCAGCGGCGGCGAGAAGGCCGAGACGGCCAGCGTGTTCGCCAGCGGCCTGTCGCGGCCCTACGGCCTGGCGCTGTGGCCGTCCGGCCCGAACCCGAAATACCTGTACGTCGCCAACGTGAACTCGGTGGTGCGCTACCGGTATTCGGCCGGCGACCTGAAGGCCAAGGGCGAGCCGGAAACCGTGGTCGAGAAGATCGCCGACACCGGCGGCGGCCACGTCACCCGCACGCTGGCATTCTCGAAGGATGACAAGACGCTGTTCGTGTCGGTGGGTTCGGCCACCAACATCGCTTCCGGCATTGGCAAACAGCCGCCGCAGCCGCTGGCGCAATGGGAGAAGGAGCACGGCCTGGGCGGTGCCTGGGCCGAGGAAGCCGACCGCGCCACGGTGCTGGCCTTCGACGTGGACGGCAAGAACCGCCGCAACTTCGCCAACGGCCTGCGCAACTGCGTCGGCATGCTGGTGCACCCGCAGACGGGCGACCTGTACTGCAGCGTGAACGAGCGCGACGAACTGGGCGACAACCTGCCGCCGGACTACGTGACGCGCGTGAAGCAGGGCGGTTTCTACGGCTGGCCGTGGTATTACCTGGGCGCCCACGAAGACCCGCGCCTGAAGGGCATCCGCCCCGACCTGAAGGACAAGGTGACGATTCCCGACACCCTGATCCAGGCGCACTCGGCGCCGCTGGGCATGGTGGTCTACCAGGCCCCGGCGGGCGCCAGGCACGCCTTCCCGAAAGAGTACGAGGGCGACATCTTCGTGGCCCTGCACGGCTCCTGGAACCGCGGCATCCGCACCGGCTACAAGGTGGTCCGCGTGATGATGAAGAACGGCGTCCCGACCGGCCAGTACCAGGACTTCATGACCGGCATGGTTCTGAGCGACCGCGACGTCTGGGGCCGCCCGGCGGCGGTGACGGTGGCGCAGGATGGGGCGCTGCTGGTGGTGGATGATGCGGGCAGCGTGGTGTGGCGCGTGGCGCCGGAAAAATAATCGCGTCGACTCGCGACGTTCAAACCGTCGTTACCGCGATCTTAAATACCGTCGTCCCCGCGAAGGCGGGGACCCAAGTTCTGTATGCGCCATCGTTACGCATGCAAACTTGGCGGGAACGACGGTTCATGTGCCTACCTGGAGTCCGCAATCCACCGATCCACCTTCTTCTCCAGCAAGGCCAGCGGCAGCGTACCCTCGCCCAGCACGATCTCGTGGAACTTCGGCAGGCTGAACTTCGGTCCCAGCGCCTTCTCGGCGCGGGCGCGCAGTTCCTGGATCTTCAGGGCGCCGATCTTGTAGCCCAGCGCCTGTGCCGGCCAGGCCATGTAGCGCTCGGTCTCGCTGCGCGCCAGCGCTTCCGGATAGCCCAGGGTCTCGCGCATGTACTTGATCGACTGCTCGCGGCTCCAGCCCTTGGCGTGCATGCCGGTGTCGACCACCAGGCGCACGGCGCGCAGCATTTCGTCGTTCAGGTGGCCGAACCAGTCTTCCGGCTTGCCGTACAGGCCCATCTCGGTGCCGAGGGTTTCGGCGTACAGCGCCCAGCCTTCGGTGAAGGCGTTGTTGCCGCCGAAGGTGCGGAAGTTCGGCAGGTTCAGCTCCTGCATCAGGGCGATGTGGAAGTGGTGGCCCGGCTGGCCTTCGTGCAGGAACAGCGTGACCATGCCGGGGCCGCTGTACTTGCCCGGGTCGTTCACCACGGTCCAGAACACGCCCGGACGCGAGCCGTCGGCCGCCGGCGGGGTGTAGTGGTCCGAGGCCGTGGCGCGCGTCAGTTCCGGCTCCAGGCGGATGTCGAGCGGGGTCTTCGGCCGCAGCGAGAACAGCTTTGGCAGCTTGAGATTCAGCTCGGTGTTCAGCTTGCGGTAGACCTCGATGATCTGGCCCTCGGTCTTGAAAGGCGTGTACTTCGGCTGCTCCGAGACCCAGGTCGGCAGGCCCGATGCCGGACCGGTGTAGCCCATTTGCGGCCCGATGCGGGCGTATTCCTGCTGGATGCGCGCGACTTCCTTCAGGCCGGTCTGGTGGATCTGCTCCGGCGTCAGGTCCGTCGTGGTCTGGCTGGCGACGCGCGCCAGGTACCAGTCCTTCCCTTGAGGCAGGGCGTCGTAGCCGGTGCTGGTGCGGCAGGCCGGCAGGTAGTCGTGCTCCAGGAAGTCGGCCAGGCGTTTCACGGCCGGGTTGACCTTGGCGGCGATCGTGCCGTGGTAGGCGGCCGTCAGCTTCGCCTTGTCGGCGTTCGAAAAGCCGGCCGGGAAGTGCTTCACCGGCGAGGCATAGATGCTGTCCTCGGCCTTGGCGGCCACCAGGTGCTGGATCTGCGGCAGGGTCGAGGCCATCACCGCCTTCTGCGCCGTGACGCCGCGCTTCATCCCCTCGCGCATATTCGCGATGGCCTGGTCGATCCAGGGGGCGAGCTGGTTCAGGCGGCTCAGGTAGGCCTGGTAATCCTTCACCGTGGCGAGCGGCTGGGCGCCCTGGCCGCTCGAGTAGTTCGCCAGGTCGACCGGGACGTTGTCCATCTGGTTCAGCGGCAGCAGGTGCTCGGGGAAGGGCTCCAGGCGCAGCGCGGTCTTCAGCTCGTAGTCGAGGATGTCGTAGCTGGTCTGGTCGCGCCGGGGCAGGGCGTCGCGGCGGATCGCGTGCAGGCGTTTCAGGTAGTCCTTGTACAGGGCGAACTGGCGGGCGCGGTTCTGCGGCGCGATCGACAGGCCGATCTGGTCGGCGAAGCGGTTGTCGCCGGCCTCGCCGGCCATGATGGGGTCGAAGCGCGCTTCGGCGTCCCAGTAGTCGTCGGCCAGCTTGTTCAGGCGCTGGGATTCGGCGCCGGCGCTGGCGGCGGCCGTCTTGGCGGCGGCGGGTTTCGGCTCGAGTGCGCCGGCGGGTGCGCAGGCGAGCATGGCGGCGCAGGCGATCGCGCCCAGCTTCAGGATCTGTTTCATGTGCGGTTCTGTGTGCGGAATAAAAACGAAGGCGGCGACAAGGATACGCTTGTCGCCGCCCGCGGCCCAGTCTTTACGGGGTGTTCTCAATAACTGGCCAGGGGAGCCAGCGCGCCGTTCTTGAAGGTGTAGACGGTGACGGCGGTCTTTTTCAGGTTGCCGCTCGGGTCATAGCCATAGGTGCCGGCCACGCCCTGGTAGCTCATGGTGTGCAGAAGCTTGCTCACCGCGGCCGCGTCGATCGTGTTGGCGCTCTTGATGGCCTGGGCGATGAACATGGTCTGGTCGTAGAAGGCCGGCGCATAGACGTCCGGGTCGCGCTGGAAGCGCTGCTTGAAGCGCTGCTTGAACGCCGGGCCGCCGGGCTGCTTGTCCAGCATGGCGCCGGCCTGGGCGCACAGCACGTTTTCGCCGACGGCATCGCCGCCCAGCTTGGCCATCTCGGGGCTGCACAGGGTGTCGCCGCCGAGCAGGCGGACGCCGCCCATGCCGAGTTGCTTCATCTGGCGCGCCATCGGCGCTCCCTGCGGGGCATAGCCGCCGAAGAAGATCGCGTCGACCTTCTTGGCGCGGAAGGCGGTCAGGATCGCCGAGAAGTCGCTCGCCTTTTCATTGGTGAACTCGCGGCCGGCCACGGTCAGGCCGGACGCGCGCGCCTGTTTGGCGAATTCGTCGGCGATGCCCTGGCCGAAGGCGGTGCGGTCGTCGATCACGCCGACGGTCTTGATTTTCAGTTCCTTGGCCGCGTAGGCCGCCATCGAGCCGCCGACCTGGTTGTCGCTGGCGACGATGCGGAACACGTTCGGATAGCGCGACTGCGTGATCTTCGGGTTGGTGCCGACCGTCGACATCAGGATGCCGGCATCGTTGTAGACGCGCGAGGCGGGAATCGCGACGCCCGAGTTGTAGGGGCCGAGCACGAACTTGACGCCGGCGTCGGCGAATTTCTGGGCCACGTTCACGCCGGCCTTGGGATCGCCCTGGTCGTCCTCGGACATCAGTTCGAAGCGCAGCAGCTTGCCACCCGCCTTGATCTTCTGTGCGTTGAGTTCCTCGACCGCGAGCCGCACGCCGTTCTCGTTGTCCTTGCCGGCGAAGGCATTGGCGCCCGACAGCGGCCCGCTCACGCCGATGCGCACCAGCTGGTCCTGGGCGGTGGCGGCGGCGCCGAGCGTCATCAGGCCGGCGGCCAGCGCCAGCGGCGCAATCTTGAATTTCGATGGCATTACCTAGTCTCCGTTATGTTCCAACGGGCGCCATCATCGCATGATTCAGTTCAGGCAGCGAGACCGTGCGAGATCAGTTCCAGCGGCAGCGCGGTGGTGCACTTGATCTGCTCCATCGAGAAGGCCGAGGACACGCCGGCCAGCTGGGCGGTCTTGATCAGCTTCTTGTAGAAGCGGTCGTAGCCTTCGATGTCGGTGGTGACCACCTTCAGCAGGTAGTCGACGTCGCCGCTCATGCGGTGGAATTCGAGTACCTCGGGCAGGGCGATCACGGCCGAGGCGAAGCGCTCCAGCCACTTTTCGTCGTGCTCCTTGGTGCGCACGCTGACGAAGACCGTGACCGGCAAGCCGACCTTGTTGCGGTTGACGATGCTGACGCGGCTCTCGATATAGCCCTCTTCTTCGAGGCGCTTGACGCGCTTCCAGCAAGGGGTGCTGGACAGCCCGACCTTCTCGCTCAAACCGGAAATCGACAGGGTGGCGTCCGCCTGCAGGGCGGCCAGAATCGCACAATCGTATTTGTCGAGTGAGTTCATTTCTCTTATGCAGTAAGAATGAGAATGCCAGTTCTTCTTTTTAACGAAAACCAAGGAATTTTAGTACATCTTATTCTGCGTCAGTCCGTAACATATTACTCAACTATGGCACGTTGTGTGCATATTATTTTTTGTTTTTAGCAATTTTTTCGCTTGTCATTCATGAGCCACGATATTTACCTCGACGCCAACGCCACTTCGCCCGTGCTGCCGGCCGCCGCCAGCGCCGCGCTGGAGACGATGCAGGCCTGCTTCGGCAATCCGAGCAGCAGCCATGCGACCGGCCTGCGCGCCAAGGCCATCCTCGACGCCGCGCGTGCGCGTGCGCGCCGCGTGCTGGGCGCCGGTGCCGGACGCGTGCTGTTCACCAGCGGCGCCACCGAGGGCATCCAGACCGCGGTGCTGTCGGCGCTGTGTGCGATCCGCGAACGGCGTGCGGCGGGCGAGGAATGTGGCGACCTGCTGATCTATGGCGCCACCGAGCACAAGGCGGTGTCCGAAAGCCTGGCGCACTGGAACCGCCTGCTCGGGACCAGGCTGACCCTGTGCGCGCTGCCGGTCGACGGCTTCGGCCGCCATCGCCTGGACCTGCTGCGCGAACTGGCGCCGCGCGCGGCGATGGTCTGCACCATGGCCGCCAACAACGAAACCGGCACCGTCTCCGACCTCGAGGGCATCGCCGCCGTGCTGGCCGAGCGTGCGCCGCGCGCGTTCTGGATGGTCGACTGCGTGCAGGCCCTCGGCAAGCTGCCGCTGAATCTGGCCGGCAGCCGCATCGACTACGCCCCGTTTTCCGGCCACAAGCTGTATGCGCCGAAGGGCATCGGCATGCTGTACGTGAAGGAGGGCACGCCCTACACGCCGCTGATCATCGGCGGCGGCCAGGAAGCGGGCCAGCGCTCGGGCACCGAGAACATGGCCGGCATCGCGGCGCTCGGCGCCGTGCTGGAAGCATTGGAAACGGGCGGCACCTTCCGCGGCCATGCCGAACTGGCGGCGATGCGCGACCGGGTCGCGGCCAGCCTGGCCGAGGCCTTCCCGGGCATCGTGTTCAACACGCCTTTCGAACTGGCGCTGCCGACCACCCTGAACTTCGCGGTGCCGGACATGGCGAGCAAGGAGCTGCTCGACCTGTTCGACGCCGCCGGCATGCGCGTCAGCGCCGGTTCCGCCTGTTCGGCGGCGAAGGCCGCGCCCAGCTACGTGCTGGAAGCGATGGGCCTGCCGGCCTGGCGCACCAGCGGCGCCGTGCGCTTGTCCTTCGGGCCGCTGGCCACCGATGAATTCATCGATGAAGCCTGCGCGCGGATCCGCCGCTGCGGCCAGGCGGCGCGGCGCCCGGCGCTGGCGTCGTCGAGCCTCAGCGGCGAGCGCCGCGGCCTGCTGCAGGTGAGCTGCGAGGGCCGCCACGGCTGGATCCTGTTCAACCTGGAAGCCGGCGCCTGCGTGGCGATCGATCCGCCGGCCGGCATGGCGGCGCGGATCGCGGCCCAGATCCGCGACAGCGGCCTACGCACCCTGGCCGTGCTGGGAACCGACGGCGGCGCGGACGGCGACCCCCGCGCCGTGCTGCGCGCGACCCTCGGCCTGGATGCCTGCGAGCCGGGCGCGCTCGGCTGGCCGCGCGAAGGCGGCGCGGTGACCCTGGCCGACGGCAGTGCCGCGCCGGCGCTTGCGCTGGGCGATGAAGTGCTGGTACGGCTGGCGGACCGGGACGGGCGCGGCGCCGCCTATCTGCTGGGCCGCGCGCAGGAAGGCCGGCTCGAGGCGGCGGCGGTGCGCCTGGCCTTCATCGGCGGGATCGCGATGGACGGCGCCGATGCGCGGGAGCTGGCGGGACTGATCGACGGCGCCACGGTGCTGTGCCACGGGGCCGACGTCGGCGGCGCGCCCTGCACCACGCTACAGGCGGCACCGGCCGGCGAGCTGCGCCAGCTGGCGCCGCAGCAGCTGGACGCCTTCCTGCGCAGCCACGAGGATGCGCTGCTGGTCGACGTGCGCGAAGCCTGCGAACTGGAAGCCGGCGGCATGCGGCTGCAGGGCCGTGCCGCGCAGGCGCTGCCGATGTCGCGCCTGGCCGAACACCTGGGCCAGCTGCTGGCGGCGCCGCGGCGTCCGCTGGTCTTCGTCTGCCGCAGCGGCAACCGCAGCGCGCGGGCAGCGCTGTGCCTGCAGCGCCTGGGCCATGCCGAGGCCTGGAGCCTGAGCGGGGGCCTGGCCTTGGCCGGATCGGAGGCCTAGTCTCGTTGACACTGCGGCGTGCGCGCCACAGGCCCCTGCCGGCCGGGCCGGCTTCCGGCTACACTAGCGTCAACCCGGCTTGCCGATAACCCATCCGACAGAGAAAAACAATGAGTGAACGTACGAGTGCCGCGTCCCTGGCCGCCACAGTTGCCGCAGTTGCCGTCCTGGCGGCCAGCGTGGCGCCGCCGGCCGCCGCCGCCGACTGGAGCGACACGGCGATCAGCTGGCGCTATGGCCAGCGCTTCCGCGAGCCCTTCAACCCTTCCGACATCAAGAAGAACATCTTCGCGCTGACCCACGCCAGCGGCTACAAGTACGGCTCGAACTACTTCAACGTCGACCTGCTGCAGTCCGACAGCAACGATCCCGGTTCCCTGAACCAGCTAGATGGCGCCCAGGAAGCCTACGTCGTCTACCGCCACACGCTCGACATCGGCGCCCTGCGCGGCGCGCCGATCGCCTACGGCCCGGTGAAGGGACTGGGCCTGGTGCTGGGCTTCGACTGGAACACCAAGAACGACGTCGGCTACAACTCGCGCAAGCGCATGCTGGTGGCCGGCCCGACCCTGATGTGGGACGTGCCGGGCTTCCTCAGCACCGGCATCCTGCTGCTCCGCGAGAGCAATGCGCCGAGCGGCGCCTTCCCGCCGATCTCGGAAGTCCGCGGCCGCTACACCTACGACTACCACCCGATGTTCTCGGCCAGCTGGGGCATCCCGGTGCCGGAGAGCTGGATGCCGGGATGGTCCTTCGAGGGCTACCTGAACTACATCGCCGCCAAGGGCCGCGACGAAGTCGGCAACGGCACCGGCGCCGAGACCAATCTCGACATGCAGCTGATGTACGACCTCGGCAGCCGCTTCGGCCAGCCGAAGAACCGCTTCCGCGTCGGCCTCGAATACCAGTTCTGGAACAACAAATTCGGCAACACCGCGGCCACCACCGGCAACCGCGGCCAGCGCGCCAGCACGCCGATGGTGCGCGCCGAATACCACTTCTGATCCTCAGCGCGTCAACGGGGTATCCGCCTTCTTCAGCGTCCGCAGAACGAAGCTCGATTTGCTGTGGCGGATACCCGGTATCTTGTACAGCTGCTCCCTCAGCAGCCTTTCGTAGTCGCGCGTGTCCTTGACCGCGATCCGGATGAAGTAATCGTAGTCGCCCGAAATCAGGAAGGCTTCCAGGACTTCGGGAATGGACTCCAGCGCCTGCGCAAACTCGTTCAGGGTCTCCTGGCTGTGGCTGCCCAGGGTCACCTGCACGATCACCGTGTCCTGGTAGCCGATCTGGGCCAGGTCCACTTTCACCGTATAGCCCTGGATGGCGCCGGAGTCGGTCATGCGCTTGATGCGGTTCCAGCAGGAGGTGGTCGACAGCCCCACCGCCTTGCCGATCTCCTGCAGCGGCGTGCGTGAGTCCTCGAGAAGGATGCGCAGGATCGCCTGGTCTTGCTGGTCGAAAAATTTTCCGTTGAAGTCGCCAGTTTCCATAAATTTTTCCATATTTCCACGAATATTGTGGAAATTATGAAGCACTTTCAGGGGGTGCGTCGATAAAATTTAAGGATGAGAACTTCTTCCGCAGACCCCACCCAGACCGGCGCGCAGCTGCTGTTGCGTGCCCTGATCGACGCCGGTGTCGACACCGTCTTCGGCTATCCCGGCGGCGCCGTGCTGCCTCTCTACGATGCCTTGTACCTCGAACCGCGGCTGCGCCATGTGCTCGTCAGGCACGAGCAGGCGGCGGTGCATGCCGCCGAGGGCTATGCCAGGTCGACCGGCCGCCTGGGCGTCGTGTTCGTGACCTCGGGACCCGGCATGGCCAACACCACCTCCGGGCTGCTCGACGCCCTGTGCGACTCGGTTCCGGTGCTGTGCATCAGCGGCCAGGTCGCCACAAACCTGATCGGCACGAACGCCTTCCAGGAGTGCGATGCGCTCGGCATCTCGCGCACCGTCACCAAATGGAATGCCCAGGTCCGCAGCGCAGACGAGATCGTGGACATCGTCGGCGCCGCGGTGCGGCAGGCGACCCGGGGCCGCCCCGGTCCGGTGCTGGTCGATGTGCCGAAGGATGTCCAGCTGCAGGCAGTCCCGGTATCCGCATCGCGCTCGATGGCCGCAAGTCCGCCGTCCCGTGTGCCGGAGATCCCGGGGGCGCTGCTGGAGCAGGCGGCCAGGCTGATCGCCGCATCGAGCCGTCCCATCTTTTACGGCGGCGGAGGCTTGACCGCTTCCGGCAGCGCGGCCTGCACCACCTTCGCGGACCTCGTGCGCAGGAAAAACGCGCCATGCACGCTGACCCTGATGGGACTCGGGGCCTTTCCCGCATCGGATCCGCGATGGCTGGGCATGCTCGGCATGCACGGCACGCTGGAAGCCAACCTGGCGATGCACGGGGCCGACCTGGTGGTCTGCGTGGGTGCGCGTTTCGACGACCGGGTCACCGGCAAGCTCGAACACTTCTGTCCGGACGCGCGCATCGTCCACATCGACATCGATCCGGCCTCGATCGGCAAGATCGTGCGCGCCGACGTCGGCCTGGTGGGCGATTGCCACGCGGTGCTGGCGGCCCTGGAGCGGGAGCTCGCCGCCATGCAGGCCGAGGTCGCGCCCACGGACGCGTGGTGGCAGCGCATCCAGGCCTGGCGGGACGTGGACTGCCTCGGCGTTGCCGCCACCTCGCCGACGATCGTTCCCCAGCAATTGATGAAGACCCTGGCCGGTGCGCTGGCCGGACGGGATGCCATCGTCTCCACGGACGTCGGCCAGCACCAGATGTGGGCGGCGCAATACCTGCCCTTCGATGCGCCGCGGCGCTGGCTGACCTCGGGCGGCGCGGGGACGATGGGCTACGGCATCCCGGCCGCGATCGGCGCCCAGATCGCGCATCCGGAAAAGACGGTCGTGTGCGTGAGCGGCGACGCCTCGATCCTGATGAACATCCAGGAACTCGCCACCGCCGTGCAGCATCGCTGTCCGATCAAGGTCGTGCTGTCGAATAACGCCTGCATGGGCATGGTCCGGCAATGGCAGGAGCTGCACCACGGCGCCCGCTACAGCCACAGTTATGCGGAGGCCTTGCCGGACTTCCTGGCGCTGGCGCGCGCCTTCGGATGGCAGGCCCGCCGGGTATCCAGGGCGGACGAACTCGACGAGGCGATGGCCGAGTGCATGTCGGCGGACGGTCCTTTCCTGCTCGACGTGGTGGTCGAACAGGCCGAGAACTGCTTCCCCATGATTCCGGCCGGCCGCGGACACCACGAAGTCATGCTGTCGAAAGACCGGACCTACGAAAGCGGCCGATGACGGCCGATTATCTAAAGCGAATCCTCGACGCACAGGTGTATGAGGTCGCGGGCGTGACGCCGCTGGACATGCTGCCCTCGCTCTCCCAGCGCCTGGGCAACAGCATCCGCCTCAAGCGCGAAGACATGCAGAGCGTCTTCAGCTTCAAGCTGCGCGGCGCCTACAACAAGATGGCCAGGCTGTCGCCGGCGCAGCGCCGGCGCGGCGTGATCTGCGCATCCGCCGGCAATCATGCCCAGGGCGTGGCGCTGGCGGCGGCCCGGCTGGGTTGCCGGGCACTGATCGTGATGCCGACCACCACGCCGAGGATCAAGATCGATGCGGTGGCACGGCGCGGCGGGCCCTGCGTCGACATCGTCCTGCACGGGATCTCCTATACCGATGCCCACGACCACGCGGCCGCGCTCGAAAAAGAGCGGGGACTCACCTTCGTCCATCCTTTCGACGATCCCGATGTGATCGCCGGCCAGGGGACGATCGGCATGGAGATCCTGCACCAGCATAGGGAGCCGATCCATGCGATCTTCGTCGCCATCGGCGGCGGCGGGCTGGTCGCCGGCATCGGCGCTTACGTCAAGGCCTGCCGGCCCGGCATCAGGATCGTCGGCGTGCAGACCGTCGATTCCGATGCGATGGCGCGCAGCCTGGCGGCGGGCGAGCGCATCGCGCTGCCGGAGGTCGGCCTGTTCTCCGACGGGACCGCGGTCCGTCTGGTCGGCGAAGAGACCTTCCGCATCGCCAGGCAGGTCGTGGACGAGATCGTCCTGGTCGGTACCGACGAGGTTTGCGCGGCCATCAAGGAGATATTCCAGGAGACGCGCAGCGTGCTCGAGCCGGCCGGCGCCCTCGCGGTGGCCGGACTGCAGGCCTATGTGAAACGCGCCGCGCTGGCTGGAACGCCGGTCCGGGACCAGACCCTGGTGGCGGTCGCCGGCGGCGCCAACATCGACTTCGACCGCCTGGGCTTCGTGGCCGAGCGCGGACTTCATGTTTGAACACAAGCCAAGCCACACGGACCAAGGCGCCAGCTCAGCCGTGGAAGCACTGCAAACCATCTATCCCGCCTGGCTTTATTTTTGTCAATTATTTAATAACAATTTAATATCGTTATGATCCAGGGATCAAGATGACAGGGTGATGCAATTGCAAAAATTGCATCATGAAAACCTCATCCCTTATCCCCGCCCTGGCCTGGTCCCGCTGCTTCGTCTTCGCAGCGGCCAGCTTCTTCCACCTTCCTGCCGCTGCCGCCCCGGTGCAGCGCATTGAACCAGCCCCGCACGAGCACCAGGAATTCGAGGCGACCCTGGAGGCGCCCTATCGAGGCGAAGCCCGCGGCGCCGAATCGCGCACCTTCCGGCTGTCCTTCGACTATCCCGGCCTGCAGGGCCGCCGCAGCGTGCACTGGCGCCTCGAGTTGATGGCGCCCAACGGCCGCGACGTAGCGCGCTGGCAGGGACAGGCGATCCTGACGGGGCGCCCGGTCGACGTGCCGGTGCGCTGGCAGGGCAAGTTGGCGAAGGGGCTGCCCGCGCCAGGCGTGTATCGGGTGCGCCTGCGCGCCACGGCCGGGGATGAAGCGGTCGAGCAGTCCTGGGACATCGCCGTCGGCAACCCGCCGGCGCCCGCGTTGCCGGCCTTTTCGCCCATGCCGGGCCGGCGCAGGGTGCTGCAGGCGGCGCCGGCGGCGGGCGCGCTGCCGTTCACGGTCTATTACGGCAACCYGCACAGCCAGACCAGCCACAGCGACGGCGGCGCCGCCATCGACAACTGCAGGGGCGCCCAGGACCCGCAGACCGCGCCCTTCGGCCCGGACACCGCCTTTCCCTACGCCCGCGAACACGGCCTGGACATGCTGATGGTCTCCGAGCACAACCACATGTACGACGGCTCGGACGGTACCAGGCTCGATGCCGATCCGGCCGCGGCCAGGGCGCTGTACCAGTCCGGCCTCGGGATGGCGCGCGCGTTCAATGAGCGGCATCCGGACTTCCTGGCCCTGTACGGCATGGAGTGGGGCGTGATCAGCAACGGCGGCCACCTGAACATCTTCAACAGCGACGAGCTGCTCGGCTGGGAAAAGAACGGCAAGGGCGAGCTGCTGGCCGACACGCTCAGCAGCCGCAGCGACTACGGCGCGCTGTACACGCTGATGCGAAAGCAGGGCTGGATCGGCCAGTTCAACCACCCGGCGCTGAAGGGCCAGTTCAAGGTCGGCGGCGTGCCGCTGGCCTGGACGGCGGATGGCGACGAGGCGATGGCGCTGTGCGAAGTGATGAACACCTCGGCCTTCTCCACCAACGACAAGGAGGGCGAGACCCGCCGCAGCAATTTCGAGGCGGCCTGCAACAAGCTGCTGGAAGCGGGCTACCACGTGGCCTTCAGCAGCAACCAGGACAACCACTGCGCCAATTGGGGTAGCTCGTACACCAACCGCACCGCGGTACTGGTGCCGAACGGCGTGCCGCTGACCCGCGACAGCTTCGTCGACGCCCTCAGGGCGCGGCGCGTGTTCGCGACCATGGACAAGGCATCGCAGATCGTATTGACCGCCAACGGCCACCTGATGGGCGAGCGCATCGACAACCGCGGACCGCTCCAGCTGTCGGTGCAGTTCGCGAACGATGCCGGGCGGCGCGCGGCCACGGTGGCGATCATGGAAGGGGTGCCGGGCCGGAACGGCAACGTGAGCCGGCTGGCGGCGCAGGCGAGCGTCACGCTGACGCCATCGCCGGGGCCGCATTTCTACTATGCGAAGCTGACCCAGGACGACGGCAAGGTGCTGTGGTCGGCGCCGGTGTGGGTCAACCAGCGGAACGATTAAAAGCCGAGATTCTTCCCGAGCCCGAACAGGGTCGCAAGGCCCAGCACCACGAAGATCAGGGCCGCGATGCCGTGCACGAGCTTGAGCGGCACGCGGCCGGCGATGCGGTCGCCGAAGTACACGGCCGGCACGTTCGCCAGCATCATGCCCAGGGTGGTGCCGGCCACTACCGCCACCGCGGAGGGATAGCGCGCGGCCAGCGCCACCGTCGCCACCTGGGTCTTGTCGCCCATCTCGGCCAGGAAGAAGGCCAGCACGGTGGTGAGGAAGACGCCGAAGCGCGCCGGCGTCGCCTCGTTCTCGTCGATGTCGTCCGGGACCATGATCCAGGCCGCCATGCCGATGAAGGCCAGGCCCAGCACCCAGCGCATCACCTCGGGGCCGAGCAGCTTGCTGACCAGCGCGCCGACCGCGGCGGCAAAGGCGTGGTTGGCGATGGTGGCGACGAAGATGCCGAAGACGATGGGCAGCGGGCGGCGGAAGCGCGCGGCCAGCAGGAAGGCCAGCAACTGGGTCTTGTCGCCGATTTCGGCGAGGGCGACGATGCCGGTGGAAACGAGGAAGGCGTCCATTGAAGCGACAGGGCGGGGAAAGGCAAAGGCGCGATCATAGCAGAGGCGGATGGCGGCTACCTATCGGGATGGGTTTCGAAGTGCTATCCTGCTTGCGCCTGAATTCAGCTTCCGATCATCACGCCAAGGAATCCCACAAGTGCACTCCATGAACCGCATCGCAGCAGCCCTCCTGATCGCATTCTCCGGCGCCGCCCTGGCGCAAGTTCCCGCCACCGTCCCGGCTTCCGTGCCCGCCGCCAGCAGCGCGGCGCCGCTCCAGCTGAACCACCTCGACGCCGACGTCGAACGCGTCATGAAGCAGTTCGACGTGCCGGGCATCGCCATCGCCATCGTGAAGGACGGCCAGGTGCTGGCCACGCGCGGCTTCGGCGTGCGCAAGCTGGGCGCCCCGGAAAAAGTCGACGGCAAGACCCTGTTCGAAGTCGCCTCGAATTCGAAGGCCTTCACGGCCGCGGCGCTGGCGATGCTGGTCGACGAGGGCAAGCTGGCCTGGGACGATCCGGTCACCAAGCACCTGCCGGACTTCCAGATGTACGATGCCTACGTCACCCACGAGATGACGGTGCGCGACCTGCTGACCCACCGCAGCGGCCTGGGGCTGGGCGCGGGCGACCTGCTGTGGTGGCCGACCACCGGCTTCTCGACCGACGAGATCATCCACAAGCTGCGCTTCATCCAGCCGGCGACCAGCTTCCGCAGCAGCTACGCCTACGACAACCTGCTGTACATCGTGGCCGGCAAGATCATCGCCGCGAAATCCGGCAAGAGCTGGGGCGAGACCATCCGCGAACGCATCCTGACCCCGGTCGGCATGGCCACCACGACCACCAGCCTGCTCGAGAATGAAGGCAACCCGAACGTCGCCAACGCCCACAGCAAGATCAACGACAAGATCGCCGCCGTGAAGTCGATGCCGGTACCGAACGCGGTCGGCGCGGTCGGCATCAACACCAACGCCGAAGACATCGCGCGCTGGATGAACGTGCTGCTGGCGCAGGGCAAGCTGGGCACCGGCGCCGACGGCAAGGAAACGCGCCTGTACAGCGCCAAGCAGGCGCGCGAACTGTGGACCGCGCAGACCCCGATGCGCATCGGCGAGCCGAATCCCAAGCTGGCCGCTACCAAGCCGAACTTCGCGGCCTACGGCCTCGGCTTCCAGCTGCGCGACTACCACGGCAGGCTGCTGGCCATGCACAGCGGCGCGCTGCAGGGCTTCTACTCGAAGGTGGTCCTGGTGCCGGAAGAGAAGCTGGGCATCGCCATCCTCACCAATGCCGAAAGCGGCGGCTCGCTGAACGCGCTGCAGTGGCAGCTGCTGGGCCGCCTGGTGGACCGCGACGACAAGACCGACTGGATCGGCGCCGTCGCCGCCGTCGAGGACGAGATGCATGCCAAGGAAAAGGCGCGCCTGGCCAAGAACAGCGCGGCCCGCGCGGCGAAATCCCAGCCTTCGCTGCCGCGCACCGCCTACGACGGCGACTATCAGGACCCGTGGTACGGCATCGCCACCATCAAGCACGTCGGCGGCAAGCAGATCCTGTCGCTGACGCGCACGCCGGACCTGACCGGGGAACTGGAGCACTTCCAGCACGACACCTTCATCGTGCGCTGGAAGGAGCGCAACTTCAACGCCGACGCCTACGTGACCTTCGCGCTGAACCCGGACGGCAGCATCGAGCGCATGAAGATGCAGCCGATTTCCACCGAGACCGACTTCAGCTATGACTTCCAGGATTTGAACTTTACGCCGGTGAAAAAATAAGGATCAGATCGGCGGCACCGGATTGAACCCCGAAATCGCCCGGTATTTCCCATCGCTGTAGCGCAGCACCTGGCGCTGGTCGATGGCGCTGGGTGGCGCGGCGTGGGATTCGGCGCGGCTGATCGCGCCCTGGTAGCGGATCACGAGGTCGCCCGGCTGCTCGCGCGAGGGTTCGATGCTCCAGTCGCTTTCGATGGCGTAGCAGTCGTGGCCGTCGGGCGGGATGCGGTCGTCGTCCGGGTGCGTGTCCTGCGGGTGCGGCTTGATCAGCGGCTGCAGGCGGCGCATGCAGTCGCCGGTACTGTCAACGTTGATGCCCGACAGCGCCATCTCGACCGCCGCTTCGTGGCGCACCGTGCCCTTGTCCAGTTCGTACAGCGACATCCAGGTGCCGCAATAGCCTTGCCAGCAGCTGCCGTATTCCACCGCGATTCCCTGGCGCTGGCCTGACAGCGGCACCGCGCGCACATTGGCCTCACCGAAGAAGCCGCGCAGCGCGAATACGCCCTGGCGGCCCACGAGCTTCCATTGGCCGCCGCTCTGCTCGAACTGGTAGGCGGCCAGCGCCATCGGCGTCGTATGGTTGACCGCGGGCGTGCTGCCTTCTTGCGACGGCACCAGGCCGGCGATCAGGGTCAGGTGCGAGGCATCGGTGCGCAGCAGCAGCCGTGGTTCGGCGACTACCCGGTTGGTTCCCGCGGTCCAGCCGCCGTGGCCGGCCTTGCGGGACACGCCGGGCAGGCGCGGCAGGCTGACGTTCACGACCCGGCCCGCCGGGTTGTCGCTCCAGCCCGGGAAGGCCAGCGCCGCCAGCCTGGCCGGCGTCACGCCGGGAGCGGGATCGGCCGCCGCCTGCGGCGATGCCGCCAGCGCCAGGCCGGTCGCCGGCGCCAGGCCCAGCCAGGCCATCCGCTGCAGGAAGGATGCTCGCATGCTCAGATCTTCTTGCCGTTCCAGATATCCATCATGTCGGCCGATCCCTGGGAACGGATGCCGTTGTCGGACAGGATTCCCTCGGTGGCGGCCACCATCTCCTTGCGCGGCAAGACCATGGTCTCGCCCTCGCGCTGGTCGAAGCGCAGCACCACCATGTCGTCCTTCAGGTCGCGCAGCAGGGCCACCAGGTGGCGCAGGCTGCGCACCGGCACGCCGTTCACCGACTCGACCACCGCGCCCATGCGGTTGCTGTAGCCGGCCACCAGCTTGTGCGGGAAGAAGGGGGAGCTGATCACCACCAGTTCCTCGTGCTGGGCGTCGGGCGAATCGCCGCGGCGCGTGACCAGCGGACTGGCGTTGAAACTGAAGCCGTTCAGCGCGGCCGCGTTGGCGGCGATGAAGGACAGGTACTCCGCGGTGGCGCGCGTGAACACGATCGGGCCGTACACGAAATACGACGGATAGCCGCCGGCCAGGTCCGGGATCAGCAGCTGGCGCGCGCCGCCGACCGGTACCTGCACCTGCATGGTCTTGCCGCCGCGGACGATGGTCAGCGGCACCTTGCCGTCCTTCGCCACCTGCTGCACGCGGTACTGGAAGCGCACGCGCAGGTTGGGGCCCAGCTTGACCATGCCCTGGTTATCGACCGGATGCTCGCCGATGCGGGTGATGACGTCCCATTCCTTCAGCGGATAGCCGGCGTCGCTGCGCGCGGGGCGGTGCACGACCGCGCCCTCGACCGACTTGTCGAGCTTGAGGTACTGGCGCAGCACCGGGTTCTCCAGCGTCTGCACGCTGTCGAGCAGCAGCGGCTTGCCGTCGTAGCGGCCGTCGGCGACGTCGCTCAGGAACAGCTCGATCTCCTCGTTCGGGATCACGTAGCCGATGTTGTTGGCGCCGGCCACGCCGGAGAAGGCCAGGCCGATCATCTTGTCGCCGGCGATCACCGGGCCGCCGCTGTTGCCGGGATTGATCGGGGCGTCGATCTGCACCCGCAGGCCGGCGTTGCCGAAGCCGTAGGGGACGAACTCGACGCGCGAGACGATGCCCTTGGTGATCGACAGCGAGTTGCCGCCGACCGGATAGCCGTAGGCGAACACCTGCTCGCGCACGTCCGGCAGCACGCTGGCGCGCGGCAGCGCGGGGTGCTTGTCGAAGTAGGACTCGTCGTCGAGCTTGAGCAGGGCCAGGTCCATGCCGCGCGCCACCGCCACCACCGTGGCGCCGACCTTGTCGCCGTCCTGGCTGGCCTGGATCTCGACCTGGCTGGCGTAGCCGACCACGTGGGCATTCGTGAGAATCCGCTTGCCCTCAATGATCACGCCCGAGCCGGTGACGTCCTGCGGCGTGGCTTTGGTCCAGGGTTTATACGGGTCGGGCCGGCGCAAGGTCGAGAAGATCTTGACGACCGAATTTTCGACGCGGGATGGAATGGCGGATTTGGTCGGTGCGGCCTTCGCATCGAGGTCCTGGGCCTGGACCATCGCGCAGGCGGCGGCAAGCGCTGCGGCGGCAGCGAGTCGGAAAAGTGTCATGCGTCTCTTTGAATCGGAAAGATTGCTGAGCGAATATACACCGTGGCGAAGCGTGAAAGTTCACAAATACTCACCACGGCGTGACATTTACGGTTTGACGAACTTGAGGGTCATGCGGTCGCTTTCGCCGATGGCCTGGTATCTGGCGCGGTCCTCGTCACGGTTGGTGAGGGTCGGCGGCAGGGCCCAGACGCCGCCCTTGTGGTCGGCCTTGTCCTTCGGGTTGGCGTTGATCTCGGATTTCCCGGCCAGCTTGAAGCCGGCGCTTTCGGCCATCCTGATCACATACGACTCGTGGATGTAGCCGCTCGTGGCCTTGGCATCCTGCGGCATGGATTCCGGCAGGCGGTGGTCGGTCACGCCCAGCACGCCGCCCGGCTTCAGGCTGGTGTACAGCGCCTTGAACATGTCCTTGACCTTGTCGTCGCCCAGGTCGACGAAGTTGTGCACGTTGCGGAAGGTGAGCACCATGTCGACGCTGTTCGGCGGGGCGAAGTCGTAGATGCCCTTTGGCGGATTGAAGGCGCCCCGCACGACCTTGTCATACACCGCCGGGTTGGACTCCAGCATCGTCTTGGAGATGAGGCCGGCGCCGATCAGTTTGCCGTCCTGGCGCAGGTAGGGGGCCAGGATTTCGGTGTACCAGCCGCCTTCCGGCAGCAATTCGACCACCGTCATGTTCGGCTTGATGCCGAAGAAAGTAAGCGTTTCGTAAGGATGGCGCCAGGTGTCGCGCGCCACGTTGGCGCTTGAGCGGTGGCTGCCGGCGATGGCCGCGCGTAGCTGGGCGTCGTCGGTTTGGTTGGCGGCCAGCGCCGTGCCGGCCAAGCCTGCCAGTACGGCGGCCAGGATGAATCGTTTCATGTCTCGGTCTCCAATGTCGGTGGGGCATCGGCGCCATGCCGTGCCGCCCGCCGATCATCGGCCAGGCCCTAGTTGTCGTCAAGTAAAGATTGTATATGCATTAAGCCTGTCCGACCGGACACCCGCCGGACACAGGGCGGACGCGTCCCGCGCGGACACTGTCCGCCCCGGCCGCGCTGGCAACCAAGACCCAGGCGCCTGGCATAAAGATTGCCTATTCAAAAACTTTACTTGCTGCTATGGTTCAGCAGATAAAGAAGAAGTAAAGCGCAGCACAACAAGAGCGGTCCGCCCGCCGGACCACTGTCCACCTCAGGAGACGTCATGGAACGCCGTACCTTCCTCAACATCAGCGGCCTGGCTTTCGGCACGATGCTGGTGCCCGTATTCGGCCGCGCGATCGCCGCCGAAGAGCTGCTCAATCCGATGCCGGTCGCGGCCAAGAAGCTGCTGGCCGACACCGCGCTGAACGCCGCCACCAAGGCCGGCGCCAGCTACTGCGACGTGCGCATCGGCCGCTACCTCAACCAGTACGTGATCACCCGCGACCTGAACGTCGAGAACGTGGTCAATACCGAGTCGGCCGGCATCGGCGTGCGCGTGGTCTGCAACGGCGCCTACGGCTTCGCCGCCACCAACGACATGAGCCCGGACGGCGTGGCCGGCGCGGCGCGCCAGGCGGTGGCGATCGCCAAGGCCAACGCCAGGCTGCAGCTTGAACCGGTGCAGCTCGCCCCGGTCAAGGGCGTGGGCGAGGTCTCGTGGGCGACGCCAGTGCAGAAGGACTGGCGCACGGTGCCGATCAAGGAGAAGGCCGAGCTGCTGATCGCCGCCAACAAGGCCGGCATGGAAGGCGGCGCGACCTTCATGAACTCGATGCTGTTCCAGGTGAACCAGCAGAAGTACTTCGCGTCCACCGACGGCTCCTACATCGACCAGGACATCCAGCGCATGTGGGCGCCGCTGACCGCCACCGCGGTCGACAAGGGGACCGGCAAGTTCCGCTCGCGCCAGGGCCTGTCGGCGCCGGTCGGCATGGGCTACGAATACCTGGCCGCGCGCAAGGAAGACAAGATCAGGGCCGCCGGCGGCGTCGCCACCCTGTACACGAAATCCTATGACATCGTCGAGGACGCCCGCGCCGCCGGCCGCGACGCCAAGCGCAAGCTGACCGCCAAGAGCGTCACCCCGGGCAAGTACGACCTGGTGCTGTCGCCCGAACACCTGTGGCTGACGATCCACGAATCGGTCGGCCACCCGACGGAACTGGACCGCGTGCTGGGCTACGAGGCCAACTACGCCGGCACCAGCTTCGCCACCCTCGACAAGTGGGAGACCAGGAAATTCAACTACGGTTCGCCGCTGGTGAACATCGTGGCCGACAAGGTCACCCCGGGCTCGCTGGGCGCGGTCGGCTACGACGACGAAGGCGTCAAGTGCAAGCGCTGGGACATCATCAAGGACGGCATCCTGGTGAACTACCAGGCCACCCGCGACCAGGCCCACATCATCGGCGAGAAGGAATCGCACGGCTGCTCGTATGCCGACAGCTGGAGCAATGTGCAGTTCCAGCGCATGCCGAACGTCTCGCTCCAGGCGGGCAAGAAGAAGATGACCCCGGACGAGATGGTCAAGGACGTCAAGAAGGGCATCTACATCGTCGGCGACGGTTCGTTCTCGATCGACCAGCAGCGCTACAACTTCCAGTTCGGCGGCCAGCTGTTCTACGAGATCAACAACGGCAAGATCGGCCAGATGCTGGAAGACGTGGCCTACCAGTCGAACACCCAGGAATTCTGGAACGCCTGCACCGCGCTGTGCGACGAACGCGACTGGCGCATGGGCGGCTCCTTCTTCGACGGCAAGGGCCAGCCTCCGCAGATTTCCATCGTCTCGCACGGCGCGGCTACCACCCGCTTCAACGGCATCAACGTCATCAACACCGCCCGCAAGATCGGCTAAGGCAGGGAGCACACCACATGACCATCCTGACCCAGGAACAAACCAAACGCATCTGCGACCGCGTGCTGTCGCTGTCCAAGGCCGACGAATGCAGCGTGACCGTGAACGGCAGCCGCCAGGGCAATATCCGTTTCGCGCGCAACGCCGTCTCCACCGCCGGCCTGGCGGAAGATACCAACATCGCCGTGCAGGTCGCCTTCGGCAAGCGCCAGGGCGTCGCCACCATCAACGAGTTCGACGACAAGTCGCTGGAAAAGGCCGTGCGCCGCGCCGAAGACCTGGCGCGCCTCGCGCCGGAGAATCCGGAATTCATGCCGGCCGTCGCCAAGCAGAACTACCGCGCCTCCGAGACCTTCAACAAGAAGACCGCGGCCATCGATCCGGAATACCGCGCCCAGGCCGCCGCCTACGCGATCGAAGCCTGCCGCAAGAACAAGCTGGTGGCCGCCGGCTTCTTCACCGACAGCACCTCGTTTACCTCGGTCGCCAATTCGAACGGCGTCTACGGCCACCAGGACGAGACCGGCCTGGACTTCACCTGCACCGTGCGCACCGAAGACGGCCGCGGTTCGGGCTGGGTCAAGCGCACCGCCACCGACGCTGCCCGTTTCGATCCGCGCGAAGCGGCCGACGTGGCGATCGAGAAGGCGCTGCGCTCGGTCGACGCCAAGGCGCTGGAGCCGGGCCGCTACACGGTGATCCTGGAGCCGGCCGCGACCTCCGACCTGATCGGCTACATGCTGTCCGGCTTCGACGCCCGCCAGACCGACGAAGGCCGCAGCTTCCTGTCGAAGAAGGGCGGCGCCTCGCGCCTGGGCGACAAGCTGTTCGACAGCCAGGTCAACATCTGGGCCGACCCGTGGAATCCGGACGTGCCGGTGCTGCCCTGGGACACCCAGAACCTGATCGCGCGCGAGCGCATGGACATCATCAAGGACGGCAAGGTCAACGCCCTGAACTACTCGCAGTACTGGGCCAAGAAGAAGGGCGTGAAGCCGACCGCGACGCCGGGCAACATCATCATGGCCGGCACCGACAAGTCGACCCTGGACCTGATCGCCAGCACCAAGAAGGGCATCCTCGTCACCCGCACCTGGTACATCCGCATGGTCGACCCGCAGTCCGTGCTGCTGACCGGCCTGACCCGCGACGGCACTTTCTACATCGAGAACGGCAAGATCAAGTACCCGATCAAGAACTTCCGCTTCAACGAGAGCCCGGTGACCATGCTGAACAACATCGAGGAAATCGGCAAGCCGGTGATCATCGGCGGCGACGAAGCGCCGTTCCAGATGGCGATTCCGCCGATGAAGGTAAGGGACTTCAACTTCACTTCGCTGTCCGACGCTGTGTAATACACGGCGTGGGCACGGGGTGCCCACCCTACGTTATCGTGGTTCGTAGGGTGAGCTCCCCGAGCCCACGCGCATGGAGAATCAATGGAACGCCGTACCTTCCTGACCTTGGCCGCCGGCACCGCCGGCGCCATGCTGGTCCCCGTCTTCGGCAACGCCATCGCCGCCGAAGAGCTGCAAAGCAGCATGCCCCTCAGCCTCAAGAAGGCGCTTGCCGATGCCGCCCTGAACGCGGCCACCCGCGCCGGCGCCAGCTATTGCGATGTGCGCATCGGGCGCTACCTGAACCAGTTCATCAACACCCGCGACCTGGCCGTGCAGAGCGTGACGAATACCGAGTCGAGCGGCGTCGGCGTGCGCGTGATCGCCGACGGCGCCTACGGTTTCGCCGCCACCAATGCGATGAATCCGGACGCCGTCGCCAACGCCGCGCGCCAGGCGGTGGCGATCGCCAAGGCCAACGCCAGGTTGCAGACCGAACCCGTACGCCTCGCCCCGGTCAAGGGCGTGGGCGAGGTGGCATGGGCCACGCCGATCAGGAAGGACTGGCGCACCGTGCCGGTCAAGGAAAAGGCCGAGATGCTGATCGCCGCCAACAAGGCTGGCCTGGACGCCGGCGCCAACTTCATGACGGCCAACCTGTTCCAGGTGAACCAGCAGAAGTACTTCGCCTCCACCGACGGCTCCTATATCGACCAGGACATCCACCGCCTGTGGGCGCCGCTGACCGCCACCGCGGTCGACAAGGCGACCGGCAAATTCCGTTCGCGCGCGGGGCTGGCGCCGCCGGTCGGCATGGGTTACGAATACTTCGACGTGCGCCCCGAGCACAAGCTGCAGGCCGCGGGCGGCGTCACCACCCTGTACAAGGGCGGCTACGACATCGTCGAGGAAGCGCGCAACGCCGGCCGCCAGGCCCGCGAGAAGCTGGGCGCGAAGAGCGTCGAGCCGGGCAAGTACGACCTCGTGATCGCGCCGGAAAACCTGTTCCTGACCATCCACGAATCGGTCGGCCACCCGACGGAGCTGGACCGCGTGCTGGGCTACGAGGCCAACTACGCCGGCACCAGCTTCTGCACGCTGGACAAGTGGGAAACCCGCAAATTCAAGTTCGGCGCGGACAACGTCAACTTCTTCGCCGACAAGAGCACGCCGGGCTCGCTGGGCGCGGTCGGCTACGACGACGAGGGCGTGCAGCCGAAGCGCTGGGACATCATCAAGGACGGCGTCCTGGTGAACTACCAGGCCACGCGCGACCAGGCCCACATCATCGGCGAGAAGGAATCGCACGGCTGCTCCTACGCCGACAGCTGGAGCAAGGTGCAGTTCCAGCGCATGCCGAACGTCTCGCTGGCGCCGGGATCGGCGCGCCTCACGCCGGACGAGATGGTCAAGGACGTCAAGAGAGGCATCTACATCCTCGGCCGCGGCTCCTACTCGATCGACCAGCAGCGCTACAACTTCCAGTTCGGCGGCCAGCTCTACTACGAGATCAAGGACGGCAAGATCGGCCCCATGCTGGAAGACGTGGCTTACCAGTCGAACACCCAGGAATTCTGGAACGCCTGCAGCGCCATCTGCGACGAACGCGACTGGCGCATGAGCGGCTCCTTCTTCGACGGCAAGGGCCAGCCGAGCCAGGTCAGCGCGGTCTCGCACGGCGCGTCGACCACCCGTTTCAACGGCGTCAAAGTGATCAACACCGGTCGCAAGATCGGATAGGAAGGGACGGACATGAAACACCTGAACCAGGATGAGGCCAAGCGCATCTGCGACCGTGTGCTGTCCTTCTCGAAGGCCGACGAATGCAGCGTCGCCATCAACGGCAGCCGCCAGGGCAATATCCGCTTCGCGCGCAACAGCGTCTCCACGGCCGGCCTGAACGAAGACCAGCGCCTGACCGTCACCGTCGCCTTCGGCAAGCGCCAGGGCACCGCATCGGTGAACGAATTCGACGACAAGTCGCTCGAGCAGGCCGTGCGCCGCGCCGAGGACACCGCGCGCCTGGCGCCCGAGAATCCGGAATACATGCCGCTGCCGGACAAGCAGGCCTTCAAGGCGAGCGGCGAGTACTTCGCGCCGACCGCGGCGATCGATCCGGACTACCGCGCCGAGGTGGCCTCGCAAGCGATCCTGGCGGGCCGCAAGAACAAGCTGGTCACCGCCGGCTTCTTTACCGATACCACCGGCATCGAGACCATCGCCAATTCGAAGGGCCTGTTCGGGCACCGCGAATTCACCCGCCTCGGCTTCACCTGCACCGCGCGCACCGAGGATGGGCGCGGCTCCGGCTGGGTGACCCGCTCGGCCAGCGACGCCAAGCGCTTCGACGCGCGCGAGGCAGTCGACGTCGCCATGGAAAAGGCATTGCGGTCAATCGACGCCAGGGCGCTGGAGCCGGGCCGCTACACCGTGATCCTGGAACCGGCCGCGGCTTCCGAGCTGGTGGGCCGCATGTTCGGCGGCTTCGGCGCGCGCCAGGCCGACGAGGGCCGCAGCTTCCTGGCGAAGAAGGGCGGCGGCAACCGCCTGGGCGAAAAGCTGTTCGACGAACAGGTCAACGTCTGGTCCGACCCCTGGGACCAGGACGTGCCGGTCAGCCCCTGGGACAGCGGCTCGATGCTGGCGCGCCAGCGCCGCGACCTGATCAAGGACGGCAAGGTCGCCAGTCTCGAATACTCGCGCTACTGGGCCCAGAAGCAGGGCCAGGCACCGACCGCGCGCGCCGGCAACATGATCATGGCCGGCGGCGGCAAGTCGCTCGAAGAGCTGATCGCCGGCACCAAGAAGGGCGTGGTGGTCACCCGCACCTGGTACATCCGCATGGTCGATCCGCAATCGCTGCTGCTGACCGGCCTGACGCGCGACGGCACCTTCTACGTCGAGAACGGCAAGATCAAGTACCCGATCAAGAACTTCCGCTTCAACGAAAGCCCGGTCGCCATGCTCAACAACGTCGAGGAGCTGGGCAAGCCGGTGATCGTCGGCGGCGAAGAAGTGTCGTACCAGATGGTGATTCCGCCGATGCGGCTGCGCGACTTCAACTTCACTTCCCTGTCCGACGCGGTCTGAGTTTCGTGGCCAATTACGACTTCTACTTCACGCGCCTGATGTACGAGTCGGGCGACTGGGATGTGGACATCCGCATGCCCAGCAACGTGCTCAACTCGCTGGTCGAATACACGACCCTGCGGGTGGATCCAGCCGAGCGCGTGATCGCCCTGTCGGATCCGAAGATGCTGCAGGCGCCATTCTGCTACCTGGCCGGGCACAAGCTGGTGCAGTTCACGCCCGCCGAGCGCCGCAACTTCGAGCGCTACGTGAAGGGTGGCGGCTTTGTCTTCGTCGACGACTGCAACCACGACATCGACGGCCTGTTCGCCAAGTCCTTCGAGGCCGAGCTGGCGAAGATGTTCGGCCCGAAGGCCCTGAAGAAGATTCCGAATACGCACCGCCTGTATTCGAGCTTCTTCAAGTTCGACGGCCCGCCGAACACCGCGGTGGAATTGAACGGCTGGGGCGACGACCTGGTCCACGAATACCTGCGCGCCATCGAAGTCAATGGCCGCATCGGCGTGCTGTATTCGAACAAGGACTACGGCTGCGAGTGGGATTACGACTTCCGCAACAAGCGCTGGCTGGCGGTCGACAACACCCGCTTTGCGGTCAATATCATTCAATACGCGTTGGGAGCATAGCAAGTGGGTCAAGCATGGACTGAGAACGAGATCGCGGACCTGGTCGCGAAAGTCGACGACCTGAAACGGAGCATGGGGCAGGTGATCATCGGCCAGAAGGACGTGATCGGGCTGCTGGTGACCTGCCTGCTGGCCGGCGGCCACGCGCTGGTCGAGGGCGTGCCGGGCCTGGGCAAGACCCTGCTCGTCAAATCGCTGGCCCAGGCCACCGACATGCAGTTCCGGCGCGTGCAGTTCACGCCCGACCTGATGCCCTCGGATATCGTCGGCACCGAGATCCTCGAGGAAGACCAGGCCACGCGCCAGCGCGTGTTCCGCTTCCAGCCCGGTCCCGTATTCACCCAGGTGCTGCTGGCCGACGAGATCAACCGCGCACCGCCGAAGACCCAGTCGGCCCTGCTGGAAGCGATGCAGGAACGCTCGGTCACCTTCGCCGGCCAGACGCACAAGCTGCCGAAGCCCTTCTTCGTGCTGGCGACCCAGAACCCGATCGAGCAGGCCGGCACCTATCCGCTGCCGGAAGCCCAGCTCGACCGCTTCCTGCTGCGCATCGACGTCGGCTACCCGACCGAGGACGAAGAGATCGCGATGGTCGGCGCCACCACCCATGCCGGCCTGCGCGACGCCGAACCGGCGATGACGCTCGACACCTTGCTGCGTCTGCAGCAGCTGGTGCGCGACATCGAAATCGCCGATCCCATGCTGCGCTACGCGACCCGGCTGGTGCGCGCGACCCGTCCAACGGAGTCGCCGGTCGAGGCGATCCGCAAGCACATCGGCTGGGGCGCCGGTCCGCGCGCCGGCCAGGCGCTGGTACTGGCGTCGAAAGCGCGCGCCCTGATGCACGGCCGCCTGGCGGTTACCCGCGAAGACATCGGCGCCATGCTGCTGCCGGTGCTGGCCCACCGCGTGCTGCGCAACTTCGAGGCGGAAGCGGACGGCATCCTGATCGCCGACGTGCTGGCGGCGTTGCGCAACGAAGTACGGATAGCCTAAGTGGCCGGATTGGCGAGCGCCGCGCTGGCGGCGCACACGGGCAAGCTCGATCTCGCGATCCGCCACGTGCTGGCGGGGCTGGGCCACGGCATCCACGCCGGGCGCGAGCGTGGCGCCGGCGTCGAGTTCTCCGAGTACCGGGCCTATGCGCCCGGGGACGAGTGGCGCCGCGTAGACTGGAAGCTGATGGCGCGCGCCGACCGATATTATGTGCGCGAGGCCGAGCGCGACAGCCATGTCGCGGTCTGGCTGGTGCTGGACGCCACCGCCTCCATGCTGGAACCGAGCCGCAGCATCGACGGATTGGACAAGCTGGGCTATGCGCGCCTGCTGCTGGGCTGCGTGGGCGCGATCGCCCAGCGCCAGGGCGATGCCTTCGGCCTGGTCGTCTGCCAGGGCGAGCGCGCCCACTTCACCCCGGCCGCGCGCGGGCCGCGCCAGCTACAGCGCGTGCTGTCGCAACTGGAGCGCCTTGATGCCGCCGGCACGCTGCCCGGCAGCGAGGTGCTGCGCGCCAGCCTGCATTTCGCGCGCGCGCCCAGCGTGGTCTGCGTGGCCGGCGATTTCCTGGAATGGCCTTCGCCGCTGTCGGAAGCGATGGTTCGCCTGCGCAGCATGCGCCACGACGTGCGGGCGCTGTGCCTGCAGACCGAGGCCGAGATCGCGGCAAGCTTCGATACGGCGCAGGCCTGGCGCGACCCGGAAGGGGACGGGAAACTGTTCCGCTTCGGAGCCGACGTAAGGGACGGCTATGCGCGCCAGCGCGACGACCATTTCGCCATGATCGCCCAGCAGTGCCGCTCGCACGACATCCCCTATGTGGCGGCGCCGATCGAGCGCGCACCGGGCGAGGTCTTGCGCGCATGGTTGCGGACGCGCGGAGGGCGCGCATGAACAGCCTCTGGTGGTGGGCGCTGCCGATACTGCTGCTGCCGATCCTGTGGCACCGGCAGAAGCGCGAACAGACGCGGGCGCTGCCGCTGGCGACGGCGCGCTTCCTGCCGGCCTCGAAGCCGGTGCAACTGCGCGTGTGGAGCTGGGACGAGGTGCTGCTCCTGATCCTGCGCTGCCTGCTTCTGCTGGCCTTGATCGCGCTGCTGGCCGACCCCGTGCTGCCCTGGCGCGGCGACAGCGTGCTGGTTGTGCCCGGGACCGACCCGGCCTTCGTCGACCGGCAGGCGCGCGCCGCCGGCCTGGCGGATGCGCGCCGCATCGACTTGCCCGGACGCGAGGGCTACCGCTGGCTGCACGAGCATGAGCGCGAATTCAAGCCGCAGGCGCGCCTGCTGCTGGTCGGCGACGTGGCGATGCCGGCCGCACTGCCGCGCCTGCGCCACCCGCTCACGGTGCGCCCCCAGGCCGCGCCGGTGGCGCCGCTCGAACAGCATGTGGCCGTGTACAGCCGCCGCGCGGACGAATGGCGTACCCTGTTCGGCGCGCCCGGCGGCGCGCAGCGCTACGTCATCGACGAGCAGGCCGGCCCCGGCACCGGACTGGTGATCTGGGATTTGCCGGAGCCGCCGCCGGCCGGCCTGCGTGCGCCGCTGTGGTGGGTGGCAGACACCGCCGCCTTCCCCGAGCTGCAAACGGCACCCCAGGCCGGCGGCCTGCATTACCTGGACAGCCAGCGCGGGCGCCTGTGGAGCGCCGCCTGGCTGCCGCCACGGGACGCCGCCGCCGCGCGCATCATGTTCGAAACCTGGCAGCGCCTGCATGTCGGCATCCGGCCGCACACCGCGCCTGCGCAGGCGCCCGCTGTCGATGCGCGCGCGCCTGCCGGCCCGGTCGGCGGCGCCTTGCGCGACGTGCTGGCGACGGCGCTGCTGGTCCTGTTTGCCCTGGAGAGGATGGTGACCCATGTCCGCCGGCGCTGATATCTTCGGGCGCCTGATCGGTCCGATCTGGCGCGCCGCCTTGCTGCGCCGCGCCGGCCTGTGGGTCGCGGGCGCGCTGCCCTGGCTACTGCTGCGCTCCGGCCCCGGCCTGCTGGCCTGGTCGGCGTTCTGCGCCTGGGACGGCTTGCGGCTGCAGCGTCGCGTCGCCCACGGCTGGGTGGCCTGGCTGGACGGCGCGCTGCCGGAAATGGAGGACAGCGCCGCGCTGCTGCTGCATGCCGATTCGCCTGTGGCGCAACTGCAGCGCCAGCGCCTGCTGGGCCGCATCGAGGCCAGCCTGACGCGCGCACGCATCCGCGCCATCGTACGCGAGCACGTATCGTTCGGCCTGCCCTGGATGGCGGGGAGCCTGGCGCTGGCGGCATTGACCTGGGGGGCAAGCTTGCTGCCGCATGGCGGCCAGCCCGCCGCCGCCGGTCTGCCGGGTGCGAAAGCCGGCACCGCCGCGCCGGCCGCCGCCGCCTTGATCGTGAAACTGGCGCCGCCGCGCTACACCGGTGTGGAAGCATCGAGCTCGGCCCCGCGCGACCTGCAGGCGCCGGAGCAGACCGCGGTCGAGTGGTGCCTGAAGCAGCCCGCGGCCGGCGTGCTCGAGACCATCGAGCTGAGCGACGGCCAGATCTTCCAACTGGGGACTGAATGCGCACGCTGGACCGCCACCGAATCCATCTTCTGGCGCTGGCGCGGCGCCCGCTACACGCTGAAGGTGCTGCCGGACCAGGCACCCGAAATCGTGGTGACCCAGCCGAACGAGATCATCAAGGAACTGGCGCGCGATGCCAGCCAGGCGGCGATGGCGGTGTCGGTGCGCGACGACTACCAGGTGAAGCAGGCCACCCTGCACCTGACCCTGGCGCGCGGCAGCGGCGAGAACATCCGCTTCAGCGACCGCGAGCTGCCGATTCCGTCAGGGTCCGATCCGCGCCGGCGCGACTGGAGCAAGCACTGGACCCTCGGCGAACTCGGGATGGAGCCCGGCGACGAACTGTACTTTTTCGTCCGCGCCACCGACAACGCGTCCAGGCCGCATACCGTGCAGTCGCCGACCTACACGCTGCGCCTGCCGGCGCCGCCGCAGGACCAGGACCAGGACGTCTCGGCGCTGCCGGTGATGGTCAAGCCGGAGAGCCTGCGCAGCCAGCGCCAGATCATCATCGACACCGAACAGCTGATCGCCGACATGCGCGCAGGCGATATGAAGACGAAAAAGATGGACACCGCCACCGTGCGCGAGCGCAGCGAAACCATCGCCGCCGACCAGGGCGCGCTGCGGCGCCGCTACGGCCAGTTCCTGGGCGAGGAATCGACCCTGTTCGGCAAGGACGATCACGACGGTGATCACGGCAGTGAGCACGGCAGTGAGCACGGCAGCGGCCATGGCAAGCCGCAGGACGTGCTGCACGAGTTCGGTCACGCCCATGACCAGGCCGAGAACGCGACCCTGTTCGACGAGGCGACCAAGAAGATCCTGCGGCGGGCGCTGTCCGCGATGTGGGATGCCGAGAACGCGCTGCGCGCCATCAACCCGAAGACGGCGCTGCCGCCGGAACACAAGGCGCTCGACGCGATCAAGGAATTGCAGCAGTCCGAACGCATCTACCTGCACAAGACGGCGTTCGCGCCGCCGCCGATCAAGGAGGACAAGCGCATGACGGGCGACATGGCGGGCGCCGCCGGCAGCAAACGCGAACAGTCGCCGGCGCCCGATGGCGTGCCGGCCGAGCTGCGCGAGCTGGTGCGGACCCTGGGCGGCGACGGTCCATTGCCGGCGCTGTGGAGCCGCACCGCCCACGATTGGGTGCGCGAGCGCATCGCCGCCGACGAACAGCGACTGGCCGCCCAGCGCGCGATCCAGGACGTGGCCGACGGCTGCCTGGCCTGCCGTCCGGTGCTGCGCGCCTGGCTGCGCGGCGCCGTGCATGAGGCGAAGGTAACGCTGCAGGCCACGCCGCAGGTCGAGACGCCCTTCGAGCGCGCCGCGCGGGCAGGTGTGCGATGAACTGGATGAGCATCGCCGCACTCGTGCCGGGCCTGGGCAGTGCCTTGCTCTACGCTGGGCGCCGGCGCTGGATCGACGCCGTGCTGGCTGCCGTGGCGGCTGTCGCGCTGGCCGGCACGGTCGGCAGTTTCGCTTTGCCTGGCGAGGCGGGCAGTACCCTGGTCTTGTCCGCTTCCGCGCCGCTGGCGTCGCTGGATGGCGTGCGCAGCCTGAAACTGGACGGCGACGGCCTGCGCGCCGCCGAATGGGAGGACCTGCCGGCACGGCCGCTCGCCTGGAGCGTGCCGGCCACGTCCACCATCCGCCTCGCCTTCCCGCGCACGATCGCGCTGGGCCGTATCTTCACGCTGCGCCTGGAACGCTCCTGGCAGGAATCCGGCCGGCTGCAGCTGCTGGCGGAGAACGGCGAGATGCTGGCCGAGAGCAAGGGCGAGGGCGTGCTGTCCGTGCAGTGGCTGCCGCCGCTGGCCGAGCGCCTGGTCCTGAGCGCGCGCTTGCTGGATGCGAACGGCAAGACGGTCGACCAGGGACCGGTGCCCGTCACCGTGACGGAGCCGGCGCCGCTGCAGGTGCGCGGACGCTTCGGCGCTCCATCCTTCGACCTGCGCACCCTGGACGACCTGCTGGGCGCCAGCAATGCCGTGATCGACTGGCAGGTCGAGCTGGGCAAGAACCTGCGCCGTAGCGAAAGCGCACGCACCGATATGAAGGCGCCCGATCTGGAGATCGTCGACGCCGCCTGGTTCGAACGCGCCGGGGACGCCGGCCGCGCGGCCTTGCTGGCACGGGTCGCCGAGGGTGCGCCACTGCTGGTGCTGGGTGCGAATGCGAACGACCCCGGGGTCTGGTCGCGCGGCATCGGCCTGCGCCTGGCGCCGCAGCCGGCCGACCGCAGCATCGGCGCCCGTTTGCCGATGGCGTCGGGCGGCCTGAATCCGGCCATTGGGCGCGCCGGCGAGTGGCAGGGCGAGGATGGCCTCTGGACCCGCGACTGGCACAAAGGCCGCATCGCCTGGCTGGGCGTGGGCGGCTGGCACCGCCACGCGATCGAAGAGCCGCGCGCGCTGGCGCTGTGGTGGCAGGACGTACTCGACCGCCTGCGCGTGCGGCGTGCCGATGACCTGGCCTGGCTCGACCCGATCGAGCTGCCGCTGCCGGAGCGGCGCCTGGAAGTATGCGCACGGGGCGAGGCCCTGGCGAAGTCGGCGTCGCTGGACTTTCCGGCGCTGGCGCTCACGCTGCCCTGGCAGCGCCGCCCCGAGCGTGTCGATGCCGCCTGCGTGGCGGTGTGGCCGAAGCAGCCCGGCTGGCTGGGCATGACGTCGCAGGTCCAGGGCGGCCGCGCGCTGGAGAACGCGGTGTATGTGTACGCGGAGCGCGACTGGGCCTTGTGGCAGCGCGCCCAGCGCCGCGAGGCCACCGCGCGCTATGCGGCCCGCACGCCGGCGCCGGCAACGGGCGCTGCACTGCGCACGCTGCCGGCCTGGCCCTTCGGCCTGGTGTTCGCGCTGGCCATGCTGGGACTGTGGTGGCGCGAACGGCGCTGATCAGAAGTTGTAGTCGGCCCTGGCGTACAGCGAGCGCCCGTTGATCCCGAACGGGCAGGTCTCCCAGCAATAGGTGAAACCCATCTGCGGGAAAGGGGCGGCCTTGACCGGGGCCCAGCGGCTCGGATAGGTGTCGAACACATTGTTCACGCCGACGCTCAGGGCCAGCGCCTTGCTGAAGGCGTAGCGCGCGCTCAGGTCCAGCAGCCATTTTGCGTCCCAGGTCTGCACATAGGGTGCGGTGAAGCCCTGGCCGGCCACTTCGCCGTAGTAATTGGCGCGCGCATTCAGGTTCCACGGCCCGCTCGTGAAGTCGGCCGCCACCACGTGGTGCTGGCGTGGCTGGCCGCGTTCGATCAGCGTGACCTGGGCGTCGTTGAACAACTGGGTGCCGGTCAATACCTTCGATGAGGACTTGCGCGAATCGACTTCCGTACGATTGAAGCCGAGCTGGCCGGACAGCACCAGGGTGCCGTCGGCGAATCCGCGCAGGGTGCGTTCGGCGATCAGGTCGAGGCCGCGCGTGGTGGTGCCGATCGCATTGGTAAAGAACTGGGCCTGGCCGACGCGCAACGGATCCAGCACCGCCTTGATCGGGCAGGCCGAGGCGGTCCGGCAGGGGCCGCTCTCGGGCGAGATGGTGCTGGAGAAGACGATGCGGTCGGCGATGCGGGTGCGCCAGGCGTCGGCGGTGAAGGAAAAGCCGGGAGCGGGGCGCAGCACCAGGCCGGCGCTGGCGCTGCGCGAGGTCTCTTCCTTCAGCGGCGCGATGCCCAGCGCGCGCGTCACCGGACTGCCTTCGCGCGCGGTGAGGGTCTCGGTCAGCACGCCGGCGCCGTTCAGGTTGGTCGATACCGAGCTGTAGAACTTTTGCTGCACGCTGGGCGCACGGAAGCCGGTCGAGACGCTGGCGCGCAGGCCGAGCTGGCGGCTCGGATCGTAGCGCAGCGCCAGCTTGCCGGTGGTGGTGCCGCCGAAGTCGGAATAGCGCTCATGGCGCAGCGCGGCCGCCAGCGTGAGCGGCAGCGCGAACCGGTGTTCGGCGTCGAGGTAGATCGCGCTGTTGTGGCGCGCCTCGTTCACTTCGGTCGCCGGGGTATAGCCGGGGAAGCCCTGGATGCCGGCCGCCGCCAGGTGCCCGGCCTGGTCGAGGATGCGGATCGCCGGGTCGTTGGTGCGGCCGAACTGGTAGGACACCGGGTCGCCGGCCACGATCCGGTAGCCGTCGCGCCGGTATTCGAGGCCGGCGGCCAGCTGCAGCGCCACGCCCGCCAGGGTCAGCGGGCCGCGCAGGTCGAGGTTGACGGTGGTCTGGGTGAAGCGCAGCTTGCCGGTGTCGGCTTCGAGCGGCGACTCGTTGAAGTCGGCGCAGCTGCATTTGGGCTCGTACCAGTAGCTGACGTTGATCGAATTCCGTTCGTGGAAGGCGAGCTCGCTGCGGCCGTGGTTGACGCTGGCGTCGAGGTTCCAGTCGGCGCCGAGGCCGCGGCGGAAGCCGACCGCCAGCGAGGCGTCGCTGACCCTGGTGAGGATGTTCGGCAGGAAGCCGTTCGGGTAGACCGCGGGGACGTTGCGTCCATCTTCCTTCGGCCGGAAGAAGCCGGCGGCGTCGCCGGTGCGGCGCGAGATGCCGCCGAAGGCATACAGTTCGCCGTCGCTGCCGCCGGCCGGCAGCATGGCGTTGGCCCACAGATAAGCGTCCCTGGCCAGCGAATCGCCGATGCGCTGGGTCACGCGCGGCGGATTCACGCGCAGGGTGTCCAGGCCGGCGCGATTGGTCTCGCCGCGGCGTCGGCTCTCGACGGCAAGGTTCAGGTAGCCGCCCGAGGACCCCAGCGCCCAGCCGTGGCTTTCGCCGACGCCGATGGTGTCGCCGTCGCCTTTCGAGGTGGTGCCGCCGGCCACGCTCAGCTGGCCGCCCGGGCCCTGCTTGAGCACGATATTGATCACGCCGGCGATCGCGTCCGAGCCGTACTGGGCGGCGGCGCCGTCGCGCAGCATCTCGATGCGCTGGATCGCCGACAGCGGGATCGCATTGATGTCGGTGCCGGCCGAGCCGCGGCCGATGGTCTGCTGGACGTTGACCAGAGCTTGCTGGTGGCGCCGCTTGCCGTTGACCAGCACCAGCAGCTGGTCCGGTCCCAGTCCGCGCAGGGTGGCGGGGCGGATGATGTCGGTGCCGTCGCTGATGAAGGTGGTGGTGAAGTTGAACGAGGGGTCCAGCTCCTGCAGCACCTTGCCCAGTTCCGGCGTGCCGGCCGACTGCAGGTCCTTCTGGTCGATCAGGCCGACCGGGACGGCGGTGTCGAGTGCGCTCTTGGCAGTAGTGCGCGAGCCGAGCACGATGACGGTGGCGGGGGCGTCGCCGGCGGAGGCGGCCTGTTGGGCCAGGGCGGGAGCGCAGGCTGCCAGTACGGCGGAAGCGAGCACGGTGCGTTTGAGGTGACTGGTCATGGTACTTCCTCTGGTTGGGCCTGTCGGCGGCCAAGCCATCTTGCGCGCCCTATACGAACAGAAATTGAGCAGTGACAACCCATGCCCTGTCATGGCGCAGGGCTGTGTCTATAAAGCAACACTCCTGACTATTTCAAAATAGTAAACACAGGTAGTATCTGTTCCGTTTCCTGAAGACAATAAAAATGGGGTGTCCATGCAACTGGTATATAAAAACGAAAAGCGTTTGTTCGGCCTGATGTTGGTGCTCTCCGGCCTGGTCTGGGCCGGACTGCTGCTCGGCACCAAAGGACTGGTCCTCGTGTACGCCTTGTTCGGCTTCCTGTTCTACTGCTTCGCACAGTCGGCCCTCGTCTCTTACATCAAAGGCACCGGGGTACACATCACGGATGAGCAGTACCCGGACCTGAAGCGGCAGATCGACGCCTGCTGCCGCAAGCTGGATGTCGACAAGGAGCCGCAGGCCTACCTGCTGCAGATGGGCGGCATGATGAACGCCTTCGCAACCCGCTTCCTCGGCCGTGATTTCCTGGTGCTGTATTCGGACGTCGTCGACGGGCTGGCACACAACCCCGATGCGCTGAACTTCTACATCGGCCATGAGCTCGGCCACATCAAGCGCAAGCACCTGAGCTGGACGACCGTGCTGATGCCGGCGTCGGTGCTGCCGCTGGTGGGCGCGGCCTATTCGCGGGCCCGCGAATATACCTGCGATCGTCATGGTCTGGCTGCCTGCGACAACCCGGTGAACGCCGAACATGGGCTGGCCGTGCTGGCCGCCGGCGGCAAGCGCGGGCGCGGACTGAATGCACAGGCCTATGTCGACCAGTCGCGCCAGACCGAGGACTTCTGGATGTCCTTCCACGAACTGGTGGGCGATTATCCCTGGCTGGTGAAGCGGATGGCGGCGGTGCGGGAACTGGCTGCGGGACGCGAGCCGCGCCAGCCCGCGCGCAGCGTGCTGGCCAGCCTGCTCGCCCTGTTCGTGCCGCGCCTTGGCGTGGGTGGCGGCGGCGCGGTGGTCACGGTGGCGATGATCGGCATCCTGGCGGCGGTCGCGATCCCGGCTTACCAGGGTTATACGCAGAAAGCCAGGACCATGGCGGCCTATCATGTCGGCCAGGACGCCACCGTCAAGGTCGGCGCCTATTACATGGTCAACGATGCGATTCCGGCCAAGCTGGAAGACGCGGGCGTGAATCTTGCGTCGAACGATGCTGTCAACGAGGTCCAGTTCGATCCGGACAATGGCCAGCTGCGCGTGGTGACCTCGATTGCCGGCATGCAGGGGCCGGGCGCGCTGGTGTTTTCGCCGTCGCTCGACGCCGACAAGCACGTCGTATGGCGCTGCAGCGGCGAGAACCTGGCCGCGGCGGCGGTGCCGGCCGCCTGCCGCTGATGCCTCAGCCCTGCCGGTCGCGCATCCACTCCTTCAGACCGTTGACCCAGTTCTTGGCCGGCAGGTTGTAGCGCCGCTTGATGTCGGCCGCGCGTTCGTACAGGACCGCGAAATCGATCTGCGGCGCCTCCTTGAAGGCGATGACGACGATGTTGGCGTCGTGGACCTCGGGCAGCCAGACCACGGCGTCGAAGGCCAGCTCCATCGCCTGCAGGTTCTTGTCGTAGTTGATGAAGTCGCCGAATACATTGGCGGTCATTACGCCGCCGTCAACCAGGCAGTCGGCGCAGGCCTGGTAGAACTCGGGGGTATCGAGCACCGGACCGCGCGCCTCCTCGTCGTACAGGTCGACCTGCAGCACGTCGAGCGTGCCGTGGTTGGCAGGGTCCATCACGAAATCGAGGGCGTCCATCTCGAGCACGCTGAGCCGGGCGTCGTTCGGCGGCAGGCCGAAATAAGCGTGGCAGATCGCGATCACGTTCGGATTCAGCTCGGCGGCAGTGACTCGCGCCGCCGGGAATTTCTGGTAGCAGAACTTGGTGAGCGCGGCGCTGCCGAGGCCCAGCTGCGCGATGCGGCGCGGCTGCTGCACGAACAGCATCCACATCATCATCATCTGCACGTATTCGAGTTCGATCGCATCCGGCCGATTGAGCCGCATCGCGCCCTGCACCCAGGAAGTACCCAGGTGAAGGGAACGGACGCCTTCGAATTCGGTGATGGTGGCGGGCGGATGGCCGGGCTGGGAAAAGCGGGGGTCCTGAGCAGGCATGGCGACTTTCAAAATTCGGGGTCAGAGCACATTTATTTTAGCAGTTGAGGCGAACATGGCTGGATCGTCGCGCATGTCTTGCCGAACTGTTCGCAAATTGCGCTGACGCGCCAGAATAATGTGCTCTGACCCCGAATTTCAGGCGGGGCCTGGACCCACCGGCAGGATCATGGTGACGGCGAGGCCGCCGCCTTCGCGGTTGGCGAGCGTGATGCGGCCGCCGTGGGCTTCGGCGATTTCGCGGGCCAGCGCCAGACCCAGGCCGGTGCCGCTGCGCTTGGTGGAGTAGAAGGGCACCAGGGCGTTGGTCAGCACGGCGTCGTTCATCCCGCTGCCGCGGTCGAGTACGTCGATGCGGATCACGTCCTGGACGCGGCGGATCTGCAGTTCCACGTGGTCCGGCCAGGAGCCCGATTCGTGGGCGTTCTTGAGCAGGTTGAGCAGGGCCTGCTCCATCTGCGCGGTGTCGATCCGGGCCGGTTCGGGCGGCAGTTCGCCGATCAGGTGGAACTTGACCTGGCAGGCCAGGCGCGCCACCAGCGCGTCCCAGGGCACGGCCTCGATGCGCGGCGTCGGCAGCTTGGCGAAGCGGGCGTAGCCGAGGATGAAGGTTTCAAGGTGGCGCGTGCGCTCGCCGATCGTCTCGAGGATCTGCGGCAGGCGCTCGGTCTGGCCGCGCCGCACCAGCTCCGCGCCCGAATGCGCGAGCGAGGCCAGCGGGGCCAGGGAATTGTTCAGTTCATGGCTGATGACGCGGATGACCTTCTTCCAGGTCTGCACTTCCTGCCGGCGCAACTCGGTGGTCAGCTGGCGCAGCAGCAGCAGTTCGTGCTTGCGGCCGTTCAGGCTGAAATTGCGGCGTGCGAGGTGGTAGACCTCTTCGTCCTCGCCTTCGCCGGCGGTGAACAGGCCGTCGCCGCCGCGTCCCAGGGCTTCGATCAGGGCCGGCGCCGCCTGCTGCAGCACCTCGTTCAGCGCGTGTCCCTCCAGCTTGCGTCCGCCGGACAGCAGCTGGCGCGCGGCCAGGTTGGCGTAGACGACGGTGAGCCCGGCCTGCTCGCCGCGGTTGGCCAGCTCGGTCACCAGCAGCATGGCCACCGGCGTGTTCTGCACCATGGTGTCGAGCAGCAGCTCGCGCTGCACGAGGTCGAGGCGCTGTTCGCGCAGCACCTCGCCGAGGGCGTTATGGGCGCCGATCAGGTCGGCCAGCTCGTCGTTCTGGCCCCAGTGCAGGCTGAAGGAAAAGTCGCCGTCGCGATAGCTCGCCACCGTCCCTTCGAGGGCGCGAAACAGGGAGAGGATGGGCTGGATCTGCGAGCGGATGGTGATCAGGGCGATCGGCACCACGCACACCAGGCAGATCCCGAGCACGGCCAGCGGCTGGCCGGGCAGCAGGTGGTCGAGGGCCAGCGCGATCAGGATCCCGACCGCCAGCAGCGTGCCGACCAGGGCCGACCAGCGCGTGGCGAGCGAAAGCCTGAAGCGCTTGCCTGAACTCATGCGAGCTCGATGACCACGCTCATGCGGCGCGCGCGATGCCCAGGCGCTCCATGCGCCGGTACAGGGCCTGGCGCGACAGTCCGAGGTCGGCGGCGGCCTGGGCGATCACGCCGCCCGCGCGCGCCAGCGCCTGCACGATGGCGTCGCGGTCCGGTTCCGCATCCGCGCCGTTGCCGGCGGCGCCCGCGGGTCCCGACAGGCCCAGTTCGGCGGGCTTGATGACGTCGCCGTTGGCCAGCAGGCTGGCGCGCGCCATCACGTTCTTCAGCTCGCGCACGTTGCCCGGCCAGCCATGCGCCATCAACGCGGCTTCGGCGCTCGGATGCAGGGTCTTGCCGGGCGGGAGGAAGGACTGGGCCAGCGGCAGGATGTCGCCGGGCCGGCTTGCCAGCGGCGGCAGCTTCAGTTCGATCACGTTCAGGCGGTAGAACAGGTCTTCGCGGAAGGTCCCTAGACGGATCATGGCCTGCAGGTCCGCATTGGTGGCGCTGACCACGCGCACCCTGACCTGGCGTTCGCGGTTCGAGCCGAGACGTTCGAAGCGGCCGGTCTCCAGCACGCGCAGCAGCTTCATCTGCCCGGCCAGCGGCAGGTTGCCGATCTCGTCGAGGAACAGGGTGCCGCCGTCGGCCGCCTCGAATTTTCCTTCCCGCGCTTTCGAGGCGCCGGTGTAGGCGCCGGCGTCGGCGCCGAACAGTTCGGCCTCGATCAGCTCGGAGGGCAGGGCGCCGCAGTTGAGCACCACGAAGGGGCCGTTGCGGACCAGCGAATTGGCCTGGATGATCTCGGCGATGCGTTCCTTGCCGGTGCCGTTCGGTCCCGTGATCAGGATCGGCACGTCGGCGCGCGCCACCTGGCAGGCCAGGCTCAGCACGCGCTCGGTGGCCGGATCGGCCCACACCAGGCCGCGCAGGTCGTAGTTCTGTTCCAGCTCGCGGCGCGCGCGGCGTTCGCGCAGCAGGCGCTGGTTGAGGGCCCGGTTGGCCTGGCCCAGTTCGATCAGGTTGGTCACCGTCGCCAGCAGGCGGTCGTCGTTCCAGGGCTTGGACAGGTAGTCGGCCGCACCGGCCTTGACCAGGTCGACCGCGGCGTCCAGGTGGGTCCAGGCGGTCAGCAGGATCACCGGCAGGTCCGGATGGCGCTTGCGGATTTCGCGGAACAGCGCCACCCCTTCCTCGCCCGAGGTGGTATCGGCCGTGAAGTTCATGTCCTGGATCACCAGGTCGACCGGCTGGCGCGCCAGCAGCGCCAGGCCTTCCTCCGGGGACGCCGCGTGCAGTGCCGCGATGTCGTGCAGCGAGAACAGCACGTCGAGGGCGACGCCGACGGCGGCGTTGTCGTCAATGATCAGAACGGTAGGCATGGGCATGGGCGCTAGCATACCATCGTGTTCAGACGCTGCGGGTGGCGGTGGCCGGGGATATGCTGGCCGCGCGCCACGCCGGTCCGTAGGCCGCCAGCACGCCCAGCGCCCAGAACACCAGCGCACCGCCGATCAGGTAGCCGCCCGGCAGGCGCGCCATCTCCAGTTTGCTCACCAGCAGATGGTTCAGGCCCAGGCCCAGGGCCACGCCGCCGAACACGCCGGCACTGGTGATCATGAAGTTCTCGGCGATGAAGTAGCGCAGGATGTCCACCTTGCGCGCCCCCAGTGCGCGGCGCACGCCGATCTGCTTGCGGCGCTGGGTGACCCACAAGCTGGCCATGCCGACGATGCCGGAGCAGGTGATCAGGAGCAGCAGCACGCTGACGGTGACCAGCATCCAGGACAGGGCGGCGTCGGCGCGATACAGCTCCTTGCGGTCCTGGTCGACGGTCTTCAGGCGCAGGATCATCGGGCTGGCCGAGGATTTGCGCAGCGCCGCCTCGGCTTCCTTCATCACACGGTCGCGCTGGCCGGCCTCGGCGCGGATCGCGTACAGGTTGCCCGGATTGCCGTACACGCGCGCCGGCACGAGGGTCGAATACTCGGAGCGCTCTTCCAGGTTGACGTGGGCGGCCTGCAGGCGTTCGACCACGCCGACCACCTGCACGCCCTGGGCGCCTTCGCCGGTGCCGAAGTACATGGTCTTGCCGACCGCCGGGGCGCCCGGCCACAGCTTCTCGGCCAGCGGCTTGGTGATGATCACCTGGTGCGGGTACTGGTTGCTCTCGTTCTGGTTGACGTCGACCAGTTCCTGCGGCTGGAAGTCGCGGCCTTCGACCAGCTTCAGGCCGAAGGTGTCGATGACCGAGTCGCCCGAGACGAACACCGAGGTGCTGGTGGTCTGGCGGGTCTGCTTGCGGTCGACCGCGACGCTGTTGTTGCTGCCGCTGCGCGACAGCGGCATCTGCGACACGTTCGCCACCGACGCCACGCCCGGCACCGCGCGCAGAATGTCGGCTTCGCGCTTCATGCTGGCCAGCTGCTGCTCGGCGCTGTCGTTGTTCAGGGTGCGCGCGATGATGTAGAAGGTCGCGTGTTCGTCGGACAGGCCGGACGGACGCGCCATCGCGGCGCGGCGCTCGTTCACGATGTGCATGGCGTTGGCCAGGATCGCCAGGCTGAGCGCGACCTGCAGGGCCACCAGGATCGGGCCCGTTTTATTGCGCATCAGCGCGGACAGGATGGGACGGATTTCCATGGATGTCTCCCGTTCGTTTACTGCGATTTGAGTTGGATCGCCGGCGTCACCTGGCAGGCGCGCCAGGTCGGCAGCAGGCCGGCGAGGATGGCCGCCGACACCGACATCACGAAGGTCAGGCCCAGCATCTGCCAGTCCATGTGGGCGACGTTCGCCATGCCCTTGCTCTGCATGCCGATCAGGGCCAGGGCGCCGAAAGCCAACACCAGGCCCAGTCCGCCGCCGACCAAGCCGACCACGCCGGTCTCGATCAGGAACTGGTGGAAGATCTCGCTGCGCGAGGCGCCCAGTGCGCGCCGGACGCCGATCTCGGAAGCGCGCACCGAGAACTTGGCCAGCAGCAGGCCCACCGTGTTCACCAGGCACAGCACCAGGAAGCCGAAGGCCAGCCAGGCGGACAGCTTGCTGTCGTTGCCCACCACCTTGAGCTTTTCCATCCACTCGTTCACGTTGTACAGCATGTTCGGGGCATTGCGCTTCAGGCGGCCCAGCTTGCGCTGCTCCTTGGCGTAGTTGTCGATCCAGGTCTGCAGCTCGGCGCGGTCGCCGCTCGATCGGGTCTCGAACCAGAACTGGATCCAGGTGCATTCCGAGGCCAGCAGGCTGGCGAAGCCGGGGTCGCGGTTGGCGTTGCAGCTCATGCTGCCGGCATGCGGGCTCTCGTGGCGGATCGCGGTCGAGAACGGGATGAAGAACTCTTCCGGCGTGCCGAAGCGGTTACCGCCGATCAGTTTGTAGTAGCGCGGCAGCGGCGCCCAGGTGTCGGTCACGCCGACGATGGTGAAGGGAGAGCCCATCAGCATCAGGCGCTGGCCGACCGGATTGGCGTCGCCGAACATCTTCTCGGCGGTTTCGCGGCCCAGCACCACGACGTCTGCGCCGCGGGTGTCGTCGGCTTCGCTCCAGGCCTGGCCGTGCAGGAAGGGCACATTGAACATGGCGAAGAAGTCGCGGGTCGGCGCCAGGCCGGTGGCCGAGAACGCCGGCATGTCCTTGCGCGGCGGCTCGATCGCCGCCGGCACGCCGTACATCGCGGTGCGGCGCTCGCCCTGGCCGCTCTTGAGCAGGTTGGCGGCGTCCGGATAGCTCATCTGCATATCGCCCGGATCCTCGCCCGGGGTGTAGTCCTCGACCTGGCCGTTGTCGAACTGCGGCACGAACAGGCGGCTGCTCTTTTCCGGGATCGGATCGGCCGACATCACGTGCAGGATGGTCAGCGTGGAGACGCTGGCTGCCACGCCGACGGCCAGCGTCAGCACCATCAGGGCCGTCAGCGCCGGGTTGCGGCGCAGGCTGCGCACACCCAGCTTGAAATAGTAGGCGAACATGGCGGCGCTCTCCTTATGCGCTCACGGTGGCTTTGGTGTCGACCAGGGTCGGCCCGCGGCGCACCAGGTCGGACACCTGGCCGTCGATGATGTGGACGTTGCGGGTGGTGCGCACGGCCAGCTCGGGGTCGTGGGTCACCATCAGGATGGTGGTGCCGGCGGCGTTGATCTCTTCCAGCAGCTCCATCACGCCGCGCGCCATCGCGGTATCCAGGTTACCGGTCGGTTCGTCGGCCAGCAGCAGCTTGGGGGTGCCGGCCAGGGCGCGCGCGATCGCCACGCGCTGCTGCTGGCCGCCCGACAGCTCGGCCGGGTAGTGCTTCATGCGCGAGGCCAGGCCGACCTTGGACAGCGCATCCTCGATGCGCTTCTTGCGCTCGGAGGCGTTGAAGCCGCGGTAGCGCAGCGGCACGTCGACGTTGTCGTACAGGTTCAGGTCGGGGATCAGGTTGAAGCCCTGGAAGATGAAGCCGAGCTTTTCGTTGCGCAGGCGCGAGCGCTGGTTGTCGTCCAGGCCCTTCACGTTCACGCCGTCGAGGACGTATTCGCCCGAGGTGAATTCCTCCAGCAGGCCGGCGATGTTCAGGAAGCTGGTCTTGCCCGAGCCCGAGGGACCGGTCACGGTGACGAATTCGCCTTCCTTGACTTCGATCTCGAAGCCGCGCAGGGCGTGCGTCTCGATCATGTGGGTGCGGTACACCTTGGAGAGGTTGGTCATGCGCAGCATGGTCTTGTCCTTTGATTGATTATTGATTGATCGAGACGCGGGTCGCGTTGTTGAATGCATCGGTGCCTGCCACTACCACTTTGTCGCCCTGCTTCAAACCTTCGATAATTTCGACCGCCGAGACGCTGGTCGCGCCCAGCTTGACCGGGGTGCGGGTGGCGATGCCGTCGCGGACCACGTAGGCGTAGCGGCCGCCGTCCTGTTCGACGAAGGGGCCGCGCGGCAGCATCATGACGTTCGGCTTTTCCTCGATCAGCAGGCGCGCGGTCACGCGCTGGCTCTGGCGCAGGCCTTTCGGCTGCTCGCCGTCGAAGCGCACGCGCGCCAAGACCATGTTCTTGACCACTTCCGGCGACAGCGCCGACAGCTTGCCGGTGGCGGTGCCACCCGGCAGGGTGATCTCGGCGTTCATGCCCAGGCCCATGTCGGCCACATAGGTTTCCGGCACCTCGACTTCGACTTCGAGCTTGGACAGGTCGACCAGGGTCATCAGCGGCGCGTTGGCGGCCACCACCATCCGGTTCTGCACGTTCAGGGTGCCGATGAAGCCGTCCACCGGGGCGCGCACGGTCAGTTCGTCGACGCGGCGCTGCGCCTCTTCCATCGACAGCTTGGCGCGTTCCAGCTCGTTCACCTTGGTTTTCAGGGCCAGCTGGACGTCGTCGCCTTCCAGGACCGCGGCCTGGCCCGCGTGCTTGGCGCGGATCTCGGCCGACTGCAGCGCGTCCTTGGCCTTCTGGTAGTCGATCTTGGCGATCACGCCGACCTGGGCCACGCTCTCGTAGCGCTCCAGGGTGCGCTGGGCCGACAGGCGCTCGATCTCGGCGGTGTCGGCCTCCTTCTGCGCCAGCAGCTTCTGCTTGCGCGACAGGATCTGCTGGCGGGCCACCTCGGCCTTCAAGCCTTCGTAGGCCGAGACTTCGCGTTTCAGCACGTCGGCCAGGTCGGGCGATTCCAGCACCGCCAGCACCTGGCCCTTCTTGACGGTGTCGCCGGCGGCGACCTTCAGGTTGACGGTGGATGCCGCCTTGGCGTACAGGGTCGGGCTGACGGCGGCGACCACGCGGCCGTTGACGGAGGCATCGCGCACCAGGGTGCCGCGGGTGACCTCGGCCACGCGGATGCGGGCGGCGTTGACCGAGGCGTCGCTGCTGCGCCAGGTCGAGAACAGGCCGGCGCACAGCGCGGCGGCGGCGACGGCGGCGCCGATCCAGATGGCGCGGCGCTTGATGGCGTGTCCGGCCGGCGGGGCGATGACGGCGTCTTGATGTGAGGTATCGCGAATCATGGTGTGGACATTCCTGGGTTTGGACAGTGCTGTCATTGCACGATCCGTGCCAGTTCTTAAGTCCTTGATTTATAGAGGGGCGGGTGTCCCGGACGAGTTGTCCGCCGTGTCCGCGCGACCTGTGTTACGGACAGGTCCGGACAGGGCTTGAAATTTTGCCAACAGGCACAATTTCCTGCGCATGAGCCCGAATCCCTTCCTGTCCCTTTCCGCCTGGCGCCCCATGCTGACGCAATTCCTGAGCGGGCTTGCCCCGGTCGAGACCGAGCCGCCCGCCTATCCGTTCGCGCCGACCGACGTCGCCCGGCTGCACCGCCTGACGGCGGCGGACGACGCGGCGATCGACGACCAGACCTGGCGCGACCTGCTGGTCGACCGCTATGCGGACAGCCTGTCCGGAGAGGTCAGCATCTTCGGGCGCCAGGAGCTGCACCGCCGCCTGCGCGCCGGCGCTTCGGCGGAGGAGTGCGCGGCGCGGCGCGGACGCATCGAAGGCCTGCTGCGCGAGCCGGGGCAGCTGGACGGCCTGCAGCGGACCCTGCGTTCGCTGCGCCGCGCGGACACCGAGGTGGCCGGGCTGCTGTTCGATCCGCAGTGGCAGGCGCCGCCGCGGCCGCGCTGGCTGGCCTGGGTGCGGCTGCTGCCGCTCGGCCTGGCCGCCTCGCTGGCGGCGGTGCTGTGGACGCCCTGGGCCTGGATCCCCTTCGGCATCGTGATGTACTTCCTGATGATGCTGCAGATGCGCTACACCGAACAGGTGGGTGCCTGGCGCCGCAGTACCTGGGCGCTGCGGATGCTCTTGCGAACGGTAGCGCTGCTGGATGGCGGCGGGCAGGCGCTGGCGGAAGATTTTTCGGGACGCGGCGCGCGGGCGGGGAAGGTCGGCCGCAGCCTGTCGCGCGGCCTGGTGGCGGAAGCCGTCCCCGACGCGGCGGCCTACGGCGACTGGTTCATGCTGGCCAACGTCAGGCACTACTTCAAGACCGCATCCATCGTGGCCGCCGAGCGCGGCTTTTTGCGCGAATGCTACCGGCTGTGCGCGGAACTCGAGGCCGACGTGGCGCTGGCGCGGCACCTGCGCGGCGTGGGCGCCTGGTGCTGGGCCGGGCGCGGCGACGGCAGGGCGCTGGCGATCGAGGAGGCCGTGCATCCGCTGCTCGAGGGCGGCAATCCGCTCTCGCTGTCGCTGGCGGACAAGGGCGCCTTCATCTCCGGCCAGAACGGCGTCGGCAAGAGCACGTTCTTGCGCATGCTGGGCCTGAACCTGGCCGCCGCGCGCGCTTTCGGCTTCTGTTACGCGCGCCGTGCCGTGCTGCCGGCGCTGCCAGTGGTGGCCAGCATGCAGAACGAGGATTCGCTGCTGGACGGGCAGAGCCTGTACATCGCCGAGCTGGAGCGCGCCCGCGAACTGCTGGCGGCCAGCGAGCGCCGGCCCGTCATCTGCCTGGTCGACGAGATCTTCCGCGGCACCAACCACGAGGAATCCGTGGCGGCGGCAGCGGCCGTGGTGGACGAGCTGGCGGCGCGCTCCATCGTCGTGGTCTCCTCGCACAACCTGGTGCTCGGACCCTTGCTGGCACACCGGCTGGAACCCTGGCGCATCGTGCGGACGCAAGGCGACGGCCTGCGCCTGGAGCCCGGCGTGCTGGGGCAGACCAACGGCGTGGCCCTGCTGGCGCAGCGCGGCTTCGGCGTGGACATCCAGAGGAAGGCGGAGCGGGTAGCGGCCTGGCTGGCGGAAATTCGGGGTCAGAGCACATTTTCGGAAAAAATGGCTTTGTTTTCAGAAGCTTAGCGAAAATAATGTGCTCTGACCCCGGTATCAGGTGCGGGGTTTGGGCCGGCCCTTGGCGATCACTTCGTGGCATTCGCCCTTGATCGTGGCGTTGTCGTAGTCGGTCCAGCCGTAGCTGTCGACGTAGCGCTTGTGCTGCTTGAAGCCGGGGTTCACGAAGCTCCATTCGAGCCGTTCGTCCGGGTAGCGCACGTCGCCCATGTCGAGCAGGGTGTGGAACATGTTTTCGGTCGCCAGTTTCGCCTTGCGGTGCTGCAGCAGCTGGGCGACCTTGTCCGGATAGCGCTCCTGGTAGGCGTCCGAGTACCAGGCGAAGGCCGGGATGTGGAATTCGTACTGCGTGTTGTGGCCGTGGAAGACCAGGCGGCAGCTGTTGTCGTACAGGGTCTGGCCGTGGTCGGCCACGTACAGCATCGAGGCCGGCAGGCCGGTGTCGCGCAGCGAGTCGATCACATGGGCCAGGAACCAGTCGGTGTACAGGATCGAGCTGTCGTAGCTGTTGTTGAGCTGTTCCTTGAGGCGGATGTCGGTATATACCGGCTTGTCGACGCCGTACAGCGAGGGCTGCCATTTGTCGAACTGCTTCGGATAGCGGCGGCTGTAGTTCCAGTGGCTGCCCAGGGTGTGCAGCACCACCAGCTTCTTCGGCGCCGGGTCGAGCAGGGCGTGCCTGAGCGGGGCGAACAGGATCTCGTCGTAGTTCGACTGGTCGCTGTAGCCGCCCAGGTTCAGGAAATCGACCACGTCGGCTTCCTTGGCGAACACCGAGACCGGGGTGTCGAACTTGCCGAACGAGATCTGGTTCGACAGCCAGAAGGTCTTGAAGCCGGCTTCCTTGAAGGCGGTCAGGAAGGATTTTTCAGAGAACCCGTCCTTCAGGCTCTGGATCGCCGGCTTGCGCGAGACGATCACCGGCACCGACAGGCGGGTCGCCGAGACCGAGGTGATCACATCCGGCAGCACCACCAGGTTCGACTCCTGCGCCAGTTGCGGATTGGTCTCGCGCGCATAGCCGTTCAGGCTCCAGCGGTCGTAGCGCGAGGATTCGCCGATCACCATCACCACCAGCTGCGGCTCGTCCTGCGGCCGTCCGGCGTGGGCGTGGAAGCGGAAATGGGCGCTGCGTTCGTTCAGGTCGGCCAGGTAGCGCCGTTCTTTATAGAAGTCGAGCCCGCGCGCCGTCAGGCCGAAGGGCCAGGAGCGGGTAAAGGCGTCCAGGTCGAGCGGCAGGCGGGCCCAGTGCGCGAGCGGCGGCAGGCGGCCTGCGGAGGGCAGGCTGCCCGCGCGCGGCGCGGCGGTCTGCTCGGCAGCGGGCTTCGCGGAAGCGGCCTTCGCCGAGTCGCCGGCCACGCTGGCCAGCGGCGGCGGCGCGATGCCGAAGGTATGGCCATAGCCGAACACCGCCACGCCCAGGCCCAGCACGCCCATCACCACGACGCGCGAGACGTCGTCCCAGTCGAGGTCGCGGGTGCGCCAGGCTGCGATCCAGCTGCTGACGAACCAGGCGAGCACGCCGATGAAGACGGCGCCCAGCAGCCAGACTTTGCTGCCCAGGAATTCCATCGCTTCTTCCGGGCTGGTCTCGGCGATGATGCCCAGATGGTGGGTCGAGATGCCCTGGCCGTAAAAGGCGCGCAGATAGAACTCCACCGGCAGGCCGAGGAAGGCCGGCAGCAGCAGCCAGTGGAAGCGGGCGGGACGCTTGAAGAAGGCCCAGGCCGCGATCCAGCAGACCAGTTCGATGCCCACCAGCTGGCCCGGGTGCGCGACCGGCTCGCCGAACAGCCAGGGGACGAAGGGCATGCACGACAGCACGAGGTAACTCAGCAGCACATACAGGTTGCGCGGACGCAGCAGGGATCGCATCGAAGCCAGGACAGAGAAATAAGTCAGTCATTATCCCGCCTTTGCTAGTTGGAACGCTATTACCTCTGCACAAGGATCGAAAACCGGCGTACACTCGATGTGTCGCCAGCGCGACATTCTTCCGGCAATTTCGCCTATCTTCCGCCCTTGCCGCGGTGCCCGGACAGTAAGTTGGTTGACCTTGACATGGTTCGGGTCTATACTCGCGAGTTCTCGAATTTATTCTGCACATCGTATACGCATCCGAGCCGCTCCCTTTGGTGAGTGGCTTTCTTCGCCTGTACAGGAAGCAATCCGGGACTAGGTTTCAGTCCCCGGGCAGTTGGACAGTCCGGGTCATCAACGTAGTAGCAAATTTTGTTGGATTAAGAACGATGCCAACCATCAATCAACTGATTCGCAAGCCGCGTGAAGCCGCGGTTGTGAAGAGCAAGTCGCCGGCACTGGAAAACTGCCCGCAAAAGCGCGGTGTTTGCACCCGTGTCTACACGACGACCCCGAAGAAGCCGAACTCGGCACTGCGTAAGGTCGCCAAAGTTCGCCTGACCAACGGTTTCGAAGTCATTTCGTACATCGGCGGTGAAGGCCACAACCTGCAAGAGCACAGCGTCGTCCTGATCCGCGGCGGCCGTGTGAAAGACTTGCCGGGTGTGCGTTACCACATGGTCCGCGGTGCACTGGATACCCAGGGCGTGAAAGACCGTAAGCAGGCCCGTTCGAAGTACGGCGCCAAGCGTGCGAAGGCTGCGAAGAAGTAATTCTCCGCCCCCGTCACACCGAGGTCACATTTAATAGTTAAGTTGAGCCGGCCGGAAGGCCGAGTAAGTGAAGGGTCATGAGGGCCTTTCGCGAGTGCGGATTAAGCACTCAACTGAAGACAGGAAGGAATTGAAATGCCACGTCGTCGTGAAGTACCCAAGCGCGAGATTCTGCCGGATCCGAAATTCGGCAACACCGATGTCGCCAAGTTCGTCAACGTTCTGATGCTGTCCGGCAAGAAGTCGGTCGCAGAAAACATCATCTACGGTGCGTTCGAATACATCCAGACCAAATCGGGCAAGGACCCGCTGGAAGTGTTCGTGACCGCGATCAACAATGCCAAGCCGATGGTCGAGGTGAAGTCCCGCCGCGTCGGCGGTGCCAACTACCAGGTGCCAGTGGAAGTTCGTCCGGTTCGTCGTATGGCTCTGTCTATGCGTTGGTTGCGCGAAGCCGCAAACAAGCGTAGCGAGAAATCCATGCCGCAACGTCTGGGTGGTGAACTGATGGAAGCCGCGGAAGGCCGTGGCGGCGCAATGAAGCGCCGTGACGAAGTCCACCGCATGGCTGAAGCGAACAAGGCGTTCTCGCACTTCCGCTTCTAAGCACAAAGCAGTATCCGTTGTTCAGGCCGGGCGCGTTTTGATTTCAAAATGTTGCCCGGTTTTGTCCATTCAAAGATTTAGGAAAATTTATGGCACGCACTACCCCCATTGAGCGCTACCGCAATATCGGTATTTCCGCTCACATTGACGCCGGTAAGACCACCACCACCGAGCGCATCCTGTTCTACACGGGTGTGAATCACAAGATTGGTGAAGTGCACGACGGCGCCGCTACCATGGACTGGATGGAGCAGGAGCAGGAGCGCGGCATCACCATTACCTCGGCAGCGACGACCTGCTTCTGGAAGGGTATGGCCAACAACTTCGAGCCGCACCGCTTCAACATCATCGATACCCCGGGCCACGTCGACTTCACCATCGAGGTGGAGCGTTCGATGCGCGTCCTGGACGGCGCCTGCATGGTCTACTGTGCAGTCGGCGGCGTGCAGCCGCAGTCGGAAACCGTGTGGCGTCAGGCCAACAAGTACAAAGTCCCGCGTCTGGCATTCGTCAACAAGATGGACCGTACCGGTGCGAACTTCTTCAAGGTGTACGAGCAGATGCGTGCCCGCCTGAAGGCCAACCCGATCCCGCTGCAGATCCCGATCGGCGCCGAAGACAACTTCAAGGGCGTGGTCGACCTGGTCAAGATGAAGGCGATCTTCTGGGACGACGCATCGCAGGGCATGAAGTTCGACTACCGCGACGTGCCGGCCGAGCTGGTCGATCAAGCCAACGAATGGCGTGAGAAGCTGGTCGAGACCGCTGCTGAAGCGAACGAAGACCTGATGAACAAGTATCTCGAAGAAGGCGAACTGTCGGAAGCCGAGATCAAGACCGCACTGCGTCAACGTACCATCAACGGCGAAATCGTCCCGATGATGTGCGGCACCGCCTTCAAGAACAAGGGCGTGCAGGCCATGCTGGACGCGGTCATCGAGTACCTGCCGTCGCCGGTCGACATCCCGCCGGTCGGTGGTACCGACGAAGACGACCAGCCGGTCACCCGTAAGGCTGACGACAACGAGAAATTTGCTGCGCTGGCATTCAAGATCATGACCGACCCGTTCGTCGGCCAGCTGATCTTCTTCCGCGTGTACTCGGGCGTCATCAATTCGGGCGATACCGTCTACAACCCGATCAAGGGCAAGAAGGAACGCGTCGGCCGTATTCTGCAGATGCACGCCAACCAGCGCGAAGAGATCAAGGAAGTCCGCGCAGGCGACATCGCCGCTGCAGTCGGCCTGAAGGAAGCGACCACCGGCGAAACCCTGTGCGATCCGTCGGCACCGATCATCCTCGAAAAGATGGTGTTCCCGGAGCCGGTGATCCAGCAGGCCGTCGAGCCGAAGACCAAGGCTGACCAGGAAAAGATGGGCCTGGCACTGAACCGTCTGGCTCAGGAAGACCCGTCGTTCCGCGTGCGTACCGACGAAGAATCGGGCCAGACCATCATCGGTGGTATGGGCGAGCTGCACCTGGAAATTATCGTCGACCGCATGAAGCGTGAATTCGGCGTGGAAGCGACCGTCGGCAAGCCGCAGGTTGCATACCGCGAAACCATCCGCAAGGGTGTTACCGACGTGGAAGGCAAGTTCGTCAAGCAGTCGGGCGGCCGCGGCCAGTACGGTCACGCTGTCCTGAACGTCGAACCGCAAGAGCCGGGCAAGGGCTTCGAGTTCATCGACGCCATCAAGGGCGGTGTGGTTCCGCGCGAATACATCCCGGCAGTCGAGAAGGGTGTTCGCGAGACCCTGACCACCGGCGTGCTGGCTGGCTACCCGGTCGTCGACGTCAAGGTGACCCTGGTCTTCGGTTCGTACCACGACGTGGACTCGAACGAAAACGCGTTCCGCATGGCCGGTTCGATGGCATTCAAGGATGCCTGCCGTAAAGCCAACCCGGTCATCCTCGAGCCGATGATGTCGGTGGAAGTGGAAACGCCGGAAGACTACGCCGGTACCGTGATGGGCGACCTGTCGTCCCGCCGCGGTATGGTGCAGGGCATGGACGAAATCCCGGGCGGCGGCGGCAAGATCATCAAGGCCGAAGTCCCGCTGTCGGAAATGTTCGGTTACTCGACCGTGCTGCGTTCGGCAACCCAGGGCCGTGCGACCTACACGATGGAATTCAAGCACTATGCTGAAGCTCCGAAGCACGTGATGGACGCCATCGTGACTGCCAAGTCGAAGTAATTCAAAGCTGCAAACCGGGGGTGGGACACAATCCTGCGCCCGGTGAACTAACAAATAATTAAATATTGTTCTTTTAAAGGAAGATCAAAATGGCAAAAGGTAAATTCGAACGGACCAAGCCGCACGTCAACGTCGGCACCATTGGTCACGTTGACCACGGCAAAACCACCCTGACGGCTGCAATCGCAACCGTTCTGTCGAAGAAATTCGGCGGCGAAGCCAAGGCCTACGACCAGATCGACGCGGCTCCGGAAGAGAAAGCACGCGGCATCACGATCAACACCGCGCACGTCGAGTACGAG
>NZ_JBFTRS010000028.1:0-87846 GCF_056399645.1 Massilia sp. 01N417 | reverse complement strand
TGGCGGAAGCGCCCGCGCGTCCTGCCCCGGACGCCACCGGCAGGGCAGGGGCCGTTGCGCCGGTACGCCCGGCGGCRCCGGCCGCCGGACCCGCGCTTGCGGCGGCGCCCGCCGTAGCACCACGCGCCGCGGCGCCCGCACCGGCACCTGCGCCGGTGCCGGAAGACAGCTATCCCTACCTGCACCAGTTGCCCGACGTCATCCAGCGCGATATCCCGCGCGTGACTTTCGGCGGCTATATGTATTCGGCGAATCCGGCGGATCGCCTGCTGATCGTCGACAAGGCGCTGCGCCACGAAGGCGAGGAAGTCGCGCCGGGGCTGCTGCTGGAAAGGCTGTTGCCGAAGGCGGCCGTGATGAATTTCAGGGGGATCCGCTATCGTGTCGCCTACTGAGATGCGGCCGGCGGCCGGCCAGGTGCTGGGCGTGATCGGCTGGTCCGGCAGCGGCAAGACCACGCTGCTGGAATACCTGGTGGGCCGGCTGGCGGCCGAAGGACTGCGTGTCAACGTCATCAAGCACAGCCACCACGACATCGTGCTCGAACCGCCGCACAAGGACAGCGCCCGCCTGCGCCAGGCCGGCGCCGGCGAGGTCATGATCGCCTCTCCCTACCGCTTCGCGATCATGCACGAGCTGCGCGGCGCCCCCGAGCCCTCGCTGGAAGAGCAGCTGGCGCGCCTGGCGCCGGCCGACCTGACCCTGGTCGAAGGCTATAAATGGGCAGCGATCACCAAGCTCGAGGTGTATCGGCCCGAGCTCGGACGGGCGCCGCTGTACCCGGACGATGCGCAGGTGGCCGCGGTGGCGTCGGACGTCCCGGCGCCATCCGGCCTGGCCGCCGGCGTCGACTGGCTCGATCTGAACCAGCCGGCCACGGTGTTGCGCTGGATTAAACGGCGCATCGCGGCAGCACTCTAAAGTTCTGGCCGGCCCTGCCGTTAATACAGGATGACCCGCAGTGGGACCAAACAGAGGAGATCGTCATGGACGTCATGGGTATTGCCAAGCTCGCCACCAGCATCGCCGATACCGGCACCCGTCAGGATGTCAGCATGGCCGTGCTGAAAAAGGCCCAGGACATCCAGTCCTCGACCGCCGCCCAGCTGCTGGACGCGGTGCAGGCCGCCGCGCCGGCGCAGAACCTGCCGGCGCACCTGGGCAAGAACGTCAACACCACCGCCTGAACCCTTGCCGGCCCGGCGCCGGCAAAAAACCAGCCGGGCGCGTCAACAGGATCGCCGTCCGGCGCGTTATTCGATCCACGTACCCGGCGCGAGGGCAGGCCGCATAATGACCCGCTCTTGCCGCCACCATCGCTGCCCATGCGCAGCCGCACAAGGCCGTCCCCGCCGGCGTACGCATTCCGAAGGAGATCCCTATCCATGAATAAACGACAAGCACTCGTTGCTGCCGCGCTCGCGAGCGTGTGCGCCGCCAACGCTTCGGCCGGCGGCCAGATGGACATGCAGGCCAAGGGCGAGCAGGAAAAATGCTACGGTGTGGCCAAGGCCGGCCAGAACGATTGCGGCACCGCCACCCATGGCTGCGCCGGCCAGGCGGCGGTCGACAACGATCCGGTCGAGTGGCGCTCGGTGCCCAAGGGCAGCTGCGAGAAGTCGGGCGGCAAGCTGAACCCGCCGCAACAGGGCAAGCAGGGTAAATAAGCCGTGGACGAGGCGCGTCCGGCGCGCGGCGTCGGCATCGGCCTGCGCGCACCGCACTACCGTCAGTGGCTGGAGCAGCGCCCGGCGGCCGGCTGGCTGGAAGTCCATACCGAAAACTACCTGGCCCGCTCGGGCTGGGACTGGCATGTGCTGCAGGCGCTGCGGCGCGATTATCCGCTCAGCCTGCACGGTGTCGGGCTGGGTCTCGGCTCGGCGCAGGGTTTCTGCGAACGGCATCTGCAGCGCGTGCGCGAGCTGGCCGCGGCCATCGAACCGGCCCTCGTCTCCGAACACCTGAGCTGGGGCGCGCTGCGCGACCGCCAGCTGAACGACCTGCTGCCGCTGCGCCTGGACGGCGCCGCGCTCGACCTGGTCGCCGACCGCGTCGAGCGCGTGCAGGAGGCGCTCAAGCGCCGCATCCTGGTCGAGAACGTCTCCACCTACCTGCGCTTTACGGATGACGCGATGAGCGAGGCCGAATTCCTCGCCGCCCTGGCGCGCCGCACCGGCTGCGGCATCCTGCTCGACGTGAACAATCTCTACGTCAACCAGTGCAACCACGGCGAGGACGCGCTGGCGGCCCTGGATGCGCTGGCCGGGCTGGCGCCGGGGACGGTCGGCGAACTCCACCTGGGCGGCCACCTGGTCGCCGAACATGCCGTCATCGACCACCATGGCGACCGCGTGGCGCCGCAAGTGTGGGCGCTGTACCGCGAGGCGCTGGCGCGCTTCGGCGCCGTGCCGGCCCTGATCGAGTGGGATACGGACCTACCGGCGCTCGAGGTGCTGCTGGAAGAGGTGGCGATGGCCGGGCGCATTGCCGCCGGGGTGCCGCCTGCCGTTGTGCCGGCATCCACCCCGGCCTTGCCCCGGCCGCCATCCGCACAGCCGGCCGGCATCGAGGCGCTGGACGCGCTGCAGCAGGCCTTCGGCGCAGCCCTGCTGGATGCCGCCCGACTGCCCCAGCTGGCATCCCGGCTCAAGGGCGATCCGGCGCGCCTGGGCATCTACCGCGGCAATCTCGTGAACGCCTGGCGCCGCGCGCTGGCATCCGCCTATCCGCTGCTGCGCAAGGTGCTGGGCGAGCAGGACTTCGATGCCCTGGCGCGCGCCTATGGACGAGCTCACCCGGCCTGCGATCCGGACCTGAACGGTTTCGGCGCGGAACTGGCGGACGTCATCGGAGGTGATGGCGACCGGCCCTGGCTGCCCGATCTTGCGCGCCTCGAATGGTCGGTGCACGAATCCTGGTATGCCCCCGACGCCATATTGCGGGCCGAAGGCGCGCCGCTGGCCGTGCTGCCGACCCTGAGCCCGCAGCAGTTCGAAGCCAGCCGCGCCGTCCTGCATCCCTCGCTGCGGCTGCAGGCCGCGGGGTGGGCGACGGCCGCCTTCTGGCTGGCGGCGGACGCTGCCGGCGAGCCGCAGCGCCGGCCCGGCCACGCAATGATCCTGCGCGCGCGCTGGCAGGTGGCGGTGCGCGAAATCGATGCGGCGGAATACGCGGCGCTGTTGCGGCTGGCAAATGGAGAAAGTTTCGGCGCCGCCTTCGATGCGGCTTTCGACCTGGACGAGGATGCGCCGATCGCGGCCTGGCTGGACGGCTGGCTGAAGAGCGGGGTGGTGACGGCGATCGTGCGGGTGGAGGACTTCGGGGAAGCCGGCCCGCCCACGGCGTGAGGCAGGGCCGGCGCGGGCCCTGGGCCCGCGGGTGTTTCAGTGGTAGTGAAAGGCGCGCAGGATGCGCTCTTCGCCGGTCTGGTCGTGATGCAGTTCGTTGGCGGCCCGGGTGGCTTCGATCATCCGGGACAGTTGTTCCTCTTCGAAACGGGCCAGTTCCTCGTTGGCTGCATTCAACGCCATGGCCAGCTTGGCGCGTGCGCTCTGGTACACCAGACCGGTGTAGTGGTCGGTGTTCTTGAGCAGTTCTTCCGCGTTTTCGATGACGAGACGCAGGTCGCCGATGAGCCTCTGCTGCGTCATTGCGCTGGGGTCTGGGGTATCCATCTTCCTCACCTTTTGCCGTAGTACGTCTTCAATATAGAGAAGGAGGACTGCCCAAGTTTGTCAGCGCGCAAACGGCACCCCTACAGCCGGGGACGGCTAATCCGGTGCGCCCGGCAGGTGCGCCCGGCGGCACGCACCATTTTTTTGTGAGCGAAGCGGAACTTTTTCAGCGGACGGTGATCCGAACATCGCCCACGCTCACGACCTGGCCGGCACGGATCTTGGCAGTCTTGCGCAGTTCCTTCTTGCCGTCGACCGACACCACGCCGCTGGCGACCATGTTCTTGCCGGCACCGCCACTATCGACGAAGCCGATGATCTTGAGCAGCTGGTTGAGTTCGATGAACTCCGATGTCAGTTCAAAAGTTGTTGTTTGCATTCTATCCTCGGTTAAAAATCGGCGTCGTACTGTTGAGACCGGCAAAGACCTCGTCCCCGCGCAAGCGGGGAGTCGGGTTCGGCAATGCCGGGCACGACGGTGGAGCTTGTCCGCCTCAGCCCGGATGCGGCCGCGTCATCTCGATCGGCACGATCCACTGATCGAACTGCGCCTCGTCGACGAAGCCGGACTGCAGCGCCGCCTGGCGCAGGGTCAGGCCTTCGTGCTGGGCAGTCTTGGCAATCTGCGCGGCGCGATCATACCCGATATGCGGGGCCAGGGCGGTCACCAGCATCAGCGATTGCTCCATCAGCTCGCCGATGCGCTTGCGGTTCGGCTCGATGCCCTGGGCGCAATGCTCGTCGAAGGAACGCATGCCGTCGGCCAGCAGGCGCGCGCTCTGCAGGAAGTTATGGGCGATCATCGGCTTGAACACGTTCAGCTCGAAATTGCCCTGCGAGCCGCCGACGGTGAGGGCGACGTCGTTGCCGAACACCTGGCAGCACAGCATCGTCATCGCCTCGCACTGGGTCGGATTGACCTTGCCCGGCATGATCGAGCTGCCCGGCTCGTTCTCGGGAATCGTGATCTCGCCCAGGCCCGAGCGCGGCCCGGACGCCATCCAGCGTACGTCGTTGGCGATCTTCATCAGGGCCGTGGCCAGGGTCTTGAAGGCGCCGTGCGCCAGCACCATCGCGTCGTGGCCGGCCAGCGCCATGAACTTGTTCGGTGCGCTCTTGAATTGCAGACCGGTACGCGAAGAAATTTCAGCCGCGATGCGGTTCGCGAATTCCGGATGCGCGTTCAGCCCGGTGCCGACCGCGGTGCCGCCGGCCGCCAGTTGCAGCAGGCCGGGCAGGGTGTTCTTGATCGCGTGCTCGGCAAATTCGAGCTGGGCGACATAGCCGGAGAATTCCTGGCCCAGGGTCAGCGGAGTCGCATCTTGCAGGTGGGTACGGCCGATCTTGACGATGTCGGCGAAGTCGCGCGCCTTCACGTCGAGCGTGCCGCGCAGCCTGGACAGCGCCGGCAGCACGTCCTTGGCGACGGCGATGGCGGCGGCGACGTGCATCGCGGTCGGGAACATGTCGTTCGAGGACTGGCCCATGTTCACATGGTCGTTCGGATGCAGCAATCTGGCTTCGCCGCGCTCGCCGCCCATCAGTTCGGAGGCGCGGTTGGCCAGCACTTCGTTCATGTTCATATTGCTCTGCGTGCCGGAACCGGTCTGCCAGACGGACAGCGGGAACTCCCCCGGGTGGCGGCCTTCCAGCACCTCGTCGGCGGCGCGCATGATGGCATCGGCCTTGTCCTGCGGCAGTTTGCCGAGCGAGCGATTGACGGCGGCGGCGGCGCGCTTGACCTGGGCCAGCGCAGCGACCAGCTCCGGCGCCATCTTTTCCGTCGAAATATGGAAGTGGTGCAGAGAGCGCTGGGTCTGCGCGCCCCACAGTTGTCCGCCCGGCACCTCGATCGGCCCGAAGCTGTCCTTCTCGATCCTGTTTTCCATAGACATGTCCTGACTTTTTGTTAGTAGGGAAGCACGGTTAAAGAGTGTACCGCAACGGCCGTTAATGACGTTGAGGCTTTGAATTTCTATCACTTATGCGCCACTGCTCCCGCCGTCTCCTGTCCACGCTCGTCCTGCTGTCCGCCCTCGGTTCCGCCCACGCGGCCGAACTGGGCGAGGCGCGCGTGTCGTCCCACATCGGGCAGCCGCTGGTGGCCGACATCGAGCTGGCGATGATCGACGACCCGTCGGCGGCCGTGTCCGTGCGGCTGGCCAGTCCCGAGGTCTACAACGGCGCCGGCATCGCCGTGCCGCCGGCGCTGGCGAGCGTCAATATGTCGGTGATGCGGCGCAACGGCCGCCAGTTCCTGCACGTGACGACGCTGCGCCAGGTCGACAGCGAGCACCTGCACCTTTACCTGGAACTGGTCGACAAGGGACAGAGGGCAGTGCGCCTGGCGACCTTGTGGCTGACGCCGGACCCGAATCCGGCGCCTGCTCCCGCTCCGGCGCCGATCCCGGTCCCCGTTCCGGTCCCGGCTGCGGTGACGCATACGGACCCTGCGCCGAAGGCCGCGCCGGTGGCGGTCGCCGCACCTCCGCGCAAAACCATCGCCGTGCGCAAGCCCGCGCCGGCCGCCGACGTGGAACCGAAAGCGTCTGCGCCGCAGCCATTGCCGCTGCCGATACAGGCTCGCCAGGCCGCCGCGCCGGCCGCCTGCGCACGGTCAACCGAGCAGGCCAGCGTCTGCGTCGCTCTCGACGGCAAGAACGCCGAACTGAAAAAACAGATCGGTGTGCTGGAGGGCAAAGTGAAGTCCTTGCAGGCGAGCCTGGGCGCACCGGCGCCGGCACCCGAGGCAGCGCACAAGCCGACCGGTCCCAAGCCGATCAGCGCGATCAAGCCCCTGGTGCCGCGCAAGCCCAAGACCCCGCCGCCCGAACCGGAATCCGGTCTGCCATGGGGCTGGATCGGCGGCGCGGCGGCGCTGCTGCTGGCTTCGGGCGCCGCCTTGCTGCTGCTGCGCCGGCGTAAGCGGACGGTACGCAATGTCGACATCCCGGCCGCGCCGCGCCTGATCGAACGGCTGCGCCAGCGCATCGGTGCGCGCAGCGCGCCGGCGGCGAAGGCAGCGCCGGCACCGGCGCCGGAAGCGGTCGAGCCGACTTTCGAATAGGCGCGCACAAACTCGTCTACACAAGCTCGAAATTTGCGTTATACTGGTCCGCATGTGATCTTCTTGACCACAAAAACGGCTCAGGATCTGGCGCAGCCACCACCGATAGCGTGGCGCGGAAACCAGATGATCGTTGAAGAAACGCCTGTACCCGGAAGCGGTTTGCCTGCCTACAGTGGCAGGTGAACGCCGGATGCAACCGGCAAGAGGCGACGCCAGGAGATACCTGGTGCTCGCACTCCCCAATTCCTGAAAACCCGCTCGGATCTTCCGCAGCGGGTTTTTTCTTGCCTGCGTCCAACGCGACAGCTGAGTTTCCCGGCTTGGCTTAGGATGTCATGGTTGGCAAGGAGAATCCATGAACGATGCATCCCCGCACCCCGCCCTGCGCGGCAATATATTTTCCGAACATTGTCCTTCGCGCGAAATACTCAAGCACGTGACCAGCCGCTGGGGCGTCCTGCTGCTGGTGGCCCTGGGCGACGGCGCCCAGCGTTTCGGCGAGCTGCGCCGCAAGGTCGGCGGCATCAGCGAGAAGATGCTCGCCCAGACCCTGGTCTGGCTGGAACAGGACGGCTTCGTGCAGCGCATCGTCCACACGGCGGCGCCGCGCGTCGAGTACCGCCTGACGCCGCTGGGGGAGGAGATCAGCGGCAAGCTGGGTGAGCTGGCCGAGTGGATCGAGGGGAATATGGCGGGGATCCTGGCGGCGCAGGGCAGGGTGGCCGCGACGGCGCAAGGCGCCTGAGGCCGGGATCAGGAAGAGGCCAGGAGTTTGCGGAAGTACACGACCCGCTCGGTTTCCTCGAAGCCCAGCGCGGTGTGCATGGCATGGCTGACCACGTTGTCCAGCGGCGCGTCCGATGCGAGTTCGCTGCATCCACGCGCCCTGGCCCATGCGGCCACGGCGGCAACCAGCAGCCTGCCGACGCCCTGGCGGCGGCAGGATGGCGCCACGTAAATCCCCTCGAGAAAGGCGACCGGCGAGCTGTCCGTTCCGTTGACGTAGTCCGTGCGCAGCGAGGCTTCGACGAAGCCGGCGGCCCGGCCGTCCGCTCCGCAAGCCAGGAACTGCGCGTATTTGTCCGGCAGAGCGAGGGCGGACTGCATCTCGGCCAGGTGTTCGTCCCTGGGACAGTCCGGCCACAGCGCCTGGCGGAAGTCCAGCCAGCCGTCCTGTCCGGCCGACGCGCAGGGAAGGATGGTGATATGCATGTGTCAGAACGCCTTTACAAGAAAAAACCCCTGAGACGTCGCCATCGCAGGGGTTGTGCTTTTTGCCGGCCACGCCGGGCAGGCAGGATTCAGTGAGCGCTCATGGCCCGCTCGAGCTGCCCATGCCAGGGCTCGGTCACGTCGCGCACGGCGCGGTCGTTGGCCATGATCTGCTTGAGCAGGTCGATCTTGCGCAGGCGCTGGGCACCTTCGAGAGCCGGAACGCCCGATTTGGTGGCGCTCGCCTGCAGGGCGCACTGGGTTTCCAGGCGGGCCAGGCCGTCGAAGTCGCCTTCGCTGGCTGCTGCTGCCATGCGGCCGCTGAGGGCGGCGATGTTTTCGTACATGGCGAGGACTTCGTTGGAGGTCATGGTGCACCAAAAGCAATTTTTTCGGCCGGATTGCCGGGTATCTAAGACCTTAACGGCGCCACTTTAGGGAACTTTAGGGTTTTCGAAAGATTTTTTTAAAAATTTTTCGACATCAAGATGATGCCCGTTTGCAACGAACCGTGGCGCACGAAGCAAAGGGGCGGAACGCGACCTGCTCCCCGGATCGTGCAATCCAGCGCGGCTTTTTGCAGTCTGTCGCAATCCTGTCATCCTTGCCATTTCTCTTGCTTATAGTGCAGGGTGGATCGGTGCGCCACAGCAGCGCCGACGATAACAAGATGAGAGAGAGGGAGAAAAGTCCATGAGACGATTCCAGGCCTTCGGCGCTACCGCGCTGGCCATTGCCGCCATTAGTGCCCACGCCGAGGCACCGTTTTCTTTTGACAAGACACCGGGCAAACTGCCCAAGGACGTCATTCCGGTCGAATACATCGCCCACCTGGCGCCGGACATCGAGGCCAATACCTTCAGCGGCACCGAAGGCATAGCGATCGAGGTCCTCAAGCCGACCTCGACCATCATGCTGAACGCCGCCGCCCTGGAGATCGAGAGCGCGGCCCTGTCGGGCAAGGGCATGAAGCAGCTCAAGCTGACGCCGGTGCTGGACGACAAGCAGGAGACTCTCAGCTTCACCCTCCCGCAAGAACTGGCGCCGGGACGCTACCGCCTCGACCTGGCCTTCCGCGGCAAGATCAACCGGGAAGGGCGCGGCCTGTTCTATGTAAATTACCAGGCCGGCAAGGCCGACAAGAAGCTGATCGCCACCACCATGGAGCCGACCGACGCCCGGCGCATGCTGCCGACCTGGGACGAGCCCGCCTTCCGCGCGAAATTCCGCCTGTCGGTCGACCTGCCGGCGGGCCTGAAAGCCTATTCCAATACCCCGGTCGACAAGCAGGCGAAGCTTGCCGGCGGCAAGCAGCGCATCAGCTTCAAGCCGACCCCGAAGATGCCGAGCTACCTGGTGGTGCTGGCTGCCGGCGAGTTCGAGCGCATCAGTGCCAGGCAGGACGGGGTCGAGATCGGCGTCGTCACCACCGAAGGCAAGAAGGACAAGGGCGCATTCGCACTGAGCGCCAGCCGCGACCTGCTTCACTTCTATAACAACTACTTCGGCGTGCCGTATCCGCTGGCCAAGCTCGACCAGATCGCGATCCCGAACGGTTTCAACGGCGCGATGGAAAACTGGGGCGGCATCGTCTACAACGAGAACACCCTGCTGTACGACCCGAAGACCAGCCCGGAAAGCGTCAAGCAGGGCACCTTCTCGGTCAACGCCCACGAGATGGCCCACCAGTGGTTCGGCAACCTGGTGACCATGGCCTGGTGGGACAACCTGTGGCTGAACGAGGGCTTCGCTTCCTGGATGGCGTCCAAGGCCACCGAGCATTTCCACCCGGAGTGGCGGCCCTACCTGGCCAACATCGGCGACCGCGAGCGCGTCATGAACCTCGACTCGCGCAAGACCACCCACCCGATCCAGACCCCGGTCGAGACCGAAGCCCAGGCCGCCGACGCCTTCGACGACATCACCTACGAGAAGGGCCAGGCCTTCCTGCGCATGCTCGAGGCGTATCTTGGCGAAGACGCCTTCCGCAAGGGCATCCGCGCCTACTTGGCGAAGCACCAGTACTCGAATACCACCTCGGCCGACCTGTGGGCCGCGCTGGAGCAGGCGTCCGGCAAGCCGGTCGGCAAGCTGGCCTCGGACTGGACCACCCAGCCGGGCTTCCCGCTCATCAAGGTCGAACAGGCCTGCGAGGACGGCAAGCGCAAGGTGAGCCTCAGCCAGCAGCAGTTCCGCCTCGACGAGCCGGCCACGGAAAACCGGCTGTGGAACGTGCCCGTGCAGGTCGGTACCGTGAACGGCAAGGCGATGTATACCCTGCTGTCCGGCGCCAGTACCAAGCTGATGCTGCCGGGTTGCGAAGGTGCGCTGGTGGTGGATCCGCACAGTGTCGGCTACTTCCGCATCCAGTACGACCGTCCCAGCTTCGACGCCCTGGCCGGCCAGGCCGCGCACCTGCCGGACGCCACCCGCCTGAAGCTCCTCAACGACACCTGGACCCAGGTCACGGCCGGCAGCGTGCCGCTCGAGGCCTGGCTGAAGCTGGCCGGGCAGCTGGCCGACGAGCCGCGCCTGGCGGTGTGGGAGTCGATCGTCGCCGACCTGAACTTCCTGGATGCGCTGGCGCGCGGCGAGCCGGAGCGGCCGCAGGTCCGCCGCTTCATCATCGGCTTCGCCAGGCCGAAGCTGGCGAAGCTGGGCTGGGACGAAAAGCCGGGCGAGACCGCCGAAGACGCCCAGCTGCGCGCCCTGCTGGCCGGCGTCCTGGCCCGCGCCGGCGACGAAGAGGCGATCGCCGAGGCCCGCAGCCGCTTCCAGCGCTGGCTGAAGGACCCCGCCGCGGTCAGCCCGGCGATGATCGGCTTCGTCACCTCGGCCGCCGGCCGCTACGCCGACGCCGCCACCTTCGACGCCATCGCCGGGCGCCTGGCCGCGAGCCAGAACAACGAGGAGCGTTCGCGCCTGACCGGGGCGCTGACCCAGGTCCAGGATCCGGCCCTGGCCGACAAGGTGCTGCAGATGTCGCTGGCGCCGTCGACGCCGCCGACCATGGTCGCCCGCATCGTGCTGGGCGTGGGCCGCGAACACCTCGACCAGGCCTGGAACTTCGCCGTCGCCAACCGCGAGCCGCTGATGAAAACCCAGGATGCGCTGAACCGCTACCGGGTGTTCCCGGGTCTCGTCACCGCTTCCTCGAGCTTGCAGGACGCCCAGCGCATGGAAGACTTCGTTCGCCAGAACTTCGAGGCCGACGCCCAGGTCGAAGCGCAGCGGGTCGCCAATGGCGTGCGCGTGCGCGCGGCCCAGAAGGCGCGCCTGCTGCCACAGGTGCGCGAGGCGCTGAAATGAACCCCAGGTACTACAATAAACAGATCAATCAACAAGAAGGGAACTCCATGAAGACCAGCTGGACACCAGTAAAGACGGCGATCGTGCTCGCCCTGTGCGGCGCCGCCGTCATCTCGATGCCGGGCCACGCAGCAGGGCAGGCAGCAGGGCAGGCGCAGCCGGCCAATGCACCCAGGGCCGAAGCGCCGCAAGGCAGCGCGGCCATCCGCCCGGGCGACGATTTCTTCGCCTACGCGAACGGCGACTGGCTGTCGAAGACCGAGATCCCGGCCGACCGCAGCTCCTGGGGCGCGATGGGCGCGCTGGCGGAAGAGACCAACCAGCGCATCGTCAAGATGATCGAGGACCTCGCCGGCGACAAGAAACTGGGCGGCGAGGCGCGCAAGGTATCCGACTACTACCGCTCCTACATGAACGAGCCGGCCATCGAAGGCAAGGGCATCGCCCCGCTCAAGCCGATGCTGGCGAAGATCGAGGCCATCAAGGACAAGGCCGGCCTTACGCGCGCGCTGGGCGAATCGATCCGCGCCGACGTCGACCCGCTGAACAACACCCACTTCTTCACCGAGAACGTGTTCGGCCTGTGGGTGGCGCAGGGCCTGCACGACACCACGCGCAACATGCCTTACCTCCTGCAGGGCGGCCTGGGCATGCCGGACCGTGCCTACTACCTGGACAACAATCCGAAGATGGCCGAGCTGCGCACCAAGTACCAGCAGCACATCGCCGCGATGCTGAAACTGGCCGGCTACGGCGATGCGGATGCCGAGGCCAAGGCCGCCAAGGTGTTCGCGCTCGAAGTCGACATCGCCAACACCCACGCCACCCGCGCCGATTCGGCCGACGTGCAGAAGGCCGACAACACCTGGACCGCGAAGGACTTCACGGCCAAGGCCCCGGGCATGGACTGGAACGCCTTCTTCAAGGCCGCACGCCTGGGCGACCAGCAGAAATTCATCGTCTGGCATCCGGGCGCGGTGGTGGGCGAGGCCGCGCTGGTGCAGAGGGTCGACCTGCAGACCTGGAAGGACTACCTGGCCTTCCACCGCATCAACCAGATGGCGAGCGTGCTGCCGAAGGCCGTGTCCGACCAGCGTTTCGAGTTCTACGGCAAGGCCCTCAGCGGCACGCCGCAACAGTCGCTGCGCTGGAAGCGCGCGCTGGCCGCGACCAACGAGGCGATGGACGAGGCGGTCGGCAAGATCTACGTCGCCAAATATTTCCCGGCCGAGAACAAGGCGCGCCTGCAGCAGATGGTCGGCAATATCGTCGATGCCTTCGGCAAGCGTGTCGACAAGCTCGACTGGATGGCGCCGGCCACCCGCGCCCAGGCCAAGGAAAAGCTCAAGACCCTGTACGTGGGCGTGGGCTATCCGGACAAGTGGAAGTCGTATGAAGGCCTGAAGGTCGTGCTCGATGATGCCTTCGGCAATGCCGTGCGCGCCGACGAATTCCACACCGCCCAGGAGATCGCCAAGCTGCACCGCAAGCCGGACCGCACCGAATGGTCGATGCCGCCGCAGCTGGTCAATGCCGTCAATCTGCCGCTGCAGAACGCGCTGAACTTCCCGGCCGCGATCCTGCAGCCGCCGTTCTTCGATCCGAAGGCCTCCGACGCCAGCAACTACGGTGCGATCGGCGCCATCATCGGCCACGAGATCAGCCACAGCTTCGACGACCAGGGCGCCCAGTTCGATGCCCAGGGCCGCCTGCGCGACTGGTGGACCAGGCAGGACATGGAGCACTTCAAGGCCGCGTCCGGCAAACTGGTGGCGCAGTACAACAGCTATAAACCTTTCCCGGACCTGGCCGTCAACGGCCAGCTGACGCTGTCGGAAAACCTGGCCGACCTGGCCGGCCTGGCCGCCTCCTACGACGCCTACAAGCTTGCCTCTGGCAATAAAGCCGGCGAAGAGGGCGACCGCCAGTTCTTCCTGGGCTTCGCGCACAGCTGGCGCAACAAGGCGCGCGAAGCGGCCGAGCGCCGCGGCATCCTGACCGACGGCCACGCGCCGCCGCAGTACCGCGCCGCCACCGTGCGCAACCTGGACGCCTGGTACAAGGCCTTCGACGTGCAGCCGGGCCAGAAGCTCTACCTGGCGCCGGACGAGCGTGTTCGCGTCTGGTAATTAGTTTGTAGAAGGTAAGGGACGCCGGCAGCGAGACTGCCAGGCCTAGAATCAGGGGCCTGGCATTCTTGTTGCAGGTGGTCCATGAAGCAGCATTATCTCGACCTTAAGCGCCGCATGCTGCGCGCGCATCCATGTATGGGACAGAACGACGACTTCCGCGAGATTTCGGAACGTACCTTGCATCACTACGATGCAGTGGCGCCGCGTTTCTTCGCCGGCACCATAGACCACGACGTCAGCCAGAACATCGCGGCCTTGCTCGACGCGATCGAGGCCGATCCGCCGTACACCATCCTCGACCTCGGCTGCGGCCCGGGGCGCGACCTGAAGACCTTCAGGAACATGGGCCACCGCGCCATCGGCCTGGACGGCAGCCCGCGCTTCGTGGAGATGGCCGCGCAATACAGCGGCTGCGAAGTGTGGCTGCAGAATTTCATCGACCTCGACTTGCCGGACGAGATGTTCGACGGCATCTATGCCAACGCCTCGCTCTTCCACGTGCCGCGCAGCCTGCTGCCCAAGGTGCTGGGCGAGCTGCACGCCGCGCTCAAGCCGGGCGGCGTGCTGTTCAGTTCCAACCCGCGCGGCCATAACGAAGAGGGCTGGAACGGCCCGCGCTGGGGCTGCTTCCACGACTATCCCGCCTGGGAAGCCTTCGTCACCGGGGCCGGCTTCACGCCGGTCCGCCACTACTACCGCCCGGCCGGCCTGCCGCGCGAGCAACAGCCCTGGCTCGCCAGTGTGTGGCGGAAAAACTGATTCCGCTACAAGAATTGATTCCACTACGTTAACCGGCGAACAGAGTGAGGGCCGTAATCGGCCCAAGATGAACCTGTGCCGTTCGACAGCCGAGCGGTAGCAACGGGACCTCGACACCGCCACCAGTCTCGGCGGTCCACCGGATGGGATGCGCAGCGGGCCGAGGATTCGTGAACTTAACGAAAGGAGGTGTCCATGAACAAGGACCAGATCAAAGGCAAGGCCAAGGACATTGGCGGCAAGATTCAGGAAGGTGTCGGCAAAGCCGTTGGTAGCAGCGAGCAACAAGCCAAAGGCCTGAACAAGCAGGTCGAAGGCAAGGTGCAGGAAAAGGTCGGCGACGCGAAAGATATCGTCGGCAAGGGTAACCGCTGATCTGCATTGCCTAAGCGTGTACCTCCCAAAACAGCCGCCTCGTGCGGCTGTTTTCTTTTCCAATTAGAATCCGGCAATGAAATCATTACAGAAGCGGATTCTCCCGGCCCTGGCGGCCGTTCTCCTTGCCGGCGTGGCGGCCTATTGGTACTGGTCGCCTTATCTGGCGATGCGCGAGCTGCGCGATGCCGCGGTGGCGGCCGACGCGGGGCGCTTCAACGAGCGCGTCGATTTTCCCAAGGTGCGTGAGAGCCTGAAGAGCCAGTTCGCGGCGCGCCTGCAACCAGACAGCGCGAACGCCGGCAACAATCTCGGCAGCCTGCTGGCAGGCGTGCTGATCGACAAACTGATCGACACGGCGGTGCGCCCGGAAGCGATCATGTTTGCGATGCGCGAAGGGAAGTTCAAGATCGAGAGCGAGAGCGAGAACGAGAACGGTGGAAGCGCCGACGGCGGGCAGGATAGCGGCGAGCGCAGGAAGACCGTCTGGCACACCGAAAGGCAGGGCGCCGACACCATCCTCTTCCGTGGCGAAAGGGAAGGGGACGGCGCCAGGAAAGATACGATGGCGCTCGTCATGCAGCGCCGGGGGTTTGCGGACTGGAAGCTGACCGATATCCGGCTTCCCGACTAAGAACCTAATCGCCTTCCGGTCGCGTCGCCAGCGCCACGATCGCGGCGCCCGCGGCGACGATCAAGGCATCTTCGATCAGCCCGCTGCGGGTCTGGCCGATGCGCGCCATGGCCTGCTTGCGGGCGGCCAGGGTCAGGTAGGCGAGCGGTACGGCGGTGGCCACGGCGACCGCTGCGCCGGCCTTTTCCTGGCCCTTCGGCGCCAGCGCCGCACCGGCGATCCCGGCGCTCAGCACGCGCGCCAGCAGGCCCAGGAAGACGGTGCGGTCGGGCGCCGTTTTCATCTTGTCGCCGAACAGTTCTCCAACTCCCATTGCGAGGGCGCCGTATTTGAACAAGGGGCGGTCGAGCAGGGCCAGTTCGCCCGGCGTATCGCGGTCGGCAAGGCGGGCCGTGGCGAGCGTGGCCATGGGCGTCATCGAGCGTGCGCTGGCGACGGCGCCGATCAGGGCGGAGGGGAGCAGGGCGGGCGTGTTCATCGTCGTGGTGTCCTTTGCAATTGTTGGGTAAAGCCATGCTAGCCTTTATCCACGCGGCGGCGCGCCGCCTTGCTCCTGGGGCCGGTCGCCGAGGACGTCCTCGACATACAGCATCTTGATCAGCACCATCAAGGTGGCCGTCAGCGGTGTCGCCAGCGCGATGCCGGCAAAGCCGAAGATGGTGCCGAACACCAGCTGCATCACGATGATCAGACCGGGCGCGATGCGGACGGTGTGCGAGTCGATCAGCGGCTGCAGCACATAGCCGTGCAGCATCTGGATGCCGAGGAAAAGCAGTACCGTGTACAGCGCCAGTTGCGGATCCACCGACAGCGCGATCAGCACCGCCGGCACGCCCGCCATGATCGGGCCGACATAGGGGATGAAGTCGAGCAGGCCGGCGATGATGCCGAGGATCAGCGCCAGCGGGACGCCGAGCAGGCTCAGCCCGATCGAGGTCGCGATCCCCGCGATCAGCATTGCGCAAAAGGTGCCGAGCAGCCAGCGTCCCAGCGTGCGGCCGATCTCGTACTGCACCTGCTGGATGCGGGCGCGCTTCGGCGGTGGCACCAGTTTCAAGAAGCCATCGATGTAGCTGCGCGGGGACACGGCAAAATAGATGCCGACGAACAGGATGATGGCGACGTTGGCGACCGCGCCCAGCACGCCGCCGAAGAACAGGCCGGCATTCGGCACCATCTGGCCGAGGTATTGCATGAGCCGCTTGGGCTGCGGCAATTCGTCCGCGATGCGTTTGAGCAGGGGATGCTGGCCGACCATCTGCTGCAGGCGCTCCAGCGAGGCCGGCACATCCTTGGCGAGCTGGTTGGCCTCCTCGGTGATCTGCGGCGACATTGCCCAGCCGCCCAGCCCGATCACCAGCAGCAGCACCGCCACCACGATGCCCAGCCCCAGCTTGCGGTTCAGCCCGAATCGGCGGCACAGCAGGACGCTCAGCTCATACAGCAGGATCGCGAACAGGATGCAGGCGAACACCAGCAGCAGGGCGTTGGCGGCGTAATACACGGCTGCCAGTAGGGCCAGGAAGACGATGGCGATACCGTCGATCAGAGCGTGCCGCCGCAGGACGCGGCGCTGCATGGGCGCCGGCCCGGCCTGTTCGCCGTCGGGTGAAGGGATCTGTTCGTTCATACCGGCATGCTCTCACAGTCGGCTGGAGCGGGGCACCAGATTCGTTTGCAGCCGCCGTGATCGTATCGACGAGCTATGTGCGTGCGCGAACGGAGCCGTCAATCAAGTTTTCTTATCATTGAATCCACAGTCAATGAAAGGAGAGCACCATGAACTCGAATCAAGTCGAAGGCAAACTGAAAGACATCGGCGGCAAAATCCAGGAAGAAGCCGGCAAGCTGGTCGACAGCAAGCAACAACAGGCAAAAGGCCTGAAGAACCAGGCTGAGGGCAAGGCCCAGGAAACCCTGGGCGATGCGCAGGAAACCATCCACGACGCGACCAAGTAATCGCTTCGTAGGGTGGGCACGCCGTGCCCGCGTTCAACGAAAAACAGCCGCTCTCGAGCGGCTGTTTTCATTCGTGGGCCCGGCGAGCCCACCCTACGGCTTATTTAGCGCCGGTACCGCCGAGGTTCTTCTTGAAGAAGGCCTCGATCATCCCGTACACGTGACGCTGGCCCGTGCGCGAGGAGATGCCGTGCTTGGCGCCCGGGTAGGTCATCAGCTCGAAGCGCACGTTGCGGTTGACCAGGGCGTCGATCAGGCGCGTGCTGTTGGTGAACAGCACGTTGTCGTCCGCCATGCCGTGCACCAGCAGCAGCGGCGACTTGAGGCCGTCCAGGTGGGCGAACACGCCGCTCTGCTTGTAGGCTTCCGGATTCGACTTCGGCGTCGCGCCCATGAACTGCTCGGTGTAGTGGGTGTCGTAGAGTGCCCAGTCGGTCACCGGCGCCACCGACACGCCCATCGCGATCTTGCTGGACCCCGCTTCCAGCAGGCGCAGGGTCATGAAGCCGCCGTAGCTCCAGCCGAACACGCCGACGCGCTTCGGATCGACGAAGCTCTGCTTGGCCAGCCAGTCGACGCCGGTCAGCTGGTCTTCGACTTCATGCTTGCCCAGTTCGCCGTAGATGACGTCGGTGAAGGCGCGCTCGCGGCGCGAGGAACCGCGGTTGTCCAGGGTGAACACCACGAAGCCCTGCTGCGCCATGTACTGCTTGAACAGGTTGCCCCAGCCGCGGGTGACCTGCTGCGAGTGCGGGCCGCCGTAGACGAACAGGAAGACCGGATAGCGCTTGGCCGGATTGAAGTTGGCCGGCTTGATCATCGAGTAGTACAGGTTCTGGCCGTCGTGTGCCTTGATGCTGCCGAACTCGGTCGGCAGGTGGTCCGCCATGTACTTCGCGTACGGGTGGTTCGCGTTCATCTCGTTATGCTCGAGCCACTCGACCATCGTGCCGTCGGCCTTGCGGATCGACACTTGCGGCGGGGTCTTCGGATCCGAGAAGGTGTCGACGAAGATCTTGCCGTTGCGCGCGAAGGACGTGTCGTGCATACCGTCGGTCTTGGTGATGCGCACCGGCTTGTCGGCATTGCTGCCGTCCAGGTTCAGCGCATAGGTCTGCTTGTCCATCACCGCATCCTTGTTCGAGGCGATGTAGACCTTGCCGGCATCCTCGTCCACGGCCAGGATGTTGTCGACGCCCCATTCGCCACTGGTGATCGGGTGCAGCAGCTTGCCGTCCAGGTCGAACAGGTAGAGGTGGTTGCGGCCGCTGCGCTCCGATGCCCAGATGAAGGCCGGACGGTTCTTCAGGAACTTCAGGTCGTCGTGGATGCTGACCCAGGTCTTCGAGGTTTCGGTCAGCAGGGTGCGCTGCGCCAGGCTGGCGGCGTCGACGGCGACCAGGTCGAGGCGCTTCTGGTCGCGCGACTGGCGCTGGTAGACCAGGCTCTTGCCGTCCGCGCTCCAGTCGGCGCGCACCAGGTAGATGTCCTTTTCGGGACCCAGGTCGACCTTCTTCTGTGCGCCGCTTGCCGGGTCGACGATCATCAGGTCGACCAGCACGTTCGGATCGCCGGCGGCCGGGTAGCGCTGGTCGATGACTTCGGTGCGGTCGGCAAAGATTTCGAAGCGGCGCGCGACCGGCACCGGGGCTTCGTCGTAGCGTTTGTAGGCGATCGCGGAATCGTCCGGCGCCCAGTAGTAACCGGTGCGCTGGCCCATCTCTTCCTGGGCGACGAATTCGGCTTCGCCGTTGTGGATGGTGTCCTTGCCGTCGGTGGTCAGCTGGCGTTCCTTGCCGGTCGACAGGTCGATCACGAACAGGTTCTGGTCGCGCACGAAGGAGACGTAGCGGCCCTTCGGCGAAATCTTCGGATCGCCGACGTTACCCGAGGCAACCTTGCGCGCATTGTCCGGATTGGCGACGTCGACCAGGTAGAGGTCGCCGGCGATCGGCACCAGGATCTGCTTGCCATCCGGCGACCAGCTGTAGCTGATGATGCCGGACAGGCTGGCGGTACGCGCACGTTCGCGGCGCGCCTTTTCTTCCAGCGACAGGTTTTCAAGCGGGACCAGCTTCTTGGAGTCGACCAGGCGGTGCGTGGTCTTGTCCTTCATATTGTATTCCCACAGGTCCAGCTGGAACTGGTTGTCGGCACGGCCGCGCAGGAAGGTCACGCGTTCGCCGTCGGGCGACACGCGTACGTTACGAACGCCGGGGCCGGACAACGCCGGGTCGGCGTAGATGCGGTCCAGGGTCAGGCGTTCCGCGGATGCGGGAACGGCCGCCAGGGCGGCAAGAAGGGCAAGAATGAGGCGCATGGATTGTCTCGCGGATAAAAATTAATTTTGTGCAACGGGCGAGACGATACCAGAGTAAGGCGCCGAGCGCTGTAAATATGTGCCTTGCATTTCAAGAAGCCGAGCGGGCTTCGCGTACCCGCAGCTTCGACAGATTGTTGAGCGACCACGCCAGCAGCACCGCCGCCACCGTCAGGCCCAGCACCAGCCCGATCCAGAAGCCGGTGGCCTTCATCGGTTCGGCCGGCGACCACGGGAACCATGCGGGCGCCAGGCCGAGGATCCAGCCGACCGGCAGGGCCACGCCCCAGAAGGCGATCATCTGGATCACCATCGGCGAACGCGTGACCTTGTAGCCGCGGATCGCCGACGCTGCCGCGACCTGGGTCGAGTCGGACAGCTGGAAGATGGCGGCGAACAGCAGCAGCAGGGCGCAGGTGGCCTGCACCACGGCGTCCGAGGTGTACATGGCGGCGATCTGCCAGCGGAACAGGGCGATGAAGATGGCCGACAGCAGGCCGAAGAAGACGCACAGGGCGGTGCCGGTCCAGGCCACGAAGCGGGCGCGCTGCGCATTGCCTTCGCCCATCGCCTGGCCGACGCGGGTGAGGGTGCCGATGCCGAAGCTCATCGGCACCATGAACACCAGCGAGGTGAAGTTCAGCGCGATCTGGTGCGCCGACACCTGCACCACGCCGAAGCGCGCCACCAGCAGGCTGACGATGCCGAAGGCGCTGACCTCGGCGAAGTGGGTGACGCCGATCGGCAGGCCCAGGCGCAGCATGCTGCCGATCTCGCGCCAGTTCGGACCTTCCCAGTGCGTGAACGGGTAGGTCGCGCGGTAGGCCGGAGAGAACTTGATCCAGCCGATCATGGCGGCCAGCATCAGCCACACGCCGCTGGCGGTCGACACCGCGCAGCCCAGCGCGCCCATCCTGGGCAGGCCGAAATGGCCGAAGATCAGGCCCCAGTTGAGCACCACGTTGTACAGCAGGCCGAGGATGGCGATGACCATGATCGGCTTGGTCTGGTTGATGCTGGTCGTGTAGCCGTACAGCGCGCGGTAGCAGCCGAAGGCCGGCATGCCGAGGCTGATGATGTGAAGGAAGGTCTTGGCGCGATCGGCCACCGCCTGTTCGAGGCCGATGTGGTCGAACAGCAGCGCGCACAGGTTGGCCGCCACACAGCCGGCAATGCCGACCAGCAGGCCCATCCACAGCGATTCGCGCACCGAGTGCGAGATCCTGTCGAAGCGCCCGGCGCCCATCTCGTGCGCGACCACCGAGTTCACCGCCATCATGACGCCCATCACGGTCACCAGGATGATCGACCACACCGAGGTGCCGAGCGAGACCGCGGCCAGTTCGGCGGCGCTGACATGGCCCGTCATCGCCACGTCCACCACGCCCATGCCGACCGTCGCGAGCTGGCCGACCAGCATCGGCCACGACAGGCGCCACAGGGTCGCGATCTCGGTGCGGACGGGGTTGGAAGACTGCGTGATGGTGGTAGCGGACGTCATGGCTCGGTTTGCGAACGAAACCGATGATTCTACTGTAGGGTGGGCGCGGCGGCACCGTCTTCAGATAGGCGTACAGCGCCCGCATGTCGGTCTCGTTCATCTGCTTCAGCGAGCCGAAGGGCATGACGGGGCTGACCGGCTTGCCGTCCGGGCGTTGGCCGCTGTGCAGCATGGCCATGAACAGTTCCGGAGTCGGATAGCGGGTCATGGCGCTGCCCTTGCCGGGCGTCAGGTTGGCGGCCGCCGGCCAGGACGGCGGTGTGCCGGGGATCCTGCCGCCGCTGAGATTGGCGCCATGGCAGCCGATGCAGGCGTTGGCCACGTAGGCGCCGTATTCCGGCGTGACGGCGGCCGATACCGGACGGAAGGACGGCTGCGCATGGTCGATCTTTTCGGATGCGTCCTGGATCACGCCGAAGGCATACAGGGCCTTCACCGGGACCGGCACCTCGATCACGGCCTTGTTGCCGGGTACGGGGCGCATCTGCTGGAGGAAGGCGATCAGCGCTGCCATGTCCTCGTCGGTGAGGCGGCTGTAGTCCTCGCTGGGCATGATCATGACCGGATTACCGTTCGGCTTGACGCCGTGGCGCACGGTGCGCACCCAGTCGACCAGCTGGTAGCGCGCCGTGGTGCCGTTCGGACCTGCGGTGATGTTGGGCGCCACCACGTGCATGCCGCCATCGCTGATGACGGTCTTGCCGGCGCCGTTGGCGCCATGGCATTCGGCGCAGCCGCGGGTGTTGTAGAGGTAGCGTCCATGCTCGATGTGCGCCGGATCCGGCAGCACGTCCAGCGGCCGCACCTGCAGTACCACGTTGCGCATCATCTTGCGCTCGCCCAGCGCCTTGCCGACCACGGTGGCGGCCACGCCCAGCAGGGCGAGCCCCACCAGCGCGATGCTGGTCCGTTTGACCCATTTGCTCATGCTCATGCGCCGGCCCCCTCTGGTAAATACATGGAATTGCAAATTTAGCACTGCTCAGAAGTGTTGGCTAGCTCGTCGAACGATGGGGGCATGTGCGGGATCAGGAGTCATACGCGCGGTGCATGGATGCGATCCGATTGGTTTGTCCTTATGCTTTCGATCCCTTTATAATGGCGACCATAAGTTACAAAAAAGACAGGGATGGTCCATGAAGTATGCTTTGATTTTGGAAAAAAACTCGGAACTATGTAACAACACTGCCGCTGTGCTGTCATCGATGGGGTACCTGACGACCCCGGTCTTCAATCAAAAAAAGGCGCTATACGCTGCCCGTTTGATCCAGTTCGATCTGATCGTTACCTGTACGGCCCATATCCCAGGCGACCGGCGCTCCCTCACGGGAGAACTGAAGCGATGTCTGCCGGAAGCGACCATCCTCCTGCTGGCCGATCCCGAGTCGGCGCCGCCCGCCGAGGGGACGCTCGATGGCGTCAGCGCCATCCTGTACAGGCCGCTTACGGAGGAGGCTGTGCGCCGCATCCTCGAACCCGAGCAGCAGCAGTCCGCGCAGCAGATCGCCGAAAGGCGGAGGGAGTATATTTTTTAAATGCCATAACGATGTGCTCCTGGTTGAAATGTTAGCCTGTCACCATCAGATAAGGCTGATCCAAACCATCCAACCCCATCCAGGAGCCCGCTCGTGGAATACAAGGACTACTACCAGACCCTTGGTGTCGAAAGGACCGCGTCCGCGGACGACATCAAGAAGGCTTACCGCAAGCTGGTCCGGCAATATCACCCGGACGTCAGCAAGCACAAGAACGCGACCGAGAAGACCAAGGAAATCAACGAGGCCTACGAGGTGCTGGGCGACGCCGAGAAACGCGCCGCCTACGATGCGCTCGGCCAGGCCCCGCGCCAGGGCCAGGGCTTCCAGCCGCCGCCCGACTGGGGCCGCGAGTACGGCCAGTACGACTTCGGCGGGGGCGAAGGCGGCAGCGCGGAAGACATCTTTGCCGACCTGTTCGCGCACATGGGGCGAGGGCGCAGCCACCGCGGCGGCGGCGCGGGCATGGGCGGCGGCGGTTTCCAGATGCGCGGCGAGGACATCCACGCCGCCATCTCGATCGACCTGCGCGATGCCTACCAGGGCGCCACGCGCACCATCAGCCTGCGTGCCGGCCAGCAGGAAAAGACCCTGAGCGTGAACATTCCGAAGGGTGTGACGCCGGGACAGCAGCTGCGCCTGGCGGGCCAGGGCCATCCGGGCATCGGCGGCGGCGGCCCGGGCGACCTGTATCTGGAGATCCAGTTCAACCCCGATGCGCGCTATCGCGTCGAGGGTTCCAGTGTCTACCAGAACGTGCCGGTGGCGCCGTGGGAAGCGGCGCTGGGCGCCAGCATCTCGGTGCCGACGCCGTCCGGCGCGGTCGAGGTGACGGTGCCGCCGGCGTCGCAGAGCGGCCGCAAGCTGCGCCTGAAGGGCAGGGGCATTCCATCTTCGCAGCCGGGCGACCTCTACCTGATCCTGGACGTGGTGCTGCCGCCGGCCACCAGCGATCGCGCGCGCGAACTGTACGAGACGATGGCGCGCGACCTCGCCTTCAACCCACGCGAACGCATAGGAGCTTGAGCGATGCATGAGATGACGAGCATCAGCGGCGTACTGCTGGACGACGCCGCACTGACCCTCGAGGAGCTGGCGCGCGCCTGCAATGTGGAGCCGGAATGGGTGGTGCGCCGGGTGCGCGCCGGCATCCTTGCCGGCCAGCCGGCGGTGGAGGTGACGGAGTGGCGCTTCCGCAGCGGCGACCTGCTGCGCGCGCGCCGCCTGCTGCGCGTGGAACGCGACTTCGACGCCAACGAGGACCTGGCCGCGCTGGTGGTCGACCTCGGCGACGAGGTGCGCCGCCTGCGCGCACGCCTGCACGCACTGGGCCTCGACTAGAGCGGGAAGCGCGCGCCGTCCCGAGGCAGGCAAAACTACAATCGGACCTCCCACAGCGATCATTTTTCATCGATTGAAGGAGGTCTCATGCAACAGAATTCGCAACAGAAGTCGCAACCTGGCGCAGGCCAGGCCCTGCAGGGCAAACGGGTCGCCATCCTGATGACGGACGGCGTCGAGCAGGTCGAATACACGGGGCCGCGCAGCTTCCTCGAACAGCAGGGCGCCAAGGTGACCCTGGTCTCGCCGAAGCCGAGCGGCGACGAGATCCAGGGCTTCAACCACCTCGATCCCGCCGACAAGTTCAAGGTCGAACTCGACGTGCGCGATGCGCGTCCGGCCGACTTCGACGCGCTGGTGCTGCCGGGCGGCGTCGCCAATCCCGACCAGCTGCGCCTGTCGACGGAGGCAATCGCCTTCATCCGCGAATTCGGCCGCGAGAACAAGCCCATCGCCGCCATCTGCCATGGGCCCTGGACCCTGATCGATGCCGACCTGGTCAGCGGCAAGCGCATGACCAGCTGGCCGACCCTCCAGCTCGACCTGCAGAACGCGGGCGCGCAGTGGACCGACGAACAGGTGGTGGTCGACGGCAAGCTCGTCACCAGCCGCAAGCCTGACGACATCCCGGCCTTCAACCAGGCCATCCTCGGCGAGCTGGCCGCGGTCCAGCCGGGGCAATCGGGCGCACACTGAGCCCGGAAGGAGTTCATATGGAACAGGTATCAGGCAGGCCCCTGGAGGGCAAGCGCGTCGCCATGCTGATGACGGACGGCGTCGAGCAGATCGAATACACCAGCCCGCGGTCCTATCTGGAAGAGCGGGGCGCGACCGTGGTGCTGCTGTCGCCGAAGAATGCCGGCGAAGAGGTTCAGGGTTTCAATCACCTGCAGCCGGGCGACCGGTTCAAGGTCGAGATGAACGTGCGCGATGCCGATCCGGCCGACTTCGACGCCCTGGTGCTGCCCGGCGGCGTGGCCAATCCCGACAAGCTGCGCATGAGCAGGGAAGCGATCGATTTCATCCGCGGCTTCGACGTCGAGGACAAGCCGGTCGGCGCGATCTGCCACGGTCCCTGGACCCTGATCGATGCCGGCATCGCCAGCGCCAAGCACCTGACCAGCTGGCCCAGCCTGAAGCGCGATCTCACCAACGCCGGCGCCGAGTGGACCGACGACGAAGTGGTGATCGACGCGCGCCTGGTCACCAGCCGCAAGCCGGACGATCTTCCGGCCTTCAACGATGCGCTGGCGAAGGAACTCATGATGGCGGCGGGAACCGATCCGGGCCCGACCTCCTAGGCGACGGGCGAAAAAAAAGACCAGGCCGAAGCCTGGTCTTCCAGTTTTCACGCCGGGTCAGGCGATCAGAACTTGTAGGTTGCAGCCACTGCCACGCGACGGAACTGGGTGGTGTAGCCGTCACGCCAGGTGATCGGGTAGTCCTGTTCGAAGATGTTGGTGACGTACAGGCTCAGCTTCACGTGATCGATACCCGAGTAGGTCAGCGAGTAGTCGAAGGTGGTGTTGCTGCCGACATGGTTACACATAGCCATGTTCTCCGGTGCGACTTTCTGCGTGACGCAGTAGGTCGGCGAGGAGTTGCTGTTGTTGCCCCAGCCGCTGTTGTAGTTCATGGTGATCGAGTGATCGAAATCACCCTTCTTCATGTACAGCTTCGTGACGGTCTTCAGGCGCGACGCCGGGAAGTCATAGAAGTCCCAGGTGCCGGCGATGTTCTCGTCATACGCGTTCAGCGCCTGGCTGTAGTTCTGGTATTTCCAGATGTAGCTGCCGTCGAGTTTCAGGCGGAAGTCCGTGCCCATGAACTTGAAACGGCCCGATGCGTCGAAGTCGAAGCCGGACACGCGGGTACGGCCGCTGTTGACGTAAGGGTTGTACACCAGGCCCAGCTGGCCGACGCCGCCGTAGTTGATGGTGTTGTTCGGCGCGTACTTCTTCACCAGGGACAGGAAGTCGTTGTCGTTGGCGGTGTTGTCGATACGGATCAGCTGGCCGGCCGGCAGGCTGGCTTCGCCTTTCAGGATGTCGGTTACGCCACGGGTGCCGATTTCATTGCGGCGCTCGATGAAGTAGTAGTCGAGGCCGGCGCTCCAGTTCTTGATCGGCTCCCACACGGCGCCCAGGGTCACCGAACGCGAGGTTTCCGGCTTCAGGTCCGGGTTCGACGACACGAAGCTCGGCAGGCCGGCCGAGCATTCCGCGTTGCGGAAGCTGTTGGCCAATGCCTTGTCGGCGGTGGTCGCGTTGGCGGCGCCTTGCACCAGGGCGTTCAGCTGGTTGGCGATCGGGCAGCGGCGCAGGTCGTTGACGCCGGTCGCGACCGAGCTGCGGCCCAGGCCGTTACCGGATTCGACGATGTTCGGCGCACGGAAGCCGCCCGATGCGGTGGCACGCAGCAGCAGGCTGTCGGTGACGTTGTAGCGCAGGCCCAGCTTCGGCGACAGGTGAGCGTCGAAATCGCCGCTCTTGTCGGCGCGCAGCGCGGCGTTCATCTCGAGGCGCTTCGTCAGCGGAACGTTGGCTTCGGTGAACAGCGCGTACTCGTTACGCGAATCGTCCACCTGCAGGCCGAAGATACCGACCAGATCGCCGCGCAGCACGTTGTCCGAGCTCTTCATCCAGTAGGAGTTCTGGCTGATATTGGTGCCGAACGCAACGTTCAGCGGACCGGCCGGCAGTTGCGCCACGGTGCCCGACACGGTCGCGTCGAAGAACTTGACCTTGGCTTCACCTTCGGTGGTACGGACCGGGAACATCGATTCCAGCAGGGCCGTATCGTTCTGCTTGCCGAACACGTAGGTCTTGTTGACGATCGCATCGGTGTAGCCCTTGGCGCTGACGGCGCGGGTTGCCTTGGTCGCGCTCGAATGCGAGTAGCCGAGCGCCGATTTCCAGTCCCAGTTGCCGATGGTGCCGTCCAGGGCCAGCATCACGCGCTGCTGGTCGGAATCGGTGCGGTTGAAGTTGAAACCGTTGCCGGTGTCCATCATGCGCGCGCGGTACTCGGTCGCCGTGCTGTACGGGTTCATCGGGTGCCCGACTGGCAGCTTCGGATACGAGAACGGACCGACCATCTTGCCGCCGAGAACGTTGTACCAGACGCTCTGCGAGCTGGTGGCAGCGCCGTTGCTGACGCTGAACGGCGCCACGATGTAGTCGCTGACTTCGCCGGCGGCCGTGACTTCGAAGTTGGCGTTGATGTTCTGGCCGATGCGGAAGTGGGTGCTGCTGGCGAGCGCATGGCGCTTGTTGTTCGTGCGCAGGCCGTTGTACGGCGTCGCATCCCACTTACAGAGTTTGTCGGTCGGGTCGATGTCGGCGGCCGGGCAGCCCGGTGCGGCGACGATGTTGGTGCTGCTCAGGAAGTAGTTACCGGTCGGCGAGAACGAGCTCTTCGCATCGTAGGTCGAGCGGCCCGGGGTCAGGCGGTGCCAAGCCGGGTAATGCGAGCTCAGGTCGCCCTGGCTGTAGCCGTCGGTCTTGTAGGCTTCGGCGGTCAGGTAGGTGTTGAAGCCGTTCTTGTCGATGTCGCCATAACCCCAGATCGCCGACACGTTGCGGTTGCGCGCGTCCTGGAAGTGCGGCGCTTCACCGTATTGGCCCTTGATCTGGAAGCCCTGGTAGTTGCTGCGCAGGATGATGTTGACCACGCCGGCGATGGCGTCCGAACCGTAGATTGCCGATGCGCCGTCTTTCAGCACCTCGATGCGCTCGATGGCGTCGGTGGCGATGGCATCCAGGTTGGTGAAGTTCTGCTGAGCACCGTCCGACAGGCCGTAGGGCGCAATGCGGCGGCCGTTGACCAGGACCAGGGTAGCAACCTTGCTCAGGCCGCGCATGCTGACGCCCGAAGCGCCGGTCGCGAAGCTGCCGGAGCTGGCGCTTGCCGAGTTGATGTCGGTGCTGACCGAGGACATGGCGGTCAGGATGCCCAGCGCCGTATTCTGGCCGGTTTTCTCGATGTCATCGCGGGTCAGGATCTGGACTGCGTTCGCTGCCTCGGTTTGCGTACGCTTGATGCTGGAGCCGGTAACCTCGACGCGCTGGATCTTCGGATCCGGCGTGCTTGCTTCTTGCGCTGCGGCTAAAGCGGGGATGGCCAGGGTAACGGCCAGAGCGATGGAACTCTTCTTCAAAATATTTTTATGCTTCACAACAACTCCTGGGATGAAAATTATTTGAGCAACTGATGCATACGTGGTCAGTTATCTCTGACTTTCTGTACGTACGCGTATAAATACTCTTGCATAAGATTGCCCAGATGCAAAGTCGTAAATATGCGTTAGGGAAATATCGTGTTGCTTTAAGTTACATCCGTTGGGTTTTTGACACAGTATGTTACGAGCGTAAAGAAAATGTGAAGTTTGCGGAAGGAAATTTTGGAGAGGTGGGAAGGGGAGCAGGAAATTGCTGCGGTGCGGCATGAGGTAGGGGTGTTACTCGGAGTACATCGCGCTTGAAACTGTCGCTACGTGCCGGGTGAAAGAAATGGAAGGGCGTACAAGACTCCAGCTGGTTGTTATTTTATCTAGTACAAGTGTCTACAATAGTTAGGCAGTCGTCTGATGCAAAGAGTGTCAATGAACACTTATCCCTGGTGAGCGAGTCCGTACAAATAGCTTAAAGGGATGATCATGACGATGAGACTGAGGGCTTTTCCGGTTCTGTTGGTGGCGAGTATGGCGTTGAGCGCTTGTGGCGGCGGAAGTAGCGGCAACGGCACCGAGAGCAGCGTCAGTGGAATTTCCGGCTTGTGTTCAATGCTGGGATCCACATCCCCGACGTCTCCAGGTACAACGACATCGCCCTCGGAAAGCCAGTCTGCACCCACCGTCACAGTGGCGCTCCTGAACGCGAGCGGTACCTCATCCAATTCGCTGACCGGCGCTATTCCGCTCACGGTCAAGGCAACCGTCCTGGATGCAAGCAGGAAGCCAGTGCCGAATTCGGTCGTGAGCTTCGCCACCAGCAACGCATTGGCGACATTTTCTCCAACCAGCGGTACGGCGCTGACCGACAGTAATGGCGTGGCCAGCGTCAGTATGCGTGCCGCCAATCTCGCGGCCGGCGGTGCAGGCACCGTCACCGCGAGCAGTACCGTGGGCACTACGACGGCTACAGGAAAGGCCAGCTACGCAGTCAGCGCCACGACGCTCACGTTCGGGACTCTCAGCGCTTCTCCTGCAAGCATTCAGGCTGATGGTTCCACTGTGCTGTCGGTGGACCTGATGAATGGGGCCGGTAAATATACCGACCACGATGTCGGCAACGGCCCCGACGAATAATGGCGCCGCCCAGGTTGTCTATCGCGACAAGGAGTGTGGCAATAACGATGTCGTGACCGTCTCCGCCGATGGCGTTGCGAAGCCTGTCACGGCGGCGCTCACGATCGCGCCACCCGCGGCGGCATCGGTCCAGTCGTACAGGCGCTTCCTTCAGACAAGTCGATTGTCATCAAGGGCGAGGGCGGCAATGGGCGTACCGAGACGGCTGTTTTGACCTTTAAAAACATCGACATTTTTGGCAACCCACTTAGTACCAATCACTTTAATGTGGATCGGAACAAAGACAGCTCGCCGACCTATCCGGCCGCTATCATCCAGGTAATGCTGGCTGATAGGTTTAGTAATCCCGTTCCCGACGGTACGCCAATCGTGTTCCGTACCAATCTTGGCGCGATCGGTTCGTCAGATCGGGGCGGTTGTATCACTATCAACGGCGGGTGCTCGGTTGACTTCCGCGTGCAGGAACCTCGCGTCCTAAATCCGAACGCGCCTGCCAACTGCTCCTGATGCGATTGAATGCCGGGACTGATGAACCCAGCAATCAACTCGCCCAGCATAGCTTTTGCACGAAACAAAGGCCAGCTACGGCGAGGAATATGATCGCACGATACTAAACAGTTAGTATGCACAAAACCGGGCTGATTTCGACCTCGGGCACATCAACCGCGCCGAAAAATTCACTACTATGCGCAGCGGTCACAGGAAAAGCGCCGAAAGCTGTCCGAAACCGATTAGTTCAGCGTTTCCCTTACTACTTATTCCAGTAATTATTCTTTCTGAGAATATCCAAATAATCTTCGCGCGTTACCCCGATCAACACCTTGTCATGAAAATGACCGTTACGGTGAAACCAGTTGCGACGCACACCTTCATGCTTCCAGCCGCATTTTTCTAAGTAGAATTTAATTGAACGTTGGTTGTACGCGATAATGTCGCTGTCCAGACGGTTCAACCCTAATTCCATGAAGGCGTAGCGCATGATCGAAAATACGGTATCAAGCGCATATCCCCTACCGCGCAGGTTGGGCTCACCGATCATCGTTCCGTGGAAGGCAGTCTTGTTTTTCCAGTCGATGTTCACGAGGTTTGCGGTGCCGATCACCCCGTGTTCTGTGGTGTCGATGCAGAAAACATGGTCGGTTAAGTTGCTATCTTTGCGACTCCGCACCCATTCCTCGGTGGAACGCATCGAAAACGGAAAATGCCAGCCGCCGAGCATGTTCCAGATCTCTGGATCATTGCTCCATTTATGCAGCTTCGGCACGTCTTCAAACTCCGGCGCTCGAAGGGTTACGATTTTTCCGTGAATATTCATCAGTTTTCCCTGATTTCTAAATCGTGATTTATTGTCGTTTTAAGAATTCAAGGCATGCGTCGGCAATCTGCGCCATCTCGACCATGCTATACCTCTGGTCGCATGGCAGTGGGAGCAGATGCTTTATCAAGCCAGCTTCGACGGAGTCGGCTTCAACCCTGCGAGCGACGTCCGGCCAGTAGGTCGCGACGAAGATTCTCGATGCGATCAGGTGTTCGCGCAGGCCGGGTGCCTCGATGAGCAGCGGGTAGCACAGCGGCCCATCGACAGCCGCTACGTCGAGGGCGCATCGATTGAACGGGGCGAGCTTTGTGTGCAGAGCCAGAAAATTGTCGTTACGCCGCAGCCTCGCTTGGTTCAGGTCGATCGTGGACAGCAATGCTTCCGTCAACTGCGACATGCCGTGCGGCTCTACGCTTTCCAGCGACTGCTCGGCAGCTTGGTAGCTCGTATACCCGCTTTCCGGCGTCGAAGCCAAGCGCTCAATGAGATGCCTGGAGCGCGCCAGCGACCCGGTATCACGTTGCGCAGGCGGCTCAACTTGGCACAGGGTGATCAGCAAGCCGCCGTCGGGAACGCCAAAAAACTTGCGCGGCGAGTAAATAGTCGCCGCGCAGTCCCGCGGTCTCGAAAAAAATGCCTGACAATTGTCGACGATCACGTGCTGGGGCTCGAAACGCGACAGGACCTCGTCGACATAGCTGTCGCGCACTCCAAAGTAATTGACGTAGTAAAACCAGTCATGTTCGTGAACGGCGGGTTCTCCGATGATCTCGAAACGCTCATCAACGGAATACTGCTCGCAACCAATGCCGGCCTCGCGGAGCGGCGCATACATCGTGTCACACAGGTAGCGCGGCATCCATACCCGATTCGGCCTCGCCGCACGAAGTAATGCGAGGAACGCCGATCGCCCTGACTGGAAACGCAGCGCGCCCGGATAGACCTGGGTCCGGCCACGCGGCAGCTCGAGTTCGAAATAACCTCCGATCGGGTTGACCATCATGCACTGACCTCAGCACCGAACATTGCCATCACCTGCTCGCGACTATTGAACATGAGAATATCGATGATCGACAGGCCCGGCTGAAATTGGTCCGTAAACTGCGGATATGGCTTCAAGCTCGGCCGGACGAAGTGCAGCCCCAGCCCTCGCGCGGAAAAATCCTGCGGGTTGTACAATTCGCGTCCGCCCGGCGGATTGACATAATCACTTGCACCCTCCCTAGCGCAGATATCGAGCACGCGAGCGGTCCCGCCGAGCGATGCATTGCCATAGATTGCCGAGCTCGGAACAAATTCCGTGGTGAGGCCGAGGTAGCGGCACACGGCCGTCACGCTGGCCTTTGCGATCTCGCCGATCTTGTGCTGATCCGATAAAACGATTTCCTGGAACAACGCATTGACGTCTGCGAAGTACGGCGCCTTCGAGTATGAATGCCGCAGACTCTCTACCAGCTTGCGCCGCCATCCGTCGCCGGTTTGGACGCCGATCTCATTGATCTTCAGGAATGGGCTCGCCCCGGCAAGGGGCACGGTGATATAGCGCGTAGCGCCGGCCAGGATCAGACGGTTCCGGTTGATCCAGCCATTCTTGATGAAGTTGACGTCATCGTAGAACACGAACTTGTCTACCGCCGCGACCAACTGGAAATACCCTATGTATGGGAAAAATAGGGCTGCATGATCGCCAGTTTCACCAGTTTTCTCCAGCAATGATGCGCACCACGCGTTTTACGTCCTCATCGGCCAGGTTCGGGTAGATCGGCAAGCAGAGAACCTGCCGGGCTGTCCGAGTTGCCACCGGCAGGTTGTCGCGATGCGCGGACGGCAGGCCTCGGTACATCGGAAAGTCCGAGATGAGCGGGTAAAAATATCGGCGCGCGACGATGCCCTGATCCTTCAACTTCTGGAACAGTTCGTCGCGCTTGAGCGGATACGCCTCCTCGACAAGGATCGGGAAGTACGAATAATTCGACGTCTCTTGGCCGGCATCGGCCAGGCAACGGACACCCGGCACCTCCGCCAGCAGGCGGCGATACAGCGAGTCGATCTGCTGGCGCCGTGCGATCGCGCCGTCGACGTATTCCAGCTGAAGCATGCCGAAGGCGGCATTAATCTCGCTCATCTTGCCGTTAATGCCGGGCGCAACCACGGTCAACTCGTCGACAAAACCGAAATTCTTCAGCTGGTCGATGCGCAGTTTGGTTTTCGCATCCGGGCAGATAATTGCACCGCCTTCGAAGGTATTGAATACCTTGGTCGCGTGGAAGCTCAGGATTGAGAGGTCGCCGTAACGCAGCACGCTGCCTCCATTGGTTTCGACGCCGAATGCGTGCGCCGCATCGTAGATGACCCGCAGGTTGTAGTTATCGGCGATTTTCTGGATGGCTTCCACGTCGCACGGATTCCCATAGCAATGCACGGGCATGATCGCCGTGGTCTGCGGCGTGATCGCTGCCTCGATCTTGGCCGGATCGAGATTGAGGGTCGCTGGATCGATATCGACAAACACCGGCTTGATCCCGTTCCACAGCAGCGAATGCGCCGTTGCGACGAACGAGTACGGTGTGGTGATCACCTCGCCGGTGATACGCAGCGCCTGCAGTGCCGTAACGAGTGCGATCGTCCCGTTCGAGAATAATGCCAGGTGCTCGACCCCAAGGTATTCGCACAATGCCTTTTCCAGCTGCTGATGGAACGGCCCGCCATTAGTCAGGATCTTGTTGTCCCAGATCTTTTGCAGATAAGGGTAAAACTCTTCCAGCGGCGGCAGACTGGGTTGGGTGACGTAGATCGGTTTTTGGTTACTCATTCTTGTCTCGTTACGCATGCCGGCAAGCGGCGTGTCATAGGCGACGGTTGTCAGTATTTTTCGATGTACCGCGCCATGGCGGTATGCAGGCCGTCGCGGATACGGTGGGGCGGGCGATACCCGAGCGGACTGCGGGCGTCAGAACGCCTCGATGCCGGCCTCCTTCAGGTAAACCAGCCGCTGCAAATTGTAGGCCGCGACCTTCCAGTGCAGATGCAAGGTGGGTCGCGGCAGACCGATCAAACGCACTGCCTTGCCGCCGAATTGCGCCAGGCCAGCGGACACGTGCTCGACGCGTGCGCGCGTCCTGGCAATGCGGTGGTTGCGGCGCTGCCGGGCCTCGGAAATGGGTTTGTCCTTGCTGCCTTTGCGCTGGATGTGCATGCCCCAGCCTTGCTTGGACAGCCGCGCCTCACGCCCGCCATTTACGTAGCCCTTGTCGGCCAGGATGTTGCGGTTCGTGTTAGCCGAATCGAGGACGTCTTCGAAGTGGAGCGTATCGTGTTCGCTGGCGGTGCTCACCTTGATCTTGCGCACCAGCTTGTAGCGCTTGTCGGCGTTGGCCGACACCTTGTAGGCGAAGTAGGATCTGCCGTGCTTCTTGGTCCAGCGCGCGTCCACATCCTTCTGGCGCCGCTTCGCTGGCGTCCATTCGATAGGCATCGCGTCCTGTTGCACCAGCGCTTTCTCTTCTTTGCTGAGGGATTGTTTCGGTGCTTGCACAATACTGGCATCGATCATCTGACCGCCGCGCGCAATGAAGCCGTGCTTTGCCAACTGCTCGTCGCTCAGATTGAACGACTGCTGGATCAGCAGAACGCGGACCATCAATTCGGTCGGAAACGGCGGACGGCCGCCGCGCTCACGGCTCGGGCGTGGTGCCGCACAGTCCACTTCTGCCGCCAACGCGGCGAAATCGACGTGCTGCTCCAGCACGCGAAGCGCATCGCCAAGCTTGTTCAGCTTCGCTTCGCGCTCCTGGTCGGTAAACAGGCTGGTCTTGATCATGAGAACTGCATCAAACTCGGGAAGCCATCATCATGCCATGCGGTGGCGGGTTTTCGAGGTGCCCTATTATGAAAACATTGGCGCCTTCCCTTTCGAGAAAAAGAAAAATGGCTCTCGGGAGTTGCAACCATATGTTTCGGCATCAAGATCTCCAAGCACGGTCGTGTGAGGATATAGATCCCCATTCAACCCTGCTGCATGAAATTTATTAAGAATGTCTGCGCCGAATAGGCGAACATGGTCATCTTGGCCGTAATAATGCGTGGCGAATTCTGAGGTGGCGGGTTTGTTCAGTTCAAACGTGTAACGCAAGACGGGGGAATATGGCGTTTGTGCAACCAAATGCCCGTTGAATGTCAGGCAGCGCCGAAATTCAGCGAGAGCCACTTCGGGAGAATTGACATGTTCGAGCACATGATTGCAAATAATGAAATCGAAATGATCATCCGGGAAATCTAATTTCTCGACATTGATTTTGCTGTGTAACGGTGAGCGAGGAAATAGATCGCCGGTAACGTACTCCAATGGATTAAGTTTGCGGATTTTTGATTCAAGCTGCGGTTCCGGGGCAATGTGCAGGATGCGCATATTTTTGATTTGATCAAAAAATCCCGCAGCTTGAAGATACAGCCACAAATGTCTTTCCCTATCATTGCAATGACAGCGTGGGCAGAGATGCTTGTCCAGACGGGAACCGATGACCTCCATGCTGGATATGAATGAAGTCCAAAGAAGGGACGCGTTGGGATGGGGGACCCATTGTTCAACTGGCGATTGGCATATTACGCAAAAACTATGGTCTTGCGAGGATTTCCTTTTTGCCTCCAGACGAGCCGCAACAGCTTTGCGCGCACACGCATAATCCTCTTGGAAGCGCTCTGAACTGAAAAGTGTATTTGGTGGGGCCTGGATTATTTCATCGAGGTTTGAAAGAAGCTTCGTAATTTCTGGAAAGTGTGAACCATGTGCGACATATAGGCTTTTCAACCGATTTTGTGCGTCGTGCAGAGCAGCCGAGGAAAGATTTCCATCTGCCGCTTCTCCGCGTATAAACACTTCCCATTCGTACAGGCCAGCACTGAATCCAGGAGAGTTTTTGTTCGAGTTTTGTGCTTCATGTTGTCTGAATTTGCTTAAATAGCCACCTACCGCAACAAGAGGGAAATCCTTCGATGCATTAAGGTACATGGCCACATCATTGAGAAAATCCATTTGTGCAGATCGATAGGTTGAGAGCGTCATTGGGTCGACGATCTCTTGGTTGAACATGATGTTGCTTGGCTCTCCGACGAAATTATGAATTTTCCCAACCATGTTGTTGACAAGAAAAGGACGGTCGACGAGAGCGACTGTTCCTGGTTGCAGCAATGGAGCGGGTGTAAAGACCGTGGCATTATTCGCATCAATGAATTGGCGCTCATGAAACGCCAAAGCTGCGCGTGGATGCATCTGTAATGCAAGCAGTAAGGCCTCAACTGATCCAGGTAATAAAAAGTCATCGTCGTATAGCCATTTGATATACTGGCCTTTGGCATGGCGAAGAAGCTCTCTGGCATTTTTTAGCGAGTCTTGGAATCCGTGGTGAATGTATCGGATGCGTGGGTCGCCAAGACGCTGGACAATTGCTTCCAGTCGGGCATCGGGTGTGTCGTCACCGACGAGAATTTCAATATCCTGGAATGTTTGACGCTGCGCGCTCATCAGCGCTAATTCTAGATGTTCCGGCTTATATGCAGGAATGAGTACGGTGACTGCTGGCATATTGGCAAAGAGAGTATTAGTGTCTTGTTAGGACATTATTTGTCATAATCTCGTTATTCGAGAAATAGGGGGCTTTGTGGCTTTATATGTATTCGATGATCTGCTCGTCGGAAAACTAATTCTTCACGTTCGCTCCATGTTAAAAACTTTATTAGCCTCTTGTGGCGCACTGTTTATTGAGGGTGAATCAGTTGCTGGAAGTTAATTGGGAACGCGCTGAGCAAATCAGAATTTTGTTAAAAATGATGCGAGCGAATCGAATTTTTCAGGACTTGGGTACTCGGAAGCGAGAAATAATCACTCTATAGCCGTTTTCGCCCCGTTTCTCCCGCACTTTCCTGCAAATTTCACTTGCTCGCCCATTTCAAGGTGCACCTTGGGCGTTGTGCTGAGAAAGCCGTCGCCTGGCGATCCGAAGATTGGCCAGTCCGAACAACGTGAACAGTTGAGTCGTATTATTGAACAATCTGCGGTAACGCACTTTCTTCATGCCAAAGATGTTCTTGATGATGTGAAACGGATGCTCGACCTTGGGGTGCACCCTTGCCTTGAGTTTCTCGATCTGGTCCTTGATGCGGCCCAGCGGCGTCTCCGGGACCGCCTCGTCATCGGCAATCTGGCCGAGCAAACACGGCAGCATCGGCGCGTCGCCGGTCACTTCGATGGCCCGGATTTCCAGCGTAGTCGCATCGATGCCAAGATGAACCTTGCGCCACTGGCGACGGTAATCGGCGCCGTGTTTCTTCGTCCTCCATTCGCCTTCGCCGAGCATCTTGATGCCGGTGCTGTCGACAAGAAGGTGCAATCCTGTCATCGTCGGCTGCACCCAATCGTTAGCACCAAATGCTTCTGGCGTCGGCTGACGGTGCTGAAGTCGGGAACCTGCCAGCCCAGCCCTGCCAGCTCGAGCAGGCTTTGCGACATCCCATTGCCTGACACAGGGCAGATTAAACAGTTCCTTGATCGTCAGGCAGAACTGAATTGCCGCCTCGCTGTACTTTTGGCTTCGACCCCGCTTGCCGCTGGCACTGCCGTGCCAGCACATGTCTTTGTCCAGCCATATGAGCAGCGAGCCAGACGCCTTCAACGCTGCGTTGTACTCTTTCCAGTTGGTCGTTCGATAGTTCGTTTTTGCCGGCGCACTCATCTCGTTAGTTTACCCGCGCTCCCGTTCAGGCGCAGGGGACAGATTTGTGCAACAAAGCCTATGTTACCCCAAGATATACAACTCTCCATAGTAAAAAACCCGCACGGAGGCGGGTTCTTGAACGTGGAAAAACCACGTCGGAGTGTTTATTGGTGGAGGCGGCGGGAATCGAACCCGCGTCCGCAAGCACTCTACAGACAGTTCTACATACTTAGCACTATCTTTTAATTTAACCAGTACAACGGGGATGTGCACCCTGTGTACAAGCGAGTCACCTTAAATTTCGGAAGCAACCAAGTGACCCAGTTGATTCCTAGCCTCTGTAAATGACTCTACTTGCCTTGCGGCTCACCCCAGAGGCGAGGTGATGTAGAGCTAGCAGCGATTAGGCTGCGAGTGCGTACGAGTTATCGTTTGCAGTTATTGATTTCTGGATGTATTTACGAGGTAACCAGTCCTCGGTATGCCCTGCGCTGCTTTGCAACCCACGTCGAAACCAGGTCGCCCCCAACGAAGAACTACCATTGTACTCCAAACTGAGGCGATGTGCAGTGATCCGGATCTCTCCGGGAACTCGCGAAAATGTTAACTTTCGATAGATTTCCGTTGTCAAATCCGAACTATCATGTACGGTTGCTGGAGACGGCTCGATGACACTGAACGGAGAGAATATGGCATGTATCGTCTGCGGTACGCCGCAAACCGCCGGGTTGGCTGGATGGCATGCGTCCTGCCACGAATGTGGGTACGAAAGTGCCGCTCTGCAAGGAGCGATCAACGAGAAGAGCGCGGGGGCATCGGTCGACGAGGATGAGCGCGAGCTGGGCCTGAAGGCGCTGCGACAGGAGAACTTCCGCGACATCGTCGACATCGCAGTCCGCCTGGCCCAGCCCGGTGCGCGCAAGCTGCTCGACGTCGGCTGCGCGCATGGCTGGTTCCTCGAGACGGCGCGCGAGCGCTTCGAGGCGCTGGGGATCGAGCCGGACGCCGTGGTCGGCGGACGCACCGCGGCGCGCGGCTTGCCGGTGCGGCAGGGTTATTTCCCGGATGCGCTGGAGGCCGGCGAACGTTTCGACATCATCGTCTTCAATGACGTCATCGAACACATTCCCGACATCCGCGCCGCGCTCGACGCCTGTCATGCGCGCCTGGAAGAGGGCGGCTTGCTGATCCTCAACCTGCCCAACAGCGCCGGCTTCTTCTATCGGCTGTCGAAGGCCTTTGCGCGGATGGGCTGGCGCAGTCCCTTCGAACGCCTGTGGCAGAAGGACCTGCCTTCTCCCCACGTCCATTACTTCCGACCCGCCAACCTGGAGCGCCTGGTGGCCCGGCACGGCTTCGAGCGCCTGCATTCGGGCGAACTGCCTTCGCTACGCGCCAAGGGCCTGCTGGAGCGCATCCGCTGCGCCGGCAATATCTCCGGCCCCTCGCTCTACCTGCAGTACGCCGCCGTGACGTGCGCGCTTCCGCTGCTGCGCCTGTTCCCGAGCGACATCATCGTCAGCGTGTTCCGCAAGACGTAAAAAAGCCGCGGGCTTGCGCATCCGCGGCTTTCCTTCGAGGAGACCGGCGATCAGCGATTGATCATCTGGTTGCCGATCATGCCGCCGCCGATGATGCCGGCCACGGTCGCCAGCTTGCGGCCGTTGCCGCTGCCGACCTGGTTACCGATCAGGCCGCCAATCACGGCGCCGGTGCCGATGCCGACGTAGTTCGGCTGCGGTGCCGGACGCGGTGCCGGGGCGTAGTAGTCGTCGCGGGCATAGTTGTGGTGGGCGACGGTACGCGGACGCGGTGCGGCCTGCTTCACCGGCACTTCCTTGATCACGGTTTCCTTGATCACCACCGGCGCCGGAGCGGGCGCCGGCTGGGCTGCCACCTGTTGACCATAAGCCGGCTGGCCATAGCCCGGTTGAGCGTAAGCGGCCGGTTGGACGTAGCCTGCAGTCATCGGCTGGGCATAGCCGACGGGCGCCTGCTGCACGCCCTGCGGCGCGACGGGTGCGGCGACCGGGGCCAGGGCGCCGGCATAGCCAGGCGCGGCCTGCGAGCTCATCAGCGCAGCCGGCTGGGCTTGCGGAGCGCTGTTCGAGCTCGGCAGGATGCCGGTGATGGCGGCGGCGCCGGCCAGGCTGACGACGATGACCGACACGGCGGCGCCGGCCATCAGCGGGTGGATACGGTTGGTGGTGTTCTTGATCGCTTCCATGTTCTCTGCTCCCGAAACGTTGCGTTGTTGTATGGGAGTAGATTAATGGCGGGCATCACGCAGAGATAGACTGATCCCTGTATCAATCGTAAAGATATGTAAGCGCCTAACAAAAACCCCATGGCGGCGTTGCATCGTCTCGCCGTACTCGCGTACTGTCTTCGACGATGCGCCTTGCCCTGGGGCTTTTGTTAGGCGCTTTTAATTAGGCCGACGCTTCGGCGGCGCGTGCCGCCTCGATCAGCTCGCGCAACACCTGCAGCAGGTGCAGCGGGCTGTCGAGCAGGTAGTCGGCGCCCCAGGTTGCCGGCGGAATCTCGCCGCAATAGCCCCAGCCGCAGGCGACCGTGACCATGCCGGCGGCGCGGCCGGCTTCGACGTCGCGCAGGTCGTCGCCGACGTACCAGCATTCCTCGGGCGCCAGGTCGAGCAGGCGCGCACCTTCCAGCAGAGGGGCCGGGTGGGGCTTGGCGAAGGCGGTGGTGTCGCCGGAGACCACGCAGCCGGCGTGCGCCAGGCCGATCTGCGGGATCAGCGGGTCGGTGAAGCGCATCGGCTTGTTGGTGACCACGCCCCAGGCCATGCCGGCCTGCTCGATGCCGTCCAACAGTTCGGGCACGCCGTCGAACAGGCGGCTCTCGACCGCCATCGCCGACTGGTAGCGGTCGAACCATTGCAGGCGCAGCTCTTCATAGCCCTCGTCGCCCGGCGCCAGGCCGAAGGCGGCGCCGATCATGCCGCGCGCGCCGGCCGAGGCGGTCGGGCGCAGCACCGCGTAGGGCGTCGGTTTGAGGCCGCGCTCGGTGCGCAGCCAGTTGACGGCGGCGGCGAGGTCGGGCGCGGTATCGGCCAGGGTGCCGTCGAGGTCGAACAGGACGGCGCGCGGCACGGGCAGGCGGGAGGGAAAGGTCATGCAGTATCGTCTTAAAGCGGCTTGGTGCAGGCCACCATGTAGTTCACATCGGTGTCCTGGTTCAGCGAGTAGATCTTGGTCAGCGGGTTGTAGCTCAGGCCCTTCAGGCCCTCGACCTGCAGGCCGGCGGCGCGGATGAAGCTGGAAAGCTCGGCCGGCGTGATGAACTTGGCGTAGTCGTGGGTGCCGCGCGGCAGCATGCGCAGCACGTACTCGGCGCCGATCACCGCGAACAGGTAGGACTTCGGATTGCGGTTCAGGGTCGAGAAGAATACGTGGCCGCCCGGTTTCACGAGGGTCGCGGCGGCGCGCACGATGGCGGCCGGATCGGGCACGTGCTCGAGCATTTCCATGCAGGTGACGACGTCGAACTGGCCCGGTTCCTCGGCGGCCATGTCTTCCGCGGCGATGAGCTTGTAGCGCACCTCGACGCCCGATTCCAGGCTGTGCAGGTCGGCCACTTTCAGCGCCTTCTTCGACAGGTCGATGCCGGTCACTTTCGCGCCCTTGCGCGCCATCGATTCGGACAGCACGCCGCCGCCGCAACCGATGTCGATCACGTTCTTGCCGCTCAGGGGCACGCGCGCGTTGATCCATTCCAGGCGCAGCGGATTGATCTCGTGCAGCGGGCGGAACTCGGAGGTCGGGTCCCACCAGCGGTGGGCCAGTTCGCTGAACTTCTGGATTTCCAAGGGGTCGGCGTTGGCCGTCGTCGATGCTTGCGTAGTCATAGGTGCGAATAATAGCGGAAATGCCGCCGTGCTACGGTTGGGTTGGCGAAAAAAAACCCCGCCGAAGCGGGGTTTGTCCGGGGCGTCAGCCCGCCAGCGGCAGATTACTGCTGCTGGGTGTTGCGGGTGCCGACCACTTCGATTTCCACGCGGCGGTTCTTGGCGCGGCCTTCGGCAGTCTTGTTGTCGGCCACAGGCTGCTTCTCGCCCTTGCCTTCGGTGTAGATGCGGTTCGATTCGACGCCCTTGCCCTGCAGGTAGGCCTTGACGGCTTCAGCGCGGCGGACCGACAGCTTCTGGTTGTAGGCATCGGTACCGATCGAGTCGGTGTGGCCGACGGCGATGATGACTTCCAGGTTGATGTCCTTCAGCTTCGAGACCAGGTCATCCAGCGATGCCTTGCCGGCCGGCTTCAGCACGGCTTTGTCGAAGTCGAAGAAGGCGTCAGCCGAGTAGCTCACTTTTTCCGAGGTCGGGACCGGAGCCGGAGCCGGTGCCGGGGCAGGTGCCGGGGCAGGAGCTTCGACCGGCGGCGGCGGCGGCGGCGCGACGCACTTGCCGTTTTCCAGTTTCTCAGGCGGCACGCACAGCGGTGCGTCGCAGCCCGGGACCGCGTCGGCCGGGGTCCAGTAGCCGGTACGCCAGCACAGGCCGAAAGGATTGCGCGCGATCACGCCGCGGGCATCCTGCACGTAAGCGCTGTAAGGCTTCGGCGCCTGGATGTCGGTCGTCAGCGGCGCGTACGGCGGTGCGCTTTGCGCGAAAGCGCTGCCTGCCATCGCGGCCGAGGCTGCGAGCATGAGGGTTGCCAGTTTTTTCATATTTTTTCTTCCTTTCGGTAAATTCTTCCCGCCGCGAAACTTGCGCGCCGATGCGCATGACGTGAGCACGTGGGCAGAATATTAACACTTGCACGGACGTGTCTGTTTCGCATTGTGAAACGAGCAATTAACATCTCGGCCATTTTGCCACATACGCTACATCCGCACGACCGCGGAAAGCCCATTTGCTGCGCATGCGATTTCTCTCGTTGTTTCTGCGCAACAACGTTATTGTGAACAGACCGCAAGCTTGACGAAAGTTTATTACAGGCATGTGTCAAATTGGCAAACGTGCACAAGCAAGCCGTATCGGACTTGCTTTCAAAATGCACTGCTGATATAGCGCGCGTGGTAAAATCTACCCCTTGGAAACTTAAATTTCACGGCCCAAAACAGCCGACCCGCCAATGGATCAATTCGCAAAAGAAACAATTCCAATTTCCCTGGAAGAAGAAATGCGCAAGAGCTACCTCGATTACGCGATGAGCGTGATCGTGGGCCGTGCTCTGCCGGACGCGCGCGACGGTCTCAAGCCGGTGCACCGCCGTGTGCTGTTCGCGATGCACGAGATGAACAACGTGTGGAACCGCCCGTATCTGAAGTGCGCCCGTGTGGTCGGCGAGACCATGGGTAAGTTCCACCCGCACGGCGACGCCTCGATCTACGACACCCTGGTGCGTATGGCGCAGGATTTCTCGCTGCGCTATACCCTGGTCGACGGGCAGGGCAACTTCGGTTCGATCGACGGCGACAGCGCCGCGGCGATGCGCTACACCGAGTGCCGCCTGGACAAGATTTCCCAGGAGCTGCTGGCCGACATCGACAAGGACACCGTCGACTTCCAGCCGAACTATGACGGCAAGGAAAAAGAACCGACCGTCCTGCCGACCCGCATCCCGAACCTGCTGGTCAACGGCTCCTCCGGCATCGCGGTCGGCATGGCGACCAACATCCCGCCGCACAACCTGTCCGAAGTCATCAACGGCGCGCTGCACGTGCTGAAGAACCCGGATTGCACGATCGACGAGCTGATCGAGCTGATCCCGGCGCCGGACTTCCCGACCGCCGGCATCATCTACGGCGTGTCCGGCGTGCGCGACGGCTACCGCACCGGCCGCGGCCGTGTGGTGATGCGTGCCAAGACCCACTTCGAAGAGTACGGCAAGGACGGCGGCCGCGTGGCCATCATCGTCGACGAACTGCCGTATCAGGTAAATAAAAAGTCGCTGCTCGAGCGTATCGCCGAGAACGTGCGCGACAAGAAGCTGGAAGGCATCTCCGACATCCGCGACGAGTCCGACAAGTCGGGCATGCGCGTGGTGATCGAGCTGAAGCGCGGCGAAGTGCCGGAAGTGGTGCTGAACAACCTGTACAAGCAAACCCAGCTGCAGGACACCTTCGGCATGAACATGGTCGCCCTGGTCAACGGCCAGCCGAAGCTGCTGAACCTGAAGCAGATGCTGGAAAGCTTCCTGTCGCACCGCCGCGAAGTGGTCACCCGCCGCACCGTGTTCGAGCTGCGCAAGGCGCGCGAACGCGGCCACATGCTGGAAGGCCTGGCGGTCGCGCTGGCGAACATCGACGAGTTCATCGCCATCATCAAGGCCGCGCCGACCCCGCCGGTTGCCAAGGTCGAGCTGATGCAGCGCACCTGGGATTCGTCCCTGGTGCGCGAGATGCTGAGCCGCACCGAAACCGGCGCCGCCGGCGGCATCGAAGCCTTCCGTCCGGAACACCTGCCGAAGCACTACGGCATGCAGCCGGATGGCATGTACCGCCTGTCCGACGAGCAGACCCAGGAAATCCTGCAGATGCGCCTGCAGCGCCTGACCGGCCTGGAGCAGGACAAGATCGTCAACGAGTACAAGGAAGTGATGCTCCACATCGCCGACCTGCTCGACATCCTGGCGAAGCCGGAACGCGTCACCGCGATCATCGTGGACGAGATGGGCCAGATCAAGGCCGACTACACCGAGAACGGCAAGGACGCACGCCGCTCGGCCATCGAGCACAATGCCAGCGACCTCGAAACCGAAGACCTGATCACCCCGCAGGACATGGTAGTGACCCTGTCGCACACCGGTTACATGAAGTCGCAGCCGATCTCGGAATACCGCGCCCAGAAGCGCGGCGGCCGCGGCAAGCAGGCGATGGCGACCAAGGACGAGGACTGGATCGACCAGCTGTTCATCGCCAACACCCACGACTACATGCTGTGCTTCAGCAACCGCGGCCGGATGTACTGGCTGAAGGTGTGGGAAGTGCCGCAGGGTTCGCGCAATTCGCGCGGCAAGCCGATCGTGAACATGTTCCCGCTGCAGGATGGCGAGAAGATCACCGTGATCCTGCCGCTGTCGGGCGAGAACTCGAGCTTCCCGGAAGACCACTACGTGTTCATGGGCACCAGCCTGGGTACCGTCAAGAAGACCCCGCTGAAGGACTTCAGCAACCCGCGCAAGGCCGGCATCATCGCGGTCGACCTGGACGAGGGCGACTTCCTGATCGGCGCCGCGCTCACCGACGGCAAGCACGACGTGATGCTGTTCTCGGACGCCGGCAAGGCCGTGCGTTTCGACGAGAACGACGTGCGCCCGATGGGCCGTACCGCGCGCGGCGTGCGCGGCATGAACCTGGAAGAAGGCCAGAACGTGATCGCGCTGCTGGTGGCCGAGAACGAGCAGCAGTCGGTCCTGACGGCCACCGAGAACGGCTTCGGCAAGCGTACCCCGATCACGGAGTACACCCGCCACGGCCGCGGCACCAAGGGCATGATCGCGATCCAGACCTCCGAGCGTAACGGCAAGGTGGTGGCCGCGACCCTGGTCGACGAAACCGACGAGATCATGCTGATCACGACCGGCGGCGTGCTGATCCGCACCCGCGTGGCCGAGATCCGCGAGATGGGCCGCGCGACCCAGGGCGTGACCCTGATCGCGGTGGAGGACGGCACCAAGCTGTCCGGCCTGCAGCGCGTGGTCGAGAGCGACGTCGACGAGGTGGAGCTGGAGCCGGCGCCGGAATAATCCGCGTCCCAGCCATCGAAACGGCCCCTGCAGCGATGCACGGGCCGTTTTTCTTTGACGTAATCGACGGCGGATTGCTGCAATGCGGCGAAAAATGGTCCACCCTGAGGATTTTTTGCAAGTTTCGTGCGAAAATCAGGTTCCCCGTCACCGCTGCCATGACGCCAACAGGCTCGCCCAAGAGCCGTCCATCCAAAGGATCATCATGAGAAAACCGCTCGCCGCTATCGCTTCCGCCTTCATTCTGAGCTGCGCACCCGCTTTCGGTCTGGCGGCGGCGCCGGTGCCGTCCGCCGATCCGGCGGTGGTCGCGGCGACCAGGGACATGCTGGCGGCAATGAAAGTGCACGACATGATGACGAACATGCTGGCGCAAATGGAGCAGCGGATGCCGGCCCAGATGCGCTCGACGATGACGGCCTCGATCAACGGCAATCCCAACCTGAGCGCCGATCAGAAGGCCGAGCAGCTGAAGAAGCTCGACGAGGCGACCAAGGCCGCGGCCGTCCAGGCGCACGCGCTGTTCGCCGATCCGACCCTGGTCGACGACATGATCGCGGAAATGGTGCCGCTGTATGCGGAAACCTATACGCTGGACGAGATCCGCCAGCTGACCGCCTTCTACACCTCGCCGCTGGGCCAGAAGATGCAGGCCAGGGCGCCCGAGCTGATGGCCCGCAGCATGGAGATCAGCCAGCGCGTGATGATGCCGCGGATCCAGAAAGCCATGGCGCAAAGCCACCAGGCTCTCGGCGGGAAGTGAGGCAACAGGCGCGATGACCCAGGTTTTCAATTTTTCCGCCGGCCCGGCCGTCCTCCCGAAAGAAGTTCTCCAGCAGGCCGCCGCCGAGATGCTCGACTGGCACGGCAGCGGCATGTCGGTGATGGAGATGAGCCACCGCGGCCCCGAATTCATCTCGATCTACCAGCAGGCCGAAGCCGACCTGCGCGAACTGCTGGACGTCCCGTCCAACTACAAGATCCTGTTCATGCAGGGCGGGGGACTGGGCGAGAATTCCCTGGTGCCGCTGAACCTGGCCGGCCGCAAGCCCCAGCCGGCCACCATCGACTTCGTGCAGACCGGTTCCTGGTCCAGCAAATCCCTGAAGGAAGCGCGGCGCTACGCCAACGTCAACATCGCCGCCTCCGGCGAGGCCAGCGGCTTCACCACGGTGCCGCCGCAGGAAAGCTGGAAACTCAGCAGCGACGCCGCCTACCTGCACGTCTGCACCAACGAGACCATCGACGGCGTCGAATTCAATTTCGTGCCGACCGTGCAGGGCGAGACGCCGCTCGTGGCCGACATGTCCTCGCACATCCTGTCGCGCGCCGTCGACGTCTCGAAATACGGCGTGATCTTCGCCGGCGCCCAGAAGAACATCGGCCCGGCCGGCCTGACCCTGGTGATCGTGCGCGACGACCTGCTGGACCACGCGCTGCCGATCTGCCCCGGCGTCTTCAACTGGCGCGCGGTGGCGGATGCCGACTCGATGCTGAACACGCCGCCGACCTACGCGATCTACATCGCCGGCCTGGTGTTCGCCCACCTGAAGCGCGAAGGTGGAGTCGCGGCGATGGAACAGCGCAATATCGAAAAAGCGCGCCTGCTGTACGAGGCGCTGGATGCCGACGATTTCTACCAGAATCGCGTGGCGCCCGATTGCCGTTCGCGCATGAACATACCCTTCTACCTGCGCGACGAATCCCTGAACGACCAATTCCTGGCCGGCGCCAAGGCGCGCGGGCTGCTGCAACTGAAGGGCCACAAGTCCGTCGGCGGTATGCGGGCATCGATCTACAACGCGATGCCGATCGAGGGCGTGCATGCCCTGGTCGATTATTTGAACGAGTTTGCCGGGCGCTAGGACGGTAGGGTGGGGACGCCGTGCCCACGCGTGACGTTCGCGTGACGCCGCTTTTCGCGTGGGCACTGCGTGCCCACCCTACGACGGCGGCAAACTCAAATTCATGAGCAAACAATGACAGACAAACTACTCCCCCTGCGCGAACAGATCGATGCCATCGACGCGCAAATCCTCGAACTCCTGAGCCGTCGCGGCAAGGTTGCCCAGGAAGTCGGCCACGTGAAGGCCGAAACCAATGCGCCGGTGTTCCGCCCGGAGCGCGAAGCCCAGGTGCTGCGCAAGGTGGCCGAGAACAATCCCGGTCCGCTGAAGGACCAGGACGTGCAGACCATCTTCCGCGAGATCATGTCGTCCTGCCGCGCGCTGGAAAAGCGCATCACGGTCGCCTATCTCGGCCCCACCGGCACCTTCAGCGAGCAGGCCGTGTTCCAGCATTTCGGCAGCGCCGTCGAAGGCCTGCCCTGTGTGTCGATCGACGAAGTGTTCCGCGCCACCGAGGCCGGCACCGCCGACTACGGCGTGGTGCCGGTCGAGAATTCGTCGGAAGGTGCGATCAACCGCACCCTCGACCTGATGCTGGCCACCACCGCCATCATCAGCGGCGAAGTCTCGATCCCGGTCCACCACAGCCTGATGAGCAAGACCGGCAGCATGGACGGCGTGAAAGTCGTGTGCGCGCATTCGCAGGCCCTGGCCCAGTGCCAGGCCTGGCTCAACCTGCATCACCCGAACGTCGAGCGCCGCGCCGTCGCCTCGAACGCCGAAGCCGCCGTGCTGGCCAGCCAGGATCCGACCATCGCCGCGATCGCCAGCGAGATGGCGGGCGAGCAGTACAAGCTGGGCGTGGTGCAAGCCCATATCCAGGACGATCCGCACAACCGCACGCGCTTTGCCGTGATCGGCTGCCAGGCCACCGGCCCGTCGGGCCAGGACCGCACCTCGCTGGTGCTGGCGGTGCCGAACAAGGCCGGCRCCGTCTACAACCTGCTGGCGCCGCTGGCCGGGCATGGCGTGTCGATGACCCGCTTCGAGTCGCGCCCGGCGCGCATCGGCACCTGGGAATACTACTTCTACGTCGACGTCGAAGGGCACCTGCAGGATGCGGCCGTCGCCCGCGCCCTCGAGGAACTGAAAGCCAACGCCGCTTTCTTCAAGGTCCTGGGCTCCTACCCCGTCGGCCTGTAGTGGAACCTCGAATAACCTACTGCGCGGGCACATTTCCGGCCTGCCCTGCTCGCTACGGTTCTTCGAGGTCCTGTTAAGCTAACTGATTACAGAATCAACCCAGAGAGAAATCATGTCGCAATTCGGTCCAGAATACGTCCGTGCCATCGCCCCTTACCAGGCGGGCAAACCCATTTCCGAAGTCGCCCGCGAGTTCGGCCTGGATGAAGCCACCATCGTCAAGCTGGCGTCCAACGAAAATCCCTTCGGCGTGCCGGAATCGGCAAAGCAGGCCATGGCCGCCGCCGCCGCGGAACTGGGCCGCTATCCGGACGCCAACGGCTTCGAGCTGAAGGCCGCGCTGGCCAAGCGCTACGATGTGCCGGCCGACTGGATCACCCTCGGCAACGGCTCCAACGACATCCTCGAGATCGCCGCCCACGCCTTCGTGCAGAAGGGCCAGGCCGTGCTGTACTCGCAGTATTCGTTCGCCGTGTACGCGCTGGCGGCCCAGGGCGTTGGCGCGCGCGGCATCGTGGTGCCGGCCAGGGACTACGGCCACGACCTTGATGCGATGGCGGCCGCGATCGACGGGGACACCAAACTGGTCTTCATCGCCAATCCGAACAACCCGACCGGCACCTTCATCTCGGCGCCCGAGATCGAAGCCTTCCTCGCCAAGGTGCCGGCCAACGTCGTCGTCGTGCTGGACGAGGCCTACAACGAATACCTGGAACAGAAGGACCAGTTCGAATCGACCCAGTGGGTGCGCAAGTTCCCGAACCTGATCGTCTCGCGCACCTTCTCGAAGGCCTACGGCCTGGCCGGCCTGCGCGTCGGCTTCGCGATCGCCCAGCCGGCGGTGACCGATCTGATGAACCGCATCCGCCAGCCCTTCAACGTGAATTCCCTGGCCCAGGCAGCGGCCATCGCCGCCCTGAACGACAAGGAATTCCTGCAGAAGGGGGCGGAGAACAACCGCGCCGGCTACAAGCAGCTGACCGCCGCCTTCGATGAGCTCAAGCTCGAGTACGTGCCCTCGCACGGCAACTTCGTGCTGGTGAAGGTGGGCGAGGACGAAGGTGCGGGCGCGCGCGTCAACCTGGCGCTGCTGAAGCAGGGCGTAATCGTGCGTCCGGTCGGCGCCTATGGCCTGCCGCAGTGGCTGCGCATCTCGATCGGCCTGCCGGAAGAGAATGCGCGCTTCATTGAAGCACTGCGGAAGGCACTGGCCTGAATGTTCGATAAAGTCGTCATCGTCGGCGTCGGCCTGATCGGCGGCTCCTTCGCCCTCGGCCTGAAGGCGGCCGGCGCGGCGCGGCAAATCGTCGGGCTGGAGCGCTCCGGCGCGGCGCTGGAAAGGGCGGGGCAGCTCGGCATCATCGACGAAGCCTGTACCGATCCGCGGCAGGCCCTGCGCGGCGCCGACCTGGTGCTGCTGGCGGCGCCGGTGGCCCAGACCGGCCGCATCCTCGAGTCGCTGCTGCCCTGGCTGGAGCCGCATACCATCGTCACCGACGCCGGCAGCACCAAGTCGGACGTGGTGGCCAGTGCGCGCGCCGTGCTCGGCGAACGGATCGCCCAGTTCGTGCCCGGCCACCCGATCGCCGGGCGCGAATCGAACGGTCCGGACGCCGCCATCCCCGACCTCTACCGCGGCAAGAAAGCCGTGCTGACGCCGCTGCCGGAAAACCCGCCGGCGGCAGTCGACAAGGTGGCCGCCGCCTGGCGCGCCTGTGGCGCCATCATCCATGTCCTCGCACCGGAAGAGCACGACAAGGTGTTCGCCGCCGTCAGCCACCTGCCGCACCTGCTGGCCTACGCGCTGGTCGACGATATCGCCAACAAGCCGCATGCGGACCTGCTGTTCCAGTATGCGGCCAGCGGTTTCCGCGACTTCACCCGGATCGCCGGCTCCTCGCCCGAGATGTGGCGCGACATCAGCCTCGCCAACCGCGACGCGCTGCTCGGTGAGCTGGATGCCTATCTGGCACAATTGAATGGCCTGCGCGCGCGCCTGGCGGAAGCAAATGGCGCCGCGCTGGAGGGAATCTACGGCAATGCCCAGCGCGCGCGCCGCGCATGGATCGAAGCGATCGAGGCCGCCGAAAAGCCGCCCGCACCGGAATCAGGAACAGAATGAGCCAAGCAAAACACTACCCCGAACACCTCGACCTGGAACCCGTGATGCACGTGGAAGGCGCCGTGCGCCTGCCGGGCTCGAAGAGCATTTCCAACCGTACCCTGCTGCTGGCTGCGCTCAGCGAGGGTACGACCACCATCCACGACCTGCTGGCCTCGGACGACACCCTGGTGATGCTGGGCGCCCTCAAGTCGCTCGGCATCCAGTGGGAGCAGCTCGACGAGCGCACCCACGTCGTGCACGGCGCCGGCGGGCAGCTGCCCATCCATGCGGCCGACCTCTTCATGGGCAATGCCGGCACCGCGATTCGTCCGCTGACGGCGGCCCTGGCCGTGATCGGCGGCGATTACACCCTGCACGGCGTGCAGCGCATGCACGAGCGCCCGATCGGCGACCTGGTCGACGCCCTGAACGCGGTCGGCGCCCAGATCGAATACACCGGCAACCCGGGCTATCCGCCGCTGCGCATCCGCCGCGGCCACATCCACGCCGACCGCATGTCGGTGCGCGGCAATGTCTCGAGCCAGTTCCTGACCGCGCTGCTGATGGCCGCACCGCTGATGGCGAAAGACCATCCGGTGACCATCGAGGTGGAAGGGGAGCTGATCTCCAAGCCTTACATCGAGATCACGCTGAACCTGATGCGCCGCTTCGGCATCACGGTCGGGCAGGACGGCTGGGCATCCTTCACGGTGCAGCCGGGCCAGCGCTACCAGACTCCCGGCACCATCCACGTGGAGGGCGACGCCTCGTCCGCCTCCTACTTCCTGGCGGCCGGCGCGATTGCCGGCGGTCCGGTGCGGGTCGAGGGCGTGGGCCGCGACAGCATCCAGGGCGACGTGCGCTTCGCCGACGCGCTCGAGCAGATGGGCGTGACCATCGTCAAGGGCGATACCTGGATCGAGGCCCGTTCGAACGGCGTCCTGAAAGCCATCGACGCCGACTTCAACCACATCCCGGACGCCGCCATGACGATCGCCGTGGCCGCGCTGTACGCCGACGGCACCAGCACGCTGCGCAACATCGCCAGCTGGCGCGTGAAGGAGACCGACCGCCTGGCCGCGATGGCGACCGAGCTGCGCAAGGTCGGCGCGATCGTGGAGGAGGGCCCGGACTATATCCGCGTGACCCCGCCGGCCGAGCTGCAGCCGGCCACCATCGACACCTACGACGACCACCGGATGGCGATGTGCTTCTCGCTGGCCTCGCTGGACGGCAAGGCGCGGCGCGGCAATGCCATGCGCATCAACGATCCGAAGTGCGTGGCCAAGACTTTCCCGGATTATTTCGAAACGTTTGCGTCGATTGCCAAAGACGAATTATTCTGACGCCTTGGGCCATTGGTAAATAAATAATCTACATATGCCTCACTCAAATATTCCCGTCATCACTATCGACGGCCCGACCGCGTCCGGCAAGGGCACGGTGGCCCACCGGGTGGCCGACCACCTGGGCTTCCACCTGCTCGATTCCGGCGCCCTGTACCGCCTGACCGCGCTGTCGGCGCTGCGCCGCGGCACCCTCCTGTCGGACGAGCACGCGGTCGCCAAGGTGGCCGAGCACCTGCCGGCCCGCTTCAACGGCGGCCACATCTACCTGGGCACGGAAGACGTCAGCAATGCGATCCGCGCCGAGGAAGTCGGGAATACCGCCTCCAGGATCGCGGCCCTGCCGGCGGTGCGCCAGGCCCTGTTCGGGCTGCAGCTGGGCTTTCGCCAGACCCCGGGCCTGGTGGCAGACGGGCGCGATATGGGGACCGTCATCTTCCCCGGCGCCAAGCTGAAAGTGTTTCTGACGGCAAGTGTCGAGGCGCGTGCGCAACGCCGGTATAAGCAATTGATTGACAAAGGGTTTTCTGCTAATATGGACGATCTGCTGGCGGATTTGCAGTCCCGCGATGCGCGCGATACTCAGCGCGCCGTGGCGCCGCTGGTCCCGGCAGAGGGTGCGCATATCCTCGACACCTCGGAGATGACCGTGGAAGACGCGGTCGCCAAGGTGCTCGGCTGGTGGGCGCACGGCTAGTGGTGCCCGGGGCGTGTTTCCCGGGTGTGTTTCAACCTGACCCAGTTCAGAGCGCATTTCGCCGTTCTGCTGGCTAACCTTTAAAAAACTCATGGCTACTGCAGCAAATCAAGATACCGGCATGGAAAGCTTCGCAGCACTCTTCGAAGAGTCGCTGTCGCGTCAAGACATGCGTTCGGGCGAAGTCATTTCGGCCGAAGTCGTGCGTCTGGATCACAACTTCGTGATCGTCAACGCCGGCCTGAAATCGGAAGCTTTCATTCCTATCGAAGAATTCAAGAATGACCAGGGCGAACTGGAAGTCAACGTGGGTGACTTCGTTTCCGTGGCCATCGAATCGCTGGAAAACGGTTTCGGCGATACCATCCTGTCGCGCGACAAGGCCAAGCGCCTGGCATCGTGGCTGGCTCTGGAAAAAGCAATGGAATCCGGTGAAATCGTCACCGGTACCGTCAACGGTAAAGTCAAGGGCGGCCTGACCGTCCTGACCAACGGCATCCGCGCATTCCTGCCGGGTTCGCTGGTCGACACCCGTCCGGTCAAGGACACCACCCCGTTCGAAGGCAAGACCCTCGAATTCAAGGTTATCAAGCTGGACCGCAAGCGTAACAACGTCGTGCTGTCGCGTCGCGCCGTCATCGAAGCATCGATGGGCGAAGAGCGTGCGAAGCTGATGGAAACGCTGAAGGAAGGCACCGTGGTCACCGGCGTCGTCAAGAACATCACCGACTACGGTGCGTTCGTCGACCTGGGCGGCATCGACGGCCTGCTGCACATCACCGACCTGGCATGGCGTCGTGTGCGTCACCCGTCGGAAGTCCTGACCGTCGGCCAGGAAATCACCGCCAAGGTCCTGAAGTACGATCAGGAAAAGAACCGCGTCTCGCTGGGCGTGAAGCAACTGGGCGACGATCCGTGGACCGGTCTGTCGCGTCGCTACCCGCAAGGCACCCGCCTGTTCGGCAAGGTCACCAACCTGACCGACTACGGTGCGTTCGTGGAAGTCGAGCAGGGCATCGAAGGCCTGGTGCACGTCTCGGAAATGGACTGGACCAACAAGAACGTGGCTCCGAACAAGGTTGTCCAGCTGGGCGACGAAGTCGAAGTCATGGTCCTGGAAATCGACGAAGAGCGTCGCCGTATCTCGCTGGGCATGAAGCAGTGCAAGGCGAATCCGTGGGACGACTTCGGCATGACCCACAAGAAGGGCGACAAGGTCAAGGGTTCGATCAAGTCGATCACCGACTTCGGCGTGTTCATCGGCCTGCCGGGCAACATCGACGGCCTGGTGCACCTGTCGGACCTGTCCTGGACCGAAGCCGGCGAAGAAGCCGTGCGCAAGTTCAAGAAGGGCGACGAGCTGGAAGCCGTGGTTCTGGCAATCGACGTCGAGCGCGAGCGTGTCTCGCTGGGCGTGAAGCAGCTGGAAGGCGACCCGTTCAACAACTTCGCTTCGCTGAACGACAAGGGCACCCTGGTCACCGGTACCGTGAAATCGGTTGAGCCGAAAGGCGCCGTGATCGCCCTGAGCGACGAAGTCGAAGGCTACCTGCGCGCTTCGGAAATCTCGCGTGACCGCGTTGAAGATGCCGGCACCCACCTGAAAGTGGGCGACAAGGTCGAAGCCCTGGTCATCAACATCGATCGCAAAGCACGCAGCATCCAGCTGTCGATCAAGGCCAAGGACAACGCCGACACCCAGGAAGCGATGAGCAAGCTGGCTTCGGACAGCAACGCCGCATCGGGCACCACCTCGCTGGGCGCCCTGCTGAAGGCCAAGCTCGACAACAAGGGTTAATAACCTGGGACCGCGCAGATGACCAAGTCCGAGCTGATCAACCGCCTGGCTGAACGTTATTCCCAGCTGGTGGCCAAAGATGCGGAATACGCTGTCAAGACCATCCTCGATGCGATGACCAACGCCCTGGCGACCGGCCAGCGCATCGAGATCCGCGGTTTCGGCAGCTTCGCGCTGAACAGCCGGCCGCCCCGCATCGGACGTAATCCGAAGTCCGGCGACAAGGTGATGGTGCCCGAAAAACGGGTACCCCACTTCAAGCCGGGCAAGCAGTTGCGCGAGCGGGTCGACGCGATGGTCGGGCAACCGATCATCGAAGACTGAGTCGTCTGCCGTCCGGCGGACAGAAACGGCGTCTCTTCGGAGATGCCGTTTTTTTTCGTTTAAACGTCATTCCCGCTTTCGCGGGAATGACGGGGTGTTTTGAAAACTCCACTCAAATATGCGACACTTTGCCTTCGACGTATTTCCTGACAGGACCAAATGAGATGAAGATTGTTTCCGCCATCCTTGGATGCATCCTGTTCGTCCTCTTTTTCGGCTTCGCCCTCAAGAATACCGACCAGGTGGACCTGCATTTCTTCCTGGGCTATGAACTGCGCGGACCACTGGTATTGATGCTGCTGGCCTTCTTCATCGCCGGCGCCTTCCTCGGCATCCTGGCGGTCACGCCCACCGTGTTCCGCCACCGCCGCGAAAGCTCCCAGCACAAGAACACCATCCAGGCCCTGCAGAGCGCCGCCGGCACCGCCGCCAGCGCCCCGCAACCCGACAGCGTCACCCCCCGCTAACAAAAAAAGAATCACATGGAATTTGAAATCTGGTGGCTGCTCGGCATCCCCGTCTTTTTTGCCCTCGGCTGGATCGCCGCCCGCGTCGACATCAAGCAACTCGTGTCCGAATCGCGCAGCCTGCCACGCGGCTACTTCAAGGGCCTGAACTTCCTCCTCAACGAGCAGCCCGACAAGGCGATCGATGCCTTCATCGAGATCGTCAAGCTGGACCCCGAAACCGCCGAGATGCACTTTGCGCTCGGTAACCTGTTCCGCCGCCGCGGCGAGACCGAGCGTGCCATCCGCGTCCACCAGAACCTGCTGTCGCGTCCCGACCTGCCGATCGAGCAGCAGGTGCACGCCCAGTACGAACTCGGCATGGACTACCTGAAGGCCGGCCTGCTGGACCGCGCCGAGGAAACCTTCAACCTGCTGGTCGACACGCAGTACGGCGTGCAGGCCCGGCGCGCCCTGCTGGAGATCTTCCAGCGCGAAAAGGAATGGCGCCGCGCGATCACCGCCGCCGAGGGCCTGCAGGAATCCGGCGCCGGCGCCCAGCACAAGGAAATCGCCCAGTTCTATTGCGAGCTGGCCCAGGACGCGCTGGTGCACATGCAGCCGGCCGACGCCATGCAGCTGCTCGACAAGGCCCTGCAGGCCGACCGCAAGAGCGTGCGCGCGACCATGCTGTACGGCGACGCCCAGACCGCCCAGGGCGACATCGAAGGCGCCCTCAAGACCTGGCGCCGCGTCGAGCAGCAGAGCGTACCCCACGTGGCCCTGGTCGCGGCCCGCCTGATGGACGGCTACCGCAAGGTCGGCCGGCCCCAGGAAGGCGTGAACCTGCTGCGCTCCTACCTGGCGGAAGCGTCGTCGATTGATCTGATCGAGGTGGTGTTCAAGGCCGTCATCGAACTGAACGGCGTGGACGCTGCCAAACAGCTGGTGGTCGAAGAATTGCGCCGCAACCCGACCTTGCTCGGCCTGGACAAACTGCTCGAAGCACGCCTCATGGATGCGCCGGCGAATGTCTGGGAAGAGCTGTCGATGGTGAAGAACCTCGTCCACGGTTATACGCAGAAGCTCGCACGCTACCAGTGCAGCCACTGCGGTTTCAAGGCACGCCAGTACTATTGGCAATGCCCGGGATGCAGCAAGTGGGAAACCTACCCGCCGCGCCGCACCGAAGAACTCAATGTGATGAATTAAGAATATGAAGATTACGATTATCGGCACCGGCTACGTCGGTCTCGTCACCGGCGCCTGCCTGGCGGAACTCGGCAACGATGTGTTCTGTCTCGACGTCGACCAGCGCAAGATCGACCTCCTGAACAACGGCGGCATCCCCATCCACGAACCCGGACTGGAAGAGATCGTCGCGCGCAACCGCGCCGCCGGCCGTCTGCATTTCTCGACCGACGTCGCCGCCAGCGTGGCCCACGGCCACCTGCAGTTCATTGCCGTCGGCACCCCGCCGGACGAAGACGGCTCGGCCGACCTGCAGTACGTGCTGGCCGCCGCCCGCAACATCGGCCGCCACATGGACGGCTTCAAGGTCATCGTCGACAAGTCGACCGTGCCGGTGGGTACCGCCGACCGCGTCTCGGCCGCGATCCGCGAGGAGCTGGCGGCGCGCGGCAAGAGCGAGGCCGAGTTCTCGGTGGTCTCGAACCCCGAGTTCCTGAAAGAGGGCGCCGCGGTCGAGGACTTCATGCGTCCGGACCGCATCGTGATCGGCCTCGACGACACCCCGGCGGGCAGCCGCGCCCACGAGCTGATGAAGCTGCTGTACGCGCCGTTCAACCGCAACCACGAGCGTACCTACTGGATGGACGTGCGTTCGGCCGAATTCACCAAGTACGCCGCCAACGCCATGCTGGCGACCCGCATCTCCTTCATGAACGAGCTGGCCAACCTGGCCGACAAGGTGGGCGCCGACATCGAAGCGGTGCGCCACGGCATCGGCTCCGATCCGCGCATCGGCCACAGCTTCCTGTATGCCGGCGCCGGCTACGGCGGCTCCTGCTTCCCGAAGGACGTGCAGGCGATCGAGCGCACCGCGCGCCAGTACGGCCAGGAACTGCTGATCCTGAGCGCGGTGGAAGCCGTCAACGACCGCCAGAAGCAGGTGCTGGGCCGCAAGGTCGTGGCCCGCTTCGGCGAGGACCTGTCCGGCATGCGCTTCGCGGTCTGGGGCCTGGCCTTCAAGCCGAACACCGACGACATGCGCGAAGCGCCGTCGCGGGTGCTGCTGGCCGAGCTGATCGAGCGCGGCGCCACCGCCACCGTGTACGACCCGGTGGCGATGGAAGAGGCGCGCCGCGTGCTGGCCCTCGACCTGGATGAGGACAAGCTGTCCCGCATCAGCTTCGCCGATGCGCCGATGGACGCGCTGGCTGGCGCCGAGGCGCTGGTGATCGTCACCGAGTGGAAGGCTTTCCGCAGCCCCGACTTCGAGCAGATCAAGGCGCGCCTGAAGAATCCGGTGATCATCGACGGCCGCAACCTGTACGAACCGGCCCTGATGACCAGCCAGGGCATCGAATACCACGGGATCGGCCGTTCGGTCCTGACCAGCAAGTGAGGCCGTCGATGTCGAGCTACAAGGACATTCCCAGCCGGCTGCTACCGACCGACAGCTACCGCCAGGCCGAGGCGCCGCAGCTCGAGAGCGTGCGCCTGCTGGTGGTCGGCGACGTCATGCTCGACCGCTACTGGTTCGGCGACGTCTCGCGCATCTCGCCGGAGGCCCCGGTGCCGGTGGTGCGCATCGAGCGCCGCGAAGCCCGCCTGGGCGGCGCGGCCAATGTGGCGCGCAACGCCGCCGCCCTCGGCGCCCACTGCGGCCTGCTGGGCGTGGTCGGCAACGACGAGGCCGGCGACGAGGTCGAGCAGATCCTGCGCGAGTCCAGCATCGATACCTATCTGAAGCGGGACGAGCAGATCTCCACCATCGTCAAGCTGCGCGTGATCGGACGCCAGCAGCAGATGGTGCGCATCGACTTCGAAGAGGCGCCCAGCGAGACCACGCTGCGCGACAAGCTGACCCAGTTCAAGGCCATCCTGCCGGACTACGACGTCATCATCTTCTCCGACTATAACAAGGGCAGCCTGGTAAACGTGGCCGAGATGATCCGCATGGCGCGCGCGGCAGGCAAGACCGTGATGGTCGACCCCAAGGGCGACGATTTCTCGCCTTACGCCGGCGCCACCATGCTGACCCCGAACAAGTCGGAACTCAAGCGCATCGTCGGCAGCTGGAAGACCGAGGAACAGCTCACCGAGAAGGCCCAGGCCCTGCGCGAGGAGCTGGGTCTCACCGCGCTGCTGCTGACCCGTTCGGAAGAGGGCATGAGCCTGTACACCGCCGACGAGGTGCTGCACGTGCATGCCGACGCACGCGAGGTGTTCGACGTCTCCGGCGCCGGCGACACCGTGATCGCGACCATGGCCGCGATGCTGGGCGCAGGCGTGCCGCTGGCGGAAGCCCTGGCCACCGCCAACCGCGCCGGCGGCATCGTGGTCGGCAAACTGGGTACGGCCACCGTCACCCGCGACGAGCTGTTCGCGCACCGCCGCCGCACCGACGACGCCGGCGCTTGAGCCTTCCCAAAGGCCGGGCGTCAACGGCCGGCGGCCTGGTCCGTTAATGGATGTGGGCGGCGCTCGCCGTCCACCTACAAACCAACGGAGAAGACCAGATGATCAAGAAACTGTTCCTTGCAATCGCCGCGCTGGCGGCGTCGGTCAACATCGCGTTCGCCCAGGTCGACGTCAACAAGGCCGATGCCGCGGCACTTGACTCGGTGAAGGGCGTCGGTCCCGCCATGTCGAAGACCATCATCGACGAACGCGCCAAGGGCGAGTTCAAGGACTGGGCCGATTTCCAGAAGCGCGTGAAGGGCGTCGGCGAGAAGCGCGCCGCCAAGCTGTCCGAAGCCGGCCTGCAGGTGAACGGCAAGTCGAAGGAAGGCGCGCCGATGGCTGCGCATTCCGCTGCGCCGATGGCCAAGGCCGATGACAAGGCTGCCAAGCCGGCCAAGGCTTCCAAGTAAGCCAGGGTAGGGTGGGCTCGCCGAGCCCACGCGAGAGCTTGCGTCACGCCGGCCGCCACGTGGGCACGGTGTGCCCACCCTCCATTGCTGTGAATCATGCTGTCTGCGGGCGGCTCGATACGCCTGTCTTGATCTCGGATTAGAATGGCGTTTTTGAGATCGCAAGAAAGCAGACGCAACCCATGGCATACAAGACCATCCAGGACACGATCGGCAACACCCCATTGGTGCAGCTGGTACGCATTCCCGGCGCCGACGCCGCGGCCCGCAACAACGTCATTCTCGGCAAACTCGAAGGCAACAATCCGGCAGGTTCGGTGAAGGACCGCGCTGCGATGTCGATGCTGCGCGGCGCCGAGGAGCGTGGCCAGATCAAGCCGGGCGATACCCTGATCGAAGCCACCAGCGGCAATACCGGCATCGCGCTGGCGATGGCGGCCGCCATCCGCGGCTACAAGATGCTCCTGATCATGCCGGACAACCTGTCGGTCGAACGCCGCCAGAGCATGGCCGCCTACGGCGCCCAGATCATCCTGACCCCGAAGACCGGCGGCATGGAATATGCGCGCGATCTCGCCGAGCAGATGCAGAAGGACGGCAAGGGCATCATCCTGGACCAGTTCGCCAACCAGGACAATCCCCGCGCTCACTACGAGACTACCGGCCCCGAGATCTGGCGCGATACCGAAGGCCGCGTCACCCACTTCGTCAGCGCGATGGGCACGACCGGCACCATCATGGGCGTGTCGCACTACCTGAAGGAGCAGAACGAGGCGATCCGCATCATCGGCGCCCAGCCGGAAGAGGGTTCGTCGATTCCCGGCATCCGCAAATGGCCGGAAGCCTATATGCCGAAGATCTTCGACAAGGCGCGCGTCGACCAGGTCGAGAACGTGACCCAGGCTGCTGCGGAACAGATGGCGCGCCGGTTGGCGGCCGAGGAGGGGATCTTCTGCGGTATCTCCGCGGCTGGGGCCTGCGAAATCGCGTTGCGTATTTCGCAGACCGTGGAGAACGCGACGATCGTGTTCGTCGTCTGCGACCGCGGCGATCGTTATCTGTCGACGGGTGTGTTCCCCGCCTGATTGGCTGGATGTCTTTTTCCCGGCGCGAGGTCTGGGCGCTGGGTGTCTCCCCTCACGAGGATGAACTGGTAAAGCTGGCAGTAGTCATGCTGGTACCGGTGCGGCGGCACGTGTGGCCGCCGTCCGTCGTCGCGCCCACGGTTATTCTGCGCTGGCGGCTGCGTTGTTGTCCTTGTCCTTCGGTTTGAACTGCTTGTCGCTGATACGGAATTTCGCACGGCGGTCGCCCATCAGGTAGCGCAGGTCGCGGATCGACAGGTCGCTGACTTCGTGCATGCGGATCAGCAGCGAGGCGCCGACCGGCAGGCGGTGGTGGCGGATCTTCGAGATGACCGGCGGTGCCACTTCCAGCGCGCGGGACAGGGCTGCGTCGTTCTTCAGGCGCAGGTTCTCGATCAGGGTGTCGAGCAGGCGGTTCGGGTTGTACTGCAGCAGTTCGTCATTCTCCGAATCGCTGTTCATATCAATGCCGACTTGGTTCGTCATGATGTCACTATTCCTATTTTTGGGTTAAGGGAGCTCGTTGGCGGCTCTACTCTATTATCACAACAAAGTTTCGAAAATTTCTACTAAATTATACAACTTTTTAAAATTTAGTACTTGAGAGCAATAACTATCCGGCTTGGCTGCTCATTTCGTTGTCTTGCTGCAACAATAGCCGCAATGCAATTCTCTCACAAACTCACTGAAAAATTAATTGCTTTTTATTTAAAATTAAGTGTAGAGCAATTCTCGATGCGCTGCCGCACGTTTCCAAAAAGCATGTAGAAACACCAAGAACCATGGGGGTATCGGGGCGGAAGGTCTGTTTCCTCGGAGAACTACGTCGAGGAAACCAGCATACCCCGGGGAGTATATCGTTGTCAGTACTGCATTAGCTCAGCAATAACACTGTTGTACCGTTACAAACAGATACAAAGTTTATTGCTGATTAAGGGTTACAGACCCCGCGCCAATCGCACCGCGCGGCCCAGTTCGACCACCGACATGGCATAGAAATAACTGCGATTGTACTTTGTGATTGCAAAGAAGTTAGCATTTGCGACCCAGTACTCGGTCGGAGCGGCGCCGTTCTGCAGGTCGATCAGGCCGTACTGGCGCTGTTCCGGCAGCGGCGTGCGCGTGACGACACCGGCGCCGCGCAGCTCGGCCGGCTCGTAGCGGGCCTCGAGCCCGCCCAGCAGGGGCTCCCAGGCAAGGCTCGGCGCGACGTCGGCCTGGAAGACCGAGGGCCCGGTCGCATTCCGGTCCCAGCCATGGTTGACCAGGAAGTTGGCCACGCTGCCGATCGCGTCGGCGGCCGAGTTGCGCAGGTCGACGATGCCGTCGGCGTCGAAGTCGACGCCGTATTTCAGGATATTTCCAGGCATGAATTGCGGCATGCCGACCGCGCCGGCAAACGAGCCCAGCAGCGAGAAGGGATCGATGTTCTCCTTGCGCGCCAGTACCAGGGTCTTTTCCAGCTCGCTGCGGAAGAACTGCATGCGGTCGTTGCGGTTCGGCGATTCCGGATAGGCGAAGGCGAGGGTGGTCAGTACGTCCACCACGCGGAAGCGTCCGGTGTCGCGGCCATAGATGGTCTCGACACCGATGATGCCGACGATGATCTCGGCCGGCACCCCGTAGACTGCCTCGGCGCGTTCCAGAAGGGCCGCGTTCTCGTTCCAGAAGCGGACGCCGGCATTGATGCGGATCGGCTCGATGAAGCGCTCGCTGTAGGCCTGCCAGTTCTTCGGCTTGCCAGGCGGGGCTGGCTTCACCAGCTGGACCGCGGAGTCGATGAAGCGGGTCCTGGCCACCAGTGCGTCCAGCGCGGCGCGGTCGAAGTTGTGGCGGCTGACCATCTCGTCTTCGAAATCGCGCACCGCCTGCCATTCGCCGAAGGCGACCTGTTCGCCCTCGTAATCGATCGCCGGACGCTTGGGCGCCGGCGCGGCTTTCGCGGCCGTGGCCTTGACCTTGGCTTTTTTGACAGCCTTGGCGGATTTGGCCGCCTTGGCATGGTGGATCGAGGAGGCGGCGACGGCGTCGGACGCATGCCCGGCACCGATGGCGAGGGCAAGCAGCAGCGGTACAAAAGATTTCATCGAACTCGGGACAGCAACTCTTTCAGGATAGTCGGCAGGCCTGCGCCATGCGGCTGGGACTGCGTGGGAGGCGCATAGCGCCAGGCGCTGTAGCGGCGCAGGAATTCGGCCGCGGCGGCCTTCGGTCCGGAGGCCAGGTCGGCGCCGGCGACACGCGCGGCATATGCCGTCGGACCTTCGTCCGGCGCGCGCGGCAGGCCCAGTTGGCCGAGGCGCTGGCACAGGGCCGAGTATAGCTTATCGACCGGGTCCATCCGCCCTTGCCGCGACAATTTTCCTGCGAGCAGCAACAGCCCGCAGCCCAGGGCCAGCAGGGCGGCGCTGCGCCAGCCGAACAGATTGTCCTGCAGGCTTTCCAGCAAGGCATGCTGGCGTTGCGGCGTGTAGTTCAATACCCACTGGTTCCAGCCATTGTTCGCGGCCGCGATCGCATAGCGGACCCTGGCCAGCAGCGAGCCGGGGTCCGGCTGCATCAGCCGTCCCAGGCCTTCGATGCCGAAGGGCGCCGGCGCCGGCAGCGCGCGCGCCAGGCTGCGTTGCACGCGCTCCGGCGCGACCGCGGCGGTGGGGTCGACCCGTACCCAGCCCTGTCCCCGCAGCCAGACCTCGGCCCAGGCATGGGCGTCCGACTGGCGCACCGTGAAGTAGCCGTCGATCGGATTCAGCTCGCCGCCCTGGTAGCCGGTCACCACGCGCGCCGGGATGCCGGCCGCGCGCATCAGGAACACGAAGGCGCCGGCATAGTGCTCGCAGAAACCGGCGCGGGTGGTGTAGAGGAATTCGTCGACGGCGTCGCCGCCGAGCAGGGGCGGCTGCAGCGTGTAGGCATAGCCGCCGCCGGCGAACTGGCGCAGCACCGCCTGCACCCGCTGCATGGCTTGCGGATAGTCCCGGCGCAGGCGCTCGCCGGCCGCCAGCGCCTGCGGGTTGCGGCCGTAGGGCAGCTGCAGCCACTGGTAGGCGTTGTCCAGCGGCTCATCGGCCTGCAGGCTGAAGTCGACGTAGGATGAAAGCTCGTAGCGGATCCGCTCGCGTACCGGGGCCGAGGCCTGCAGCTCCAGGTCGGGCGTCACGCCGGCAGCGCCGTCGGACATCCGGGGCAGGGCGCGCGGCATCTCGAGGGCGAACAGCCAGCGCGTGTTCGAGGGCTCCATCGTGACCTGGTAGTGCAGCGGCGCGCCGCGCACCGAGATCGCTACCGCTTGCGGCGCCTGGCGCCCGAAATGCGGACGCGGCAGCAACCGGGTCCAGGTGCGGCCGTCGTAGGCGCCCAGCACCGGGCCGCGCCAGTAGAGCTGCGGCTGGGCCGGCGGCGGGCCGTCGAACTTCACGCGGAAGGCCGGATCGTCCGATTGCGCCAGGTTCGAGAACTGGCCCGGCGCCATGCTGTCGGACAGGCCGCTGCGGGCGCCATGGGCATCCTCGGGCAGGCCCCACAGGGGCCCGTCGACGCGCGGGAACAGGAAGAAGCCGAGCGCCGCCAGCGGCGCCGCCAGCGCCAGGATCTTCGCGCCCATCAGCAGGCGGGTGCGCAAGGGCGGTACGGCACCGGTCAGCTGGAAGGACAGCTGGGTGGTCAGGAGGGCCACCACCGAGACCAGCATCAGCAAGGCGGTGCCGATGCCCTGCGAGTAGAAGAAATTCGTCAGTACCAGGAAGAAGCACAGGAACACCACCACGAACAGGTCGCGCCGCGCATGCATCTCCAGCATCTTGAAGGCCACCAGCAGCACCAGCATCGCGACCCCGGCATCGCGCCCGAGCACCGTGTGATAGGTGTGCAGCACGCCCGCCATCGCGGCGATCGCCAGTGGCACCAGCACCAGGTTGGCCGGCATGCGCCGTCCCAGCAGGGTGAGTGCGGCGCGCCACACCAGGGTCGCGCCGCACAGCAGGGTCACCCAGGGCGGCAGGTGGGCGGTGTGCGGCAGCAGCACCAGCACCGTGCTGGCCAGCAACAGCAGGGTGTCCTGCTTGTCGCGCGACAGCGGGACGGCGGGGCGCAGGGCTTTCATGCGGCCTCGCCGGCGCTGCCGTACAGCGCAAGGGCTTCCAGGCAGGCGGCCTGGTGGGCCGGCCCCAGCGCGGCCTCGATCCCGTGGCGGCCGAGCCGCAGCGCATAGGGCAGGGCGCGCAGCTCGGCCTCCAGCACCCAGCGCGCCAGGCGCGACAGCTTCAGTTCGAGGTCGAGCCGTTGCGGCAGCGCGTCGAGGTCGAGCACCAGCTCGTCCATCGAGCCGCCTTCGAACTGCTTGGTGACCAGCTGGCCGCCGAACGCCGGATCGAGCCGCGCGATGTGGCGCCAGGCCAGCTGGCGCAGCGGATCGCCCGGCTGGTAGCTGCGCACGCCGGCGAAGTCGTCGCTGCCGGCGCTCTTGACGCCGTCCGGACTCGGGTGGCCGCTGAACGGCAGCGGCGGCGCGTCCTGCTCGGGATAGGGATAGACCAGCGCGCGGCTGTCGGGCTGCCAGTAGCTCCAGGCATTGAACAGGCCGAGCGGGAAGCGGGTGGACAGGCGCACGCGCGGCGCCTTCATCCAGCCGCGCCGCCTGCTGGTGGCCGAGAGCACCACGGCGGCGCTCGAGCCGGCCGCGACGTCGACCGCATGGCGCGCCTCCTTGACGGTGTCGACATCGACCCAGAGCGCGTAGCGGGCCAGGCGGGTGCGGTTGGCCAGCAGCAGCTCGAAGGATGCCTCTTCGCCCGCGAACACCGCGCCCGCGCGGCCCGGGCGCAGGTGCAGGTGGGCCAGGTTGCGGTAGGTATGGATCATGTCGACCAGCGCGCAGGCGGCGGCCACGAAGGTCAGGCCGAAGCCCAGGCCGAGGCTGTAGTTGACCGAGCCGATCAGCAGCGCCAGCAGCAGGGCGCCGAAGCCGAGGCCGGCGCGGGTCGGCAGGATGTAGACGCGGCGCTGGCTCAGCTCGACCTCGCCGCGGTCGCGCGCGGTGGTGCGTTCGCGCCAGGTGCTGCGCCGTCCGCGCAGCCAGCCGAAGATGCGGACCCCGAGCGGCAGCCTGGTCAATGCCGCGTCCACCATTCAGACCGGCACCGACTTCTGCAGCTGCAGCACCAGGTCGCGGCTGGCGCTGCCGCCCCCATGCGCGGCCTTCAGCGGCCGCAGGCGGTGCGCGCAGACCGGCACCAGCAGGGCCTGGATGTCTTCCGGGATCACGTGGTCGCGTCCTTCCAGTGCGGCCCAGGCGCGCGCCGCCTGCAGCAGGGCCAGGGTGGCGCGCGGCGACAGGCCTTCGGCAAACAGCTTGCCGGAACGCGATTCCTGGGCCAGGGCCTGCAGGTAGTCGACCAGGGCGCCGGAGGCGTGGATCCCGCGCAGCGAGCGCTGGGCATCGAGCAGCTCTTCCGGCCGCATCACCGGCTGCAGGGTCTTCAGCATGGCGCGCCGGTCCTCGCCCATCAGCAGCGCGCGTTCGGCACTGGCGTCGGGGTAGCCGAGGGACAGGCACATCAGGAAGCGGTCGAGCTGGGACTCCGGCAGCGGGAAGGTGCCGACCTGGTGCGCCGGATTCTGGGTCGCGATCACGAAAAAGGGTTCCGGCAGGGCGCGCGTGACGCCGTCGGCCGTCACCTGGCGCTCCTCCATCGCTTCCAGCAGGCCGGACTGGGTCTTGGGCGTGGCGCGGTTGATCTCGTCGGCCAGCAGCACCTGGGTGAAGATGGGGCCGGGATGGAACACGAAGCCGTTCTTCTCGCGCTCGTACACCGAGATGCCGGCCACGTCCGCCGGCAGCAGGTCGCTGGTGAACTGCACGCGGTTGAACTGCAGGCCGAGCGACAAGGCGAGGGCATGCGCGAGCGTGGTCTTACCGACGCCGGGGACGTCGTCGATCAGCAGGTGGCCGCCGGCCAGCAGGCAGGTGAGGGCCAGGCGTACCTGCTGGTCCTTGCCCACCACGATCTGTCCGACCTGGCGCGCGGCGGAATGTAATTGTTTGAACATGGATGGCTTCTTCTCGTCGATCCGAGGCGCATGGTAGATTAGCGTCATCGGCAATCTTTTCGGCCTTTCGATTCTATGCGAGAACGCCGATCCATGTGATACGGATGAGCGCAGCACAATGAGTACAGCAATCTACAGCCACCCCGACTGTTCCCTGCACGAGATGGGCGACTGGCACCCGGAGACGCCGGCGCGCCTGCAGGCGATCGAGGACCAGCTGATCCTGGCCAGGCTGGACGGCCTGGTCGAGCGCTGCGACGGCCCGCCGGCCGACGAGGCGGCGATCCTGCGCAACCACAGCCGGGGCGCGCTGGACCTGGTGCGCGAGAACCTGCCCGCGGCCGGCGAACACTATCCGCTCGACGGCGACACCCTGCTGTGCAAGGACAGCTACCGCGCCGCCCTGCGCGCCGCCGGGCTGGCGCTGGCCGCCACCGACGCCGTCATCGCCGGCAGCATCGACAACGCCTTCTGCGCGGTCCGCCCGCCCGGCCACCACGCACGCCCCGGCGAACCGATGGGCTTCTGCCTCTTCAACAACGTCGCCATCGCCGCCCGCCATGCGCTCGAGGTGCATGGACTGGAGCGGGTCGCCATCGTCGACTTCGACGTCCATCACGGCAACGGCACCGACGAGTCTTTCCGCGACGATCCGCGCGTGCTGATGGCCAGCTTCTTCCAGCATCCCTTCTACCCCTACACCGAGCCGACCCCGGTCACGGCAAACAGCGTCAACATCCCGGTGCCGGCCTACAGCGGCGGCGAGGTGGTGCGCAAGATCGTGCTGGAGCAATGGCTGCCGGCCCTGCATGCGCACCGGCCGCAGATGATCTTCATCTCGGCCGGCTTCGACGCCCACAGGGAGGATGACCTGGGCGGCATGGCCCTGGTCGAGGCCGACTACGCGTGGATCACCCACCGGCTGGTCGAGGTCGCCCGCGAGCACGCAAGCGGACGCATCGTCAGCTGCCTGGAAGGGGGCTATAATTTATCCGCACTAGGCCGCAGCGTAGCGGTGCACGTCAAGGCGCTGGCCGATCTCGACTGAGAACCACCGCAACGCAGCGGTATCTAACCTCGACAATACATTGGACTGGAGGGGATATGAAACTGCTGCGCACCTTCATGGCGCTGTGCCTGTTCGCGCTCACCGCATCGGCGGCGAGCCCGGCAGCGGCGACCAACTACAGTCTCTGGATCAACGGCCGCACCGGCGGCGGCGCCATCGGCAACTACAACAGCTGGACCTACTGGGGCCTCGGCACCATCAATGCCGGCATCAACAAGAAGTCCGTCAACTGGGACGGGCGCAGCAGCATCGCCAGCCAGAGTGGCCTCATCCGCAATGCCCTCGACTGCTTCTGCACCGGGAACAACTGGTGCTATATCGCGACCCACAGCGCGGGCGACCTGATGATGGGCTATGTGCTGGCCAACTACGGCGGCTCGGCGCGCATGAAGAAGAATGCGGTGCCGAATTCCTCGGGCGTGTGCGGGAATGCGGGCGGCACCTCGCAGACCGGCTGGAACATCAAGTGGGTGCTCTCCGCGGCCGGTTCAGGCGGCGGTTCCGAGTTGGCCGACTACGGTGCCTGGAGCACGTCGGAACCGCTGGTGCAGGACGTGAAGACCAGTACCGCGCGTGCCATGTACAACCACAACGTCACGCGCAACATCTGGTTCTACATGTATGCCGGCGCCTCCGGCGGACCGGGCTCCTTCCTCCTGCCGGGCCAGGACGACGGCGTCGAGGCCTACCACAGCGCGGGCGGCGTCTCGGGCAGTTCGGGCAGGTCGCTGTGCAATCCGCGCGACTGGTTCTGCAACGACCTCACGCTGGGGACGGCGCCCAACGAGGGCGGCAGCACCAAGTGGGCTTACCACTCGGTGTCCTTCCGCGACGATCGCGAAGTCTACAGCCACTCCACGGAAGCGAGCTGGAGCGGCATCGTCTCCGTGATGCTGGGCACGATGGTCAACTATGCGCGCTAGCTTGAAATGAGGCCATTTTCGCCACACTCGGCAGTTTGGCTCGCGCGGTAATTGACTTGTACATATGTCCCATCTACATTCGACTCGGCTCCCGCACGGTCGTGCGCTTTTTTGCGTACGGCCGGGTGGGCAGCACACGTAATCCAACGACGATAACGAACGAGTGGAGAAAAGATGAGACTGATACGCACGATACTGGCAGTGTGCCTGTTCGCGGTAGCGGGACTGGCATCGGCAACCAACTACACGTTATGGATCAACGGCCGCACGGGCGGCGGTACGATCGGCGACTACAACAGCTTCACCTACTGGGGCCCGTCGTCGACGGCGGCGGGCGTCAACAAGAAGGCCGTCAACTGGGACGGCTACAACAGCATCTCCTCGCAGAGCGGCCACATCCGCGATGCCCTCGACTGCTTCTGCACCGGGAACAACTGGTGCTATATCGCGACCCACAGCGCCGGCGACCTGATGATGGGCTATGTGCTGGCCAACTACGGCGGCTCGGCGCGCATGAAGAAGAACGCGGTGGCGAATTCCTCCGGCGTCTGCGGGAATGCGGACGGCACTTCGCAGACCGGCTGGAACATCAAGTGGGTGCGCGCCGCTTCCGGCGCCGGCGGCGGCTCGGAACTGGCCGACTACGGCTCCTGGGCGGTCTCCGACCCGCTCACCCAGGACCTCAAGACCGCCACCGCGCGCGCCATGTACAACCACAACACCACGCGCAGCATCTGGTTCTACATGTATGCCGGCGCCAAGGGCACGGCCTACTCGGGCATCCTGCCCGGCCAGGACGACGAGGCGGTCGCCTACCACAGCTCGGGCGGGGTCTCGGGCAGTTCGGGCGGTTCCTACTGCAACCCCAGCGACTGGCTGTGCAACGACCTGACCCTCGGCAGCGCCGCCAACGAAGGCGGCTCGGCCAAGTGGAGCTACCACTCGGTGTCCTTCCGGGACGACAACGAAGCCTATAACCACTACACGAGCGGGAACTGGGCCGGCATCGTTTCCGTCGTCCGAAGTGCGATGGTGAACAGTGCGCTCTGACAAGCCACCGGAGAAAAAACGCCGGCCGGCGAAGCCGCGGTCCGCGCCGCGGCCCTGGCTGCGCCGGCTGGCGCTGCCGGCCGTGGCGCTGGCGGTGCTGGCCGCGCTGGTCTGGAGCCTGATGGGCCATGGCGGCCCGGCACCCGTCGCCACCGCGGCCCAGGCCCCGGCGCCGCAGGGCCGGCCCTTCTTCCAGCCGGTGGACGAGCGGGGCCTGCCGGCGGTCGACGAACGCGGCCAGCGCCGCCGCCAGCTGCTCGAGAATTACCGGCTGGCCGACCACACCTTCTGCAGCTACCGCGAGAGCAGCCAGTACCCGGTGGGCTCGCGCCCGATCGCGGAGAACGCCGACCAGAACCAGCCGAACGCGCCGGTCACCGACATGAACCCGATGCGCCTGCAGGGCGGCGGCGCGGACCGCGGCGTGCTGCTGCAGACCTCGCAGTCGCGGGTCTATATGGCGGCCAACGAGGCGGTGGCCTTCTCGCTGCGCGCCGTGGATGCCTCGAACCGGGTGCTGCCGCTGGTGGTCACGCGCGCGGTCAGCCAGGGCATCACCTATGCCGGCGCGCGCCAGACGCCGCAGGTGAGCATTCCCTTCGCCGACGACGGCAGCGGCGCCGACCCGGTGCCGAACGACGGCGCCTTCGCCGGCGTGCTGGCGCCCGCGCAGACCGGCCTGGCCGGCTTCAACGGTACCATCCGCACCCAGGTCAGCTATAACGTCAACGGCAAGAATGGCATGGTGGTGTTCGACGTGATCTACACGCCCGAGCTGCCGGCGGTCTGGACCGGCCAGGTCCGCGAGGCGGTCGAGAACGGCTCGCTCAGCTTCATCCTCCCGGTCGAGGTGCGCATGCCGGGGCGCTACATCATCAGCGGCCGGGTCGACGATGCGCGCGGCAGGCCCTTCGCCCTGTTGACCTTCAACGAGCTGCTCGGCCCCGGTCCCAACGAGGTCAGGCTGACCATGTTCGGCAAGCTGATGCGCGACCAGGACGCGGCCCTGCCGCTGACCCTGCGCGACGTCGACGGCTATCTGCTGAAGGAAAACACGGACCCCGACCGCGCCCTGATGCCTCGCCTGGAAGGCAGGGTCTTCACCAGCAGGAACCATCCGCTGAAGGGCTTTTCGGACGCGGAATGGCAGAGCGAGGAGCGCAGCCGCTACCTGACCGAGTTCGCCAAGGACGTCAAGCTGGCGAAGAACGAACTGGAAGCCTTCGACCCCAGCCAGTCGGCGCCGCCGAGCGAGTGTGCCCCCAAGCCGGTAGCGCGATAGAATGTGCCAATGGCAGATTCGACGTTCAGCTACGACAAGCAATTTCAACTGAGTGCCCTGGCGGCGCTGCCGCCGGCGGCGCGGCAGGCCTGCGCGGCGGCGGCCGCCACGCGGCTCATGCCGGCCTGCGAGCGCTTCGCTTCGATACAGTCCACCGGCAAGGAGGGCCGCGCGCGCGAGATCATCGCCGAGCTGTGGCAAGCCATCCTGACCGGCGACCCCGGCCAGCAGCCCTGGCCGGCCATCCTCGACGAAGTCATGGCCATGATCCCGGGCCCGGAAGTGGAGGGCGGCCTGCTGGCGCAGATCGCCGAGGATGCGCTGGCCTCGCTGGCCTATGCGATCCGCTGCCTGCTGGTGGACGAGCCGTCCCAGGCCGAGTGGGCGGTGGCGCGCGAGTACGACTGCGCCGACCAGGCCGCGATCCGGCTCACCGGCGTGGTCCCGGATACCCCGAAAAAGGAGGCCAGGCTGCTGGCCCACCCCCTGATCCAGCGCGCGCTCGGACGCCAGCGCGCCGACCTGGCCCTGCTGCGCCACGGCGATGTCGCCGAGCTGCTGCGCCAGGCCGTGGCGAACCCGAGCTTCAGCGAACATGAGCTCGCGGGCTTCTCCAGCGTAAAATAGCGCCTTGTACGCAGATTATTGAGAATAAGTATGTCGATTCAATGGTTCCCGGGCCACATGGCCGCTGCCCGCAAGCAGGCTGCGGAGCAGATGGAAAACACCGATGTGGTCATCGAGGTCCTTGACGCGCGCCTGCCGGAGGCGAGCAGCAACCCGATGGTCGAGGAGTTGCGCAAGTTCCGCAACCGTCCCTGCCTGAAGGTCCTGAACAAGACCGACCTGGCCGACCCCGTGGCGACCGCCGCCTGGGCCGCCTGGTATGACGCCCAGGAAGGCGTGAGCGCCTATCCGATGACGACCAAGAAGCCGTCCGACGTGGCGCGCATTCCGGAACTGTGCAAGGCGCTGGCCCCGCACCGCGGCGTGCCGACCAAGCCGTTGCGCATCATGATCATGGGGATCCCGAACGTCGGCAAATCGACCCTGATGAACGCGCTGCTGAAAAAGCGCGTGGCCAAGGTCGGCGACGAACCGGCCGTCACCAAGGCCCAGCAGAAGATCTACCTGGACAAGTTCACGGTGCTGGTCGACACCCCCGGCATGCTGTGGCCGAAGATCGCCATGGACAGCGACGGCCTGATGCTGGCCGCCAGCCACGCGGTCGGCACCAATGCCGTGATCGAGGAAGAAGTGGCCGAGTTCCTGGGCGGGCTGCTGCTGCAGCGCTATCCCCAGCTGCTGGCGGCGCGCTACGGCCTCAAGACCGAGGGCATGGACGGCTTCGGCGTGATCGAGGGCGTGGCCGCGCGGCGCGGCTTCCGCGTGCGCGGCGGCGACTACGACTACGAAAAGGCGGCCCACGTGCTGCTGCAGGATTACCGCCAGGGCGCGCTGGGCCGCATCAGCCTGGAGACGCCGACGACCCGCGCGGCGGCGCTCGAGCAGCACCGCATCGACATGGAAGAAAAGGCGCGCATCGCCGCCGAGAAGGCCGCGCGCAAGGCGGAAGAAGCGGCGCGCGGCAAGCGCGGCACTTGATGGGCGCGTCCATCAGGTCCCTCGCAGCCCTGCGCGAGCTGTATCCCGAACCCGCCGGCCGCGCAGTCCTCAAGCAGCTGAGGCATCTGGACGCCCACTGCGCCCGCTTCATCGCGCTGTCGCCCTTCGTGGTGCTGGCCACCAGCAGTGCGGATGGCAGGGCCGACGCCTCGCCGCGCGGCGGGGCGCCGGGATTCGTGAAGGTCCGGGATGCGCACACCCTGCTGATCCCGGATTCCCCGGGTAACAACCGGCTCGATTCCCTGGGCAATGTGATCGGCACCGGACAGGCTGGTCTGCTGTTCATGATCCCGGGAATCAATGAAACCCTGCGGGTCAACGGCAAGGCCGTGCTGTCGGTCGATGCCGGCGAACTGGCGGCCTGCGCCGACGATCGCAGGACGCCGAAGCTGGTCATCCGGATAGCGGTCGAGGAAGCCTATCTGCACTGTGCGAAGGCGTTCATGCGCTCGGGACTGTGGCAGCCAGCAAGCCAGGTGCCGCGCAGCATGCTGCCGCCCATGGGACAAATGATCGCGGAACAGACCGGCATCGCCGGCCCCGTCGAGACGCAGGAAGAGATGGAGCGCCGCTACGCGCCGGATCTGTAGGGTCAGCCCTGTCGATTCAGCCGGCCCGGCGCATGAGGCTGGGCGAATCGCCGACCGGTTCGAAGCCGAAGCGGCGGTACAGCCCGTGCGCATCGGCGGTCGTGAGCATCAGCGTGCCCACGCCTTCCTGTTCGAGCCGCTCGAGCATGGCGGCGACCAGCAGCTTGCCGTGGCCGCGGCCGCGGTGTTCCGGCAGCACGAAGATGTCCTTCAGGTAGCCGAAGGACGCCAGGTCGGTGACGACTCTGCCGAACGCGGCGAATTCGCCGTCGAGACGGGCCACGAAGCACAGCGAGTTGGCCAGCGCCTTGCGGACGGCGTCGAGCGATATGCCTTTCGACCAGTAGGCTTCTGCGGCCAGGAAGCGGTGGATCTGCCGCAGCTCGGCGTCGAGCACCGTATTCGAGACGGTGAAATTGCCGCCCATGCTCAGCCTTCTCCCGGCGCCGTCCCGAAGCGGAAGCTCGACACCGTCAGCGCGCCGAAGAAGCTCTCCTCGTGATAGACGCAGGCGGCCTGTTCCTGCTCGGCCGCGCCCAGCGCCACCCACAGCGGCACCAGGTGGTCTTCGCGCGGATGCGCATGGCGCGCGTAGGGCGCTTCGCTCCAGTCCAGCAGGGCCTGTTCGCGGTCGGCGGGCGAGAGTTCCAGCAGCACGTGCTGCAGCCAGGTGTCGAAGGCATGCGAAGCCAGCGCGCCGCCGGGGCCGAACTGGCGCAGGTTGTGGAAGGACAGGCCGCTGCCGACGATCAGCACGCCCTCGTCGCGCAGCGGCGCCAGCGCGCGGCCGGCGGCCAGGTGCACGGCCGGGTCGTAGCCGTGGCGGATCGACAGCTGCACCACCGGCATGTCGGCTTCCGGATAGACCGGGTAGAGCATCGAGAAGGTGCCGTGGTCGAAGCCGCGCTCCGGATCCAGGGCGGCCGGATGGCCGGCGGCGGTGAGCAGGTCGGCCACGCGGGCGGCCAGCCGAGGATCACCCGGCGCCGGGTACTGGATCTGGTAAGTGTGCGGCGGGAAGCCGCCGTAGTCGTAGATCATGCCGGGTGCCGGATTGCTCGACACCATGAACTGTTCGGTCTCCCAGTGGCTGGTCACCACCAGCACCGCCTTCGGCCGCTCGCCGGCCTGGCGCTTCATGTCGACCAGCGAGGCTTCGAGGCGGTCGTAGACGCCGCCGTACTGGGCCTTCATCCAGGGCCAGGGGCCGCCTCCGTGCGAGACGAAATAGGTGGGTAGGCGGGTGGGCATGGGGGCTCCTGAGGTGCGGCGATGAAGCCGCAATGGTAGCCGATCCGCGCAACTTCCGTACGTCGTTCCCGCCAAATGTTACACGTCGTTCCCGCGAAGGCGGGAACCCAAGTTCTGCTAGCGTTACGACGGCTCACGCAAACTTGGATCCCCGCCTGCGCGGGGACGACGGTTTAGCGCTAGCTCACTGCGGACGAGCCCGCACCAGCGCCATCATCGCAAACAGCCGCGCACTGCGCATCCAGCCCAGCACCAGCACCGCCAGCTGGGCCAGCAGGACCGCGCCGATGGTGCCGCCGGCGCCCAGCGCCGGCACCTGCACGCGCACGGCCGCCAGCAGCGCGGCCAGGACCAGGCCGATGCCGGTGACGATCAGGTACACGCCCAGCAGCGAGAAGGGCCGGCGCAGCATCAGCCGCACGCCGCCCCACCAGGCCACGATGGCCGAGCGGCGCCGGCGTTCGTTGGCCAGCAGGGCGCGGCCGGCGTCGATGGTGGCGTGCACCAGCACGAACACCACCGCGGTGGCGGTCAGCGCCAGGTGCGAAGCATGTTCGGCATCGCTTTCGAGGATCGCAGTCTCGGCGGTCTTGCCGGCCACCTTGAAGGCGATGCCGGCCACGATGCCCACGATGAGGAGGGGGAACACGCTCCACACCATCATGCGGAACATGCGCGCGTATTCCTGGGCGCCGCCGGCCAGCAAGTCGATCATGCCGGGGCGGCGCGGCGCCCGCGCCGCGTGGATGCTCATTCCCGCCAGCAGCGGCGACAGCAGCAGGGTCAGGCCGAGCGCGACGATGCCGCCGGCGCCGATCGCCGCGGCGAAGCGATCGCGCACGCTGCCCGCGAGGTCGGCGATCGCGATCATGTCGAGCTTCTCCGCCAGCTGGGCCGCATGGACGGAATGGTCGAGGCTCGCGCCCAGCATCTGCCACACCGGCAGGCTGGCGACGATGGTCGGCAGCAGCAGGAGCAGCGCCCACCACAGCAGCAGGCGCCACTGCAACGCGGCGCGCATGGCGCCGAACAGGGGCCGCAGGCCATGGCGGCGGCGCGCGCCGGCGTTCTGCGGCGCCAGGGAGGGCGAGTCGAGGGTCTGGTCGGTGTTCATCATACGGTCGCGATCAGGCTGAGGAGGTATTCGATGAAGGAGGACGCGTCCATGCCCCAGCGGCGTGCGGCGCTGGCGTCGGCCTTGAGGATGCGGCTGTCGTCCAGCTTGTTGGCGTCGAGGTAGTGCAGGCGCTGGGGATCGAGTTCGGCCGAGACGGCGCGCGCCGGCTTGACCCAGCTGAACTTGTGCCAGCTCTCGTCGGCGTCCCAGCGCACGGTTTCCGTGCTGCCGTCGGCGAACTTCACGACCAGGGTCTGCGGCACTGCGGCGCCGTAGCGGCGCAGCAGGACCTCGGTGCGGAAGGGGTAGGGGCCGAGGCCCTCCTTCGCCTTCGGATTCGCCTTGGCCCAGGCTTCGCGCGCCTTCTCGATGCGCTTGTCGAGGTCGGCCTGCTTGTCCTCGACCCAGCCGCTGCCGGCCTGGCGCGTGCCCGGCAGCGGCAGCTGTTCGCGGCTGCTGAAGTCGGCGATGCGGTCGTCGACCTTGGTCGCCGCATACACCTGCCGGGCGAATACCGATTCGACGGCGGCGCGCTGCCCGGTCACTTCGGCCAGCGTCTCGCGCAGGTCGGCGGTGCCCGGGTGGCGGAACTTCCAGCGCCGGTAGTATTCCTTGAAGGCGCGCTCCATCGGCTCCTTGCCGACGCGCGCCTCGAGGTCGCGCATCAGGGTCGCGGTGCGGCTGTAGACCGGGCCGATGTCCTGCAGGCGGTCGTAGGCGTTCTGGCCCGGCGCGTCGGCCGGGTCGCTGCGCGGCGTGCCCATGCGCTCGGCCGCGAAGGCGTCGAAGGCCGGCTTGATGCCGAGCCTGCGGGTAAACGGCGTGCCGGCATGGATCTTCTGGCCGCGGTCGCGGATCATGCGCAGGTCCCAGTACTCGTTCAGGCCTTCGTCCAGCACCGGTTCCTCGAACTCGTTGTTCGCCAGGATGCCGTAGAAGTAGCCGTGGCCGAATTCGTGGATGGTGACGAAGTCCAGCAGGTACTGGCTGGCGAGGTCCGGCTCGACCTTCGCATAGCCTTCGGCCGTGAAGAAGGTTGGATACTCCATGCCGCCGGCTTCTTCCGCGTTGTGCGGCGGGATCACCACGGTGAGGGTCTTGTAGGGGTAGGGGCCGAGGGTGTTCGAGAAATAGCTCAGCGAATCCTTGGCCGCCTTCATGGCCGGCGCGGCGCTGGCCGCGTACTCGGGCGGATACAGCACGGTGACGGTGACGTTCGGGCTGCCCGGGCCGGTCCAGGTCTCGACCATCGGCCTCGCGCTGCGCTTGTCCGCGGTCCAGGCGAAGTCGTGGACGTCGCCCTGCACGTAGCGGTGGGTCAGCATGCCGTGCTGTTCGACGGGTGCGCCCTGCAGCTCGCCGGTGGCGCCGATCGTGTAGTCCTTCGGCGCCGTCAGCCGCACGTCGAAACTGCCGAAGTCGGCGTAGAACTCCGAGTTCAGGTGCATCTCGTGGGCGTTCCAGCGCGGCGTGGTGGCGCCGCGTTCGCCCGGCAGTTCCAGCACGCCGATCTTCGGGAACCACTGGCCCATCAGGTGGAAAGTGCCGAAGTAACCGGTGCGCGCCATCACGCGCGGCAGCTGGGTGTGGAAGTCGATGTCGAAGGTGGTCGAGGCGCCCGGCGCCACCGCGGCGGGCAGGTCGAAGCGCACCACGGTATGGTCGGTGGCCGGGCCGTTGTCCGGATGGACGAAGGTCCAGGGCACGGTGGCGTCGCCCTGGGTCACGCTGCGCAGCGCGATGTGGCCCCATTCGCCCTCTTTGATGTCGACGCCGGAGCGGAAGGCGGTGTCGCGCTGGCGCTTCTCGGTGAAGAAGGTGCTGCCGGCGCCTTCGAAGGCGTTCATGTACAGGTGGACGTAGACGCTCTTCACCGGCACGCTGCTGCGGTTGCGCCAGGTGAGTTTTTCGCGGCCCGTCACGGTGTGCTTGACCGGGTCGAGGGTGGCGTCGATGTCGTAGTGGACGACGCGGTCGGACAGCGTCGTCTCGAGCCCGGTGCGGATGCCGCCCCAGGCGTTTGCTGCGCTTGCCACGGTGACGGCGGCTGCGTTCGGCGCCGCCAGCGGAATGCCGTCGGGCGAAGGCGCCGGCGTGCCGGCCGCGGCGGGTGCGGGCGCTGCCTGGTCCGGCCCCGCCAGCAGGTCGGCGGTGACCGCCACTCCCGCCGCCAGCAGGACGGCCGCCGCACCCGTGCGCAATAGTGTGGAACCCAATCTCATGCAAAGACCCCCAAGGATGGATTGTTTATTAAGTTGTATTTGTGTTCACACTATATGCGAAAACCTTGCTTTAAATCTCACAGATCGCTACAAACGGCGCCGAAATCGCCCCCGGACGGCAGAGTTGTTGCTTATTAGGTTTATAATTCGCCGGTTCTGGTGCCCGCACGCATGGTCTATGCGTGCAGTTAAACGGGAAACACGGAGCGCAGGCGCCCCCGGCGCCGCGCCAACGTGTGCTGCCCCCGCAACGGTAAACAAGCGCCGCCTTGATGGCGGCTGGCCGCTCCAATCACCACTGCGTTCAAGAGCGTCCTACAGAGCCTAGGGCAAGGCGATGCAACACCGCCCCAGGCTTTGTAGGACGCTCTTGCAGGAAGGTGGAGCGGTCTGTCTTGCTAGCCCGGATACCGGCCAGGACAGGGGGAAGCGGGCACTGTGCCGCGCTTCCGTGACGAGCCGGTGTGCGGGGACGCGCGCCGGCCTAACGATCGAACACTGAATAATCGATGAACTCCAAAAAGCCGCTCGCGCTGGCCTGCGCCATTGCCTTTTCCATTCCTTTTGCCGCCCAGGCCGACGAAGCGCTGCCCAGCACCGTCGTCATCACCGGCTCGCGTTTTCCCAGCAACGAGGCGCTGCAGCCGATCGGCGCGACCGTCATCACCCAGGACGAGATCCGCGAAGCCGGCGTCAACGACGTCAACCAGGCGATCCGCAAGATCGGCGGCGTGTTCGGCCGCCAGAGCCTGGATTCCTCGCCGGACTTCGCGCTCGACCTGCGCGGCTTCGGCACCAATGGCGCGCAGAACATGGTGATCATGGTCGACGGCGTGCGCCTGAACGAGAATGAGCTGACCAGCTCGGTCCTGTCGACGATCCCGATCGACACCGTGGAGCGCATCGAGATCACGCGCGGCGGCAGCAGCGTGCTGTACGGCGAGGGCGCGACCGGCGGCATCATCCACATCATCACCCGCCGCTCGGCCCAGCCGGGCACGCACGGCTCGGTTTTCGCCGAAGCCGGGCAATTCCGTGAGCGCGACGTGCGCGCTTCCCTGTCGCACGTGGCCGGCAATATCAGCGCGGACGTGGCCGTGGCGCGCCAGGACAACGACAACTACCGTGACAACAGTAACTTTATCCAGAACAGCGTGTCCGCCGGGCTGCAGCTCACGTACTCGGGCGGCCGCGCCGGCGTGCGCATGGAAAGCGCGCGCCAGGACCAGCGCTTCCCGGGTTCGCTGACCCTGGCCGAGTTCCAGGCCGATCCGACCGATACCAAGACGCCGAGGGACTTCGGCAAACTCGATACCGACCGCGTCAACGCCTACGCCGAATACCGCCTGGGCGCGGTCGACCTGGCGGCCGAACTGTCGCACCGCGAACGCGAAGCCGACTCGAACTACTACTTCGGTTCGTCGGCATCGGTCACGCATTACAAGGGCCGCCAGAACCAGTTCTCGCCGCGTGCGCGCTGGCTGCATGACATCGGCGCTGGCATGCTGAATGAACTCGTGGCCGGCATCGACGTCATCGACTGGAAGCGCAAGACCACGTCCGACTTCTCGCTGGCCGACGCCAGCCAGAAATCGAAGGCCGTCTACATGCGCGACGAGCTGCGCTTCGACCCGGCCCACGACGGCCGCGTGGCGCTGGGCGCACGCCGCGAGATCTTCGACAAGGATTACGTCGACGCGATGGCCGGCGGCGCGGCCGACAACGGCTCGCAAGCCCAGAACGCCTGGGAGGCGCAGGGCAGCTATCGCGTGCTGCCGCAACTGGAACTGACGGCGCGGGCGGGGCAGAGCTACCGTGTGGCCAACGTCGACGAGAACAGCTTCCGCACCAGCCTGAGCCTGCTGAAGGTGCAGACCTCGCACGACCTGGAATTCGGCGCCAGCTGGGGCGACGAGCTGCGCAAGCTGAGCGCGCGCGTGTTCCGCCACAAGCTGGACAACGAGATCTTCTACGACCCGACCGCCTTCGCCAACACCAACCTCGACCCGACGCGCCGCCAGGGCTTCGAGATCGATGCCGAAGCCCAGCTGGCCCCCGCCTGGCGCGCCACCGCCCACTTGCAGCACGTCAACGCCAAGTTCACGGACGGCCCGAACGCCGGCCGCGAGCTGGTGCTGGTGCCGAAGAACGTGCTCACGGCCCGCCTGGCATGGCTGCCGGGCAATGGCCAGACCGCCGATTTCGGCGCGCAATGGGTCGACAGCCAGCGTTACGGCAGCGATTTCGACAACCGCTGTGCCGCCCGCATGCCGTCCTACGTGACCTTCGACGCGCGCTACGCCGTCAAGCTGGGCCCGTGGGAAGTCGCCGTCAACGGCCTCAACCTGGCCGACCGCCACTACTTCAGCAACGCCTACGGCTGCCAGTCCGGCATCTACCCGAGCGACGGCCGCCAGCTGAAACTGTCAGCCCGCTACGACTTCTGATAATTCGGGGTCAGAGCGATTTTTGCTGCAAATTCGGGGTCAGAGCGATTTTCCGGCTGACCCTTACGGCGCTGTCTCGCGCTGCCGAAGGCGAGGCTCGCGGCGCTGAAGTAGCGCCGCCCGCTGCTTTCGTTTCCAGCAGTCGATTGCACCGAAATGTGCTCTGACCCCGAATTTTGTCGGAAATGTGCTCTGACCCCGAATTACCGAAATGTGCTCTGACCCCGAATTTTGTCGGAAATGTGCTCTGACCCCGAATTACTGACCCTGAATTAACCCCGACTCATGCCCGAGGGTGTAACAAGCGGTAAGGGGTGCAAAAAATAAGCGGGGGCTAAGGTTGGCGGGCGAAAAAGTGGTAATCTCGCGGTCGTTTGCACAACCTACACTAGAAGGATACTTATGCGTTCCCTCCGTTTTGCCCTGCTTGCCGCCAGCCTCGTCGTCAGCACCGCTTTCGCCTCGCCGACCGATCCGAAGAACGGCGTCGAGTACGTGACGCTCGCTCAGCCGCAGCCGACGCAGGCCGCCGGCAAGAAGGTCGAGGTGATCGAGTTCTTCATGTACCACTGCCCGCACTGCAATGCGCTGGAACCGCAGTTCGAACAGTGGGTCAAAAGGCAGGGCGATAACATCGTCCTGAAGCGCGTGCACATCCCGGCCAGCGGCCCCAACGATCCGGAAGCCCACCTCTACCTGACGCTGGAAGCGCTGGGCAAGGTCGACGAGATGCACGCCAAGGTGTTCAAGGCCATCCACGTGGACCGCATCCGCATGAAGGACGACGCCACCGTCATCGACTGGGCCTCGAAGAACGGCATCGATCGCGCAACCTTCACCAACGCCTGGAATTCCTTCGGTGTGATGACCAAGCTGCGCCGCCTGTCGCAAGTCGTCGATGCCTACAAGGTCGATGGCGCGCCGACCGTCGTCATCGACGGCAAGTACCAGACTTCGCCGGCGACGGTCTACAATTCGGTCAAGACGGGTAACGAACCCCAGCTGTTCCAGGCCACCCTGCAGGTCATGGATGCACTGGTCGCGAAGGCAGCCAAATCGAAATGAGCGATGCCGAAGGCAAGATCCTGAAGATCTATGACAAGTCCAAGCCGGAAGACGAGGACTTGTACGACACCAGGTATTACCTCCACTGGGTCTGGGCCCTGGTGGCGGTCCTGGTCGGCCTGGTCTTCTGGCTCTGCATCGCCCTCGTGAATGCCGAAAACCAGCGTTATGCGCTGATGACGAACAAGTGTGCCGATCCCCTGTTCAAAGGGGAGATCGACCGCCGCTGCCTGCTGACCGTGGACTCGCGTCCGCACTTCTGGGAGCATCTGTGGTACGGCATGAGCCACCTGAAGCCGGAACGGCCGCCGGAAACGCCGGCGCGCCGCCGCTGATTCTTCAGGTTTCTCCAGGAATCCCGCTACCCAGGCGGGATTTTTTTTGCCGGAAAGAATGGTAAGCTAGACAATACCGATAACCACAAGGGGAATTGTCCATGCGCCTACTGCGTCTTGCCGCCGCCTGCCTGCTCGCCACCGCCACCGCCGTCGCCATCCCGGCCTTCGCATCGCCGGCGAATCCGCAAAACGGCATCGACTACACGACCCTCGCCCAGCCTCAGCCGGTGCAGGCCAGCGGCAAGAAGGTCGAGGTGATCGAGTTCTTCATGTACCACTGCCCGGTGTGCAATGGCCTCGAGCCGGGCTTCGAGGAATGGGTGAAAAAGCAGGGCGACCGCATCCAGGTGCGCCGCATCCACATGCCATTCACGGGCGCCAACGATCCGGAAGCCCACCTGTTCCTGACCCTGGAAGCGCTGGGCAAGCTCGACGAGATGCACGGCAAGGTCTTCGATGCCGTCCACAAGCAGCGCATCCGCCTGAACCAGGACGGCCCCATCATCGACTGGGTCTCGAAGAACGGCATCGACCGCGCGACTTTCCTGAACGCCTGGAATTCCTTCGGCGTGCAAGCCCGCCTGCGCGGACTGGACCGCGTGCTGGGCGCCTATAAGGTCGAGACGGTGCCGACCCTGGTCATCGACGGCCGCTACGTGACCTCGCCGGGGCAAGTCAACACCAGCCTGAAGACCAACAATCCGCAGGAAATGTTCCAGGCCACCTTGCAGGTGGCCGACGCCCTGGTCGCCAAGGCGCTGCAGAGCAAATAAGCTCAGCCAAGATCTGACCGGCTGACAAGGCCCTCAGGGCGAGCCGATGCAACGCCGCCATGCGGGTCTTGTCAGCCGGTCAGCACGCCGTCGGGAAGGGTGATCGTAAACCGCGCCCCACCCAGCGGCGATCGCTCCACCCGCAAGGTGCCGCCATGCAGCCTGACCGCCTTGTGCGCGATCGACAGCCCTAGTCCGAAGCCGCCGGTGGCGCGGTCGCGGCTGCGGTCGAGGCGGTAGAAGGGCTCGAAGACGCGTTCCCGTTCTTCCTCGGGAATGCCGGGACCGTCGTCGTCGACCAGGATCCGCAGCAGGCCGCCATCGCGGCGGGCGCTCAGCGCCACCGTATGCGCGGCATATTTCTGGGCATTGCGCAACAGGTTGCCCACCGCACGCGCCAGCAGGCGGCGGTCGCCGTCGACGCTGCCCAGCTTGGCGCCGAGTTCGACCTGCAGCTCGGCCGGCGGCGGGTGCAGGCCCTCGGCGCACTCGCGCAGCACCGGCTCGACCTCGAACAGGGCACGTTGCGGTTCGGTCGCGTTGTCCAGCTTGCTCATCGACAGCAATTCGTTCACCAGCTCGTTCAGCTCGGCCAGGTCGCCGTGCATGGCGGCGACTCGTTTCGACACCGCCGGGTCGCCGGCATTGTCGGCCAGCAGCTCGAGCCCGAACTCCAGCCGCGCGATCGGGGTGCGCAATTCGTGCGACACCGAGTGCAGCAGGTTCTTCTGCGATTCCAATAATCCCTGGATGCGTCCGGCCATCGCATTGATGCGCTGGGCCAGCGGCCAGGCCGCGTCCGAGGGTTTCATCTGCGCGCGCGCCGACAGCTGGCCGGCGCCGAACTCGTCGGCCACCCGCGCCAGCATCTGCAGGCCCTGCCAGTGCGAGCGCGACCACAGCGCGATCGGCACCAGCAGCGCCAGCGCCACCACCACGTAGCGCACCAGTTCCATCAGCAGGGCCTGGCCGAGGTCAACCGGCAGGCGGGAAGCGCGCACCGCTTCTTCGTTGCTGCCGATATAGCGATTGCCGGCCAGGTCGACCCGGCGGAAGAAGGTTTTATGGCTGGGGTCGAGCACCAGCTCGCCGCGCTCGAAGGCCGCCCGGCTGCCGTAGGGCAGGGCCTGGCGCGCCTGGTCGAGCGGGATCAGGTCGAACTGCGTCGTCGATACTTCGCGCACCTTGTTCAGGCGCCCCAGCCATTCGTCGGCGGGCGCCTGGTCCACGTATTGTTCGAGCAGGAAGATCTGGGCCGAGGCCTGGCGCCGCGCGATGTCTTCGAAGGGATCGCCGAACAGGCGCGTGAAGACGAAATACACGACGAAAGTCGCTGCCGTGATCGACAGCATGACCAGGATGAAGAAACGGAAGAAGAGGCGGTTCACGCTGCCGGGCAGGTCGTCATGCTCATGAGGCGAAATTGTATAGGAGCAATGATCAAAAAAACCATGTTTTACAAACTTCAGACAAAAGCCGGACATATCGAGGGGGATTTGCTTGCATGTCCTGCGTAGGATCGCTACTCATCAGGTTTTTCCGTTTGGCCCACCTGATGCGCGAGTGACGGTGGGCCTTTTTTATTCCGGGAGAGGGAAGCATGTTTGGACGTGCGATGTTTGCGCTGCCGGTCGCCGGCGCGCTTCTGGCGGGACTGGCCGGTTGCGGCGGCGGTTCCGGTACGCAATCCGACCGCCAGGCAGGCCAGGCCAGCCAGGGTGTGGCAGTGGGCGAACCGGCCCCGACCCTGGCGCTGGGCGACTTCATCACCCGTGCACGCGAGGCGAGCTGTAACGAGACCCGCAACCGCCTCTACGTCATCGACGGCAAGCAGGTCCTGTGGGACCACGCCGGCTACTGTGCCGATGCTTCCTATGAACAGGTGCTGTACGGCGACAAGCCGGACACCGTGCTGTGCACCCACGGCGACACCTTCGCCGGTGCGCGCACCACCTGCCAGGACAGTGCCGCACGCACGCTGTTCGAGACCATCATCCAGAACCTCGACAAGCCCGACCTCGGCCTGGGCAGCGCCCACAAGGTCGAACGGGTCAGCTTCGTGCCGACGGCCGGCACCCAGATCCCCTTCGAGCGCGTGGCCAAGGACAGCTTCTCCGGCGTAAGCGCGAAGAAGTATGTCGTCATCAAGGACGAAGCTGCCTGGGGCCGCCTGTGGAACGAGCACGTCGCCGGCCGCACGCCGGTCCCGGCGCTGCCGCCCGTCGATTTCGCCAACAAGATGCTGGTCGGCGTGTTCGCCGGCGCCTCTAGCAGCGGCTGCCACACGATCTCGATCCCGCGCGTGACCGCCGGCACGGCCACCATCAAGGTCGAGGTCGACGAGCGCGAGCTGCAGACCTTCGACGTCTGCCCGGCCGTCCTCACCCAGGCGATGCAGGTGGTGGCGATCGAGCGCAGCGATATCCCGGTCGAGTTCGTCGCCGCCTCCGCCAATGAGATCCCGTTCAAGACCATCAGCCAGACCAGCCAGTCGAAGGTGGAGGAAGCCCGCACGGTGGTCGTCAAGGATGCCGACGCCTGGGCCCTGCTGTGGCGCTACCACGCGCCGGACCAGCCGGTGCCGCCGGTCGACTTCAGCACTACGATGGTGGTCGGGGTCTTCATGGGCTACACCAACCCCTGCTACTCGACCTCGATCGCGAAGATCATCCGCGACGCCGGCAAGCTCACGGTCCAGAAAGTCGACCGGCATCCACCGCCTGGCGTGATGTGCGCCATGGTCGTGACCTCGCCGGCCCACCTGGTCGCCATCGAGCGCAGCGACCTGCCGGTCGAATTTGCGACAGAAGTCGTGCAGGGACAGTGAAGATGTGGGACGCAGGAAGACAAGCACGTAGAATGTTGTCTTCCTGAATCCTTACTCACCCTATGAACAAGCTTCTCTTCCTCGTTCTGAGTATTGGCACACTGGCGGGATCGCTGGCTGGCGGGGCGGCGCACGCCCAGACGCCGGCCGTCAATCCGATGCCGGACGGCAGCCGCGACATGTACGTGGGCCTGGGCGCCCAGTCGGCGCCGCGCTACGAGGGTTCGGGAAGCCGCAAGCTGTCCGCACTGCCGGTGCTCCAGGTCGAATGGAGCAACGGCATTTTCATTTCCGGGATGAGCGCCGGCATGCACCTGTCCGGATCGCCCACCGTCGAGTACGGCCCGCTTCTGGCGGTCCAGCCCGGCCGTGACGAGTCGGGCACCAGGGTCGAGGTCGGCGGCGTCGGGATGAACGGGCTGATCGGCCCGGCAGCCGGCGAGAAGGCGATGTTCATGACCGGCCGCCTGGCCGGCATGGACGAGATCGGTGCGCGCCTTCAGTTCGGCGGATTCTACAATGTCTACCTCGACCCGCAGTGGCGCCTGACGTCCAGCCTGCTGGTCGGCGCCGGCCGCGACCATGACGGCGCGCGCCTCGAGCTGAACGTCCAGCGCCTGGCCCTGGCCGCCGGCAGCCGTCACCGCGTGTCGCTGACGGCCGGCGTGGGCCTGGTCAACCGCCAGTACAACGAAACCTATTTCGGCGTCACCGTGGCGGAAGCCATGCGCAGCCGCTTCGGCGCCTACCAGCCGGGCGGCGGCCTGCAGGACGTGCACGCTTCCGTACGCTGGAACTGGGTGCTGAGCCCGTCCTGGATGCTGACCTCGAACCTGCAGGCCAAACGCCTGCTGGGCGACGCCAGCCATAGCCCGCTTACCCAGCGGCCCACCAACCTGACGGTTTCGACCGCCTTCGCCTATCGATTCTGACGATGCGTCCCGCCCGACAACTCATCGCATCCCTTGCCCTGCTGCTGACGGCCGGTTCGGTCGGCGCGCAGGCGCAGGATGCCGTGAGCTACCGGGACGCCTACCGGGCCATGGTCGTGTTCGACAAATACGGCGGCCCGAAAAACCTGCTGGTGAACCAGCTGCAAGTGCTGCCCAGGGAGCGCGGCGCCCTCGCCGAAGGGCTGCAACTGAACCTGGCCGGCAGGTCGACCCAGCTGAACCTGCCGCTCGATCCGCTGGGACGCACCGTGTTCCCCCTGCAGAAAGCCGCCTACGACGAGAACGCCTCGCTGAGCCTGAACCGCAAGGGCCTTGCCTTCACCCTGCGCCCGCAGGTGTCGATCGCGGCGCGGGCCGACGGCGTCTACGACGTGGCCGAGCTGCGCGGCGCCTGCGCCCAGGCCCTGGATTTCGCACGCTACGTCGACGCCTCCCAGCGCTCGCGCCAGTGCGCCGGCGTGCGTTTCGTGTTCGCGAAGAAGGCCGAAGCCGGCGCCCGCCTGCGCCGCCCGGACGGCACCGAGCAGGCGCTGCCGGTGACTGCCGAGGCCGAGGACGGCTTCCCGGTCGTCAGCTGGCGCTTCGGCGGCGGCGCCGAGCGCGGCCAGGTCGCCACCTATAACGCCCCGCTGGCCATCCTTCCCATCTTCGAATAGCCGCGTTATTCTTGCGGCATGACCAAGACACTACTCATCACCGGTGCCAGCCGCGGCATCGGCGCCGCCTGCGCCATCCTGGCTGCCGAACGCGGCTGGCAAGTCGCCATCAACTACCGTGCCGACGGCGAGGCCGCCGCCGCCATCGTGCGCACTATCGAGGAAGCCGGCGGCAGCGCCTTCGCCGTGCAGGCCGACGTCGCCCGGGAAGACGATGTGCTGCGCATGTTCGCCACGCTCGACCAGCGCTGCGGCCGCCTCGACGGCCTGGTCAACAATGCCGGCATCCTGGCGCGCCAGATGCGGGTCGAGCAGATGGATGCGGCGCGCATCGGGCGCATCCTCGCCACCAACGTGACCGGCAGCTTCCTGTGCGCGCGCGAAGCGGTGCTGCGCATGTCGACGAAGCATGGCGGCAGCGGCGGCGCGATCGTCAACGTCTCTTCGCGCGCCGCGGTGCTGGGCTCGAGCGGCGAATACGTCGACTATGCGGCCTCGAAGGCGGCGCTGGATGCGCTGACGATCGGCTTGTCGAAGGAAGTGGCGAACGAGGGCATCCGCGTGAACGGCGTGCGCCCCGGCTTGATCGATACGGAAATGCACGCCAGCGGCGGCGAACCGGGACGCATCGCGCGCCTGCAGGGCTCGGTGCCGATGGGGCGGGGAGGGGAAGCGATCGAGGTGGCGCGCGCCATCGTGTGGCTGCTGTCCGATGAAGCCACCTATACCACCGGTAGCTTCATCGACGTATCCGGCGGAAGGTGAACGCCTCGGGGCAGGTCAGTTCCAGGCCGAGGGCGAGAACAGGTAACCTTCGCCCCACACGGTCTTGATCTTTTCGGAGAGGTTGTCGTCGAACTTCTTGCGCAGCTTGGAGATGCAGTTGTCGATGCTGCGGTCCAGGCCGTCGAACTCGATGCCGCGCATCTTCTTGAGCAGTTCGTCGCGCGACAGCACGCGGCCGGACGCCTCGGCCAGCACCAGCAGCAGCTTGTACTCGGTATTGCTGAGCACACATGGCAGACCGCGCCAGGTGACGCTGCGGTCGTTGGTCATGATGCGCAACTGGCCGAATTCCAGCACCCGGGTATCCGGCACCGCCTTGGTCTGGGTGCGGCGCAGCAGGGCGCGCAGGCGGGCCAGCAGCACGCGCGGCTGGACCGGCTTGTTGACGAAGTCGTCCGCGCCCTGTTCCAGGCCCGAGACTTCGTCGTAGGTGTCTTCGCGCGCCGTCAGGATCAGGATCGGCACATCGGACTGTTCGCGGATCTGGCGGCACACCACCATGCCGTCCATGCCGGGCAGCATCAGGTCGAGCACGACGATGTCGGGCTGCTTTTCCTTGAAATGTTCGAGCGCGGTATCGCCCCGAGTGACGAGCTCGACCGAAAATTCATAGCCGGACAGGTATTCCGTGACCAGTTCCGCCAGGCGCGGATCGTCTTCGACCAACAGTACGCGATACATGATGTTCTCCTTGAGCCGTGATTGTATAAGAGCAAATATCAAAGAGGCAGATTTACCGTCGTAGCTGGACAAATTGATACAGTTTCGCGACAAAAGCGGGGTGGTAAATGAAAAGGCGCTGTTCGCGCCAAGTGTGGAATCTTTTCCGTAAGCCTGCGGTCCAATGTCGACCTGAACCGTTGACGGAGGCCCAATGCAAGCACGGCAGTTCGAACAGTTCCTGCAACGCCTGTCCAGTCTGACCCGGCGGCAACGCGACCGCCTGCTGGCACTACTGCAATCGGCGGCCGGCCTCGACCGCGTGCTCGAGATCGTCGAACAACCCGCCGCGCCGCTCTGTTGCCCGCACTGCCAGGCCAGCA
>NZ_JBFTRS010000027.1:0-89278 GCF_056399645.1 Massilia sp. 01N417 | reverse complement strand
GCGCAGCTCCACGATGGTCAGCGCTTTTGCTGCGTCGATGGCACGTGGGCTGCAAGCTGGACGGGACGACCGGTCGACCAGCGCAGTGCGTCCTTCGGCCAGAAAACGGCCAACCCACTTGCGAACTGTGGCGCTACTGACGCCATACAACTGGGCGGCTTGAGCGGCCACCAGCCCACCTTTGAGGACGTCTTCGACCATTTCGACTCGACGGATGAAAGTCAATCGGGCATTCTTATGGATGTTCATTCGGTTGGTCACTTTGAAAACTGGGGGTTTGGCGATTTCCAGTTTCTCAAATCCAATCCGAATGAACCAGAACAACCTATTGAAACATCACACCTAGGCCATCGCCGAAGGCTGGCTGAAATGCTCGACCAGGAAATCAATGAACACCCTGCTCCGCGCCGCCTGGTTCCGCCGGTTCAGGTAATACACGAACAGATCCGCCGACGGCAGCCGGTACGCCGGCAGCACGATCTTCAGCCGCCCGCTCTCCACATAGCGCGCGAGGTCCCACTCCGAGCGCACCAGGATGCCGTGCCCGTCCAGCGCCCAGCCCAGCACGATGTCGCCGTCGTTGCTCGACAGCGCGCCTTGCACCTTCACCACCTCGCTCTGCTCCTCCCCTTCGCCTGAATAAAAGCGCCAGACGCCGTGCGCCTCGTCGTTCTGGCGGTGCACGATGCAGCGGTGCCGCGTCAGGTCGCCCAGGCAGGTCGGCACGCCATGCCGCTGCAGGTAGAGCGGCGAGGCGCACAGGAAACGCCGGTTGCTCATCACGCGGCGCGCGTTCAGGCGCTTGTCCGGCAGCGCGCCGAAGCGGATCGCCAGGTCGTAGCCACTCTCGACCAGGTCGACCGGGCGGTCGGTCACTTCCATCTGCACCTCGACCTGCGGGTAGCGCTTCGCGAATTCCGAGACGATCGGTGCGATCGTGGTGCGGCCGAAGCCCAGGGTCGCGTTCACGCGCAGCAGGCCCTTGGGCGCCGCGCGGCCGCTCGACACCGCATCCTCCATCTCGCGGATGCTGGCGAGGATGCGGCCGGCGTGCGCCAGGTAGGTCTCGCCTTCGCTGGTCAGGCTGATGCGGCGCGTGGTGCGGTTCACCAGCCGCACGCCGAGGCGCGCCTCCAGCTGCGCCAGGCGCTTGGTGGCAGCGGGGGGCGTCAGGTCGAGGGCGCGCGCGGCCGCGGCCAGGCTGCCGTGGCGCGCCACCAGCGTGAAGAATTCCATGTCGGCCGTGTGGTCGGGTTTCATCCGGCATTCACCTCAAGTTAATAATCAATTCGGCGCGGGGAAATTATAGACGGCCCGGCAAGAGCTAAGCTGGGGACTTCATTGACACACACCCAGGCAGCCATCATGAGAATCGTCGAGATCCGCGAACAGACCCTCCCCATCAGCTCTTCCATCCGCAACGCCTACATCGATTTCAGCAAGATGACGCTGAGCCTGGTGGCGGTGATCACCGATGTGATCCGCGACGGCAAGCCGGTGGTCGGCTACGGCTTCAATTCGAACGGCCGCTACGGCCAGGGCAAGCTGATGCGCGAGCGCTTCATCCCGCGCATCCTCGAAGCCGACCCGGCATCCCTCGTCAACGACAAGGGCGACAACCTCGATCCGCACAAGATCTGGGACTGCATGTTCACCAACGAGAAACCGGGCGGCCACGGCGAGCGCTCGGTGGCGATCGGTACCATCGACATGGCGGTGTGGGATGCGGTCGCCAAGATCGAAGGCGTGCCGCTGTTCCAGCTGCTCGCGGACCGCTACGGCAACGCCCAGCCCGACCGCAAGGTCTTCGTCTACGCGGCCGGCGGCTACTACCATCCGGGCCAGGATCATGAGGCGCTGAAGAACGAGATGCGCAGCTACATCGACCGCGGCTACACGGTGGTCAAGAAGAAGATCGGCGGCGCCTCGCTCGACGAAGACCTGCGCCGCATCGACTCCATCCTGTCGGTGCTGCAGGACGGCCAGAAGCTGGCGGTGGACGCCAACGGCCGCTTCGACCTCGACACCGCGATCGCCTACGCCAAGGCGCTGTCGCAGTACGACCTGTTCTGGTACGAGGAAGCCGGCGACCCGCTCGACTTCGAGCTGCAGGCGACCCTGCGCAACTACTACGACAAGCCGATGGCCACCGGCGAGAACCTGTTCTCGATGCAGGATGCGCGCAACCTGATCCGCTACGGCGGCATGCGCCCGGACCGCGACTGGCTGCAGTTTGACTGCGCCCTGTCCTACGGCCTGGTCGAGTACCTGCGCACGCTGGACATGCTGCACCAGCATGGCTGGTCGCGCACCCGCTGCATCCCGCACGGCGGCCACCAGATGTCGCTGAACATCGCGGCCGGCCTGGGCCTGGGCGGCAACGAGTCCTATCCGGACCTGTTCCAGCCGTTCGGCGGCTTCCCGGATGGCGTGAAGGTGGAGAACGGCTATGTGACGATGCCGGACCTGCCGGGCATCGGCTTCGAGGGCAAGGCGGACCTGTTCCGCGAGATGCAGAAACTCTCGGATTGAGTCGTCCCGCCGGCCTCATTCCCCGACGTCGGCATCCTCGTCCAGCGCGAATTCTCCGCGCTGGAAAGCCTCCAGCACGGCCTGGGCTTCCTGCACGTGTTCCTGCGGCACCAGGATGCGCACCCCACCCAGCGCCGGCGCCAGCAGCATGTGGGCCTGCATCAGGTGGGCGTCGGCCAGTACCGCCGGGATGCCGGCGGCGACCAGGCAGCCCTGGGCCAGGCTGGCGTCCATCGGAACCAGGTAGCGCGCGACCTCGAACAGGTCGCGGCCCGGCAGGAGTTCCGCTTCGGGTACGCCGGCCAGCAAGATATTCGATGCCTGTGTCATGACGTCTCCCATCGGTGAATCGATCGGACTGCTCTGCCGCTCATCTTAACGCTGATCCAGGTGAACATGCCGCCGGGTTCGCCGCCCTACACTGGTCCATGGTCGACCACATATGGAGGTGACGATGGCCCAGCTGCAGAAAATCGCCATACTCGGCGGCGGCGCAGGTTCGCTGGCGGCGGCGTTCTACCTGAGCGCCCGGCCCGGATGGCGCGAGCGTTACGAGATCACAGTCTACCAGCAGGGCTGGCGCCTGGGCGGCAAGGGGGCGAGCGGGCGCAACGCCGCGCTGGCCCAGCGCATCGAGGAACACGGCCTGCATATCTGGTTCGGCTTCTATGCGAACGCCTTCGCGCTGATCCGCGCCGTCTACGACGAACTCGACCGCCCGCCGGAGGCGCCGCTGGCGCGCTGGGACCAGGCATTCAAGCCGCATGACTACGTAGTGCTGGCCGAGCAGGCCGGCGCCGAATGGCGGCCCTGGAACCTGGTACTGCCGCGCCGTCCGGGCGAGCCGGGCACCGGCATCGATCCGGTGTCGCCGTGGCGCATGACGCTCGAGGCCCTCATCTGGCTGCGCCGCTGGCACAGCGAACTGCGTACCCAGGCGCCCCCAGCGCTTTCCCTGGACGGCGACCCGTTCGGCGAGCTGCAGGCGCTGGCAAGCGCGCTCCCGCCGGACCCGCAATTTCACACTGAAGCCGACCATGCGCGCCTGCGCGATGCGCTGCGGCGCGCCGAGCTGGATGTGCGCACCCTACCCGCCGCCCTCGTCGACGACGACCGCACGCGCCGCATCCTGGTCGCGCTGAACATCGGCATCACCGTGCTGCGCGGGATGCTGGCCGACGGCGTGTTCGCGCGCGGCTTCGACGCCGTCAACAGCGAGGACCTTCGCGCCTGGCTGCGCCGGCATGGCGGCGATCCCGAGCTGTGCGTGGACGCTGCGCCGACCCGCGCCATGTACGCCCAGCTGTTCGCCTTCGAGGACGGCGATCCCGAAAAACCCAACCTCGAAGCCGGCACCGCGCTGCGCTGGATCTTCAGGATGTCCTTCGCCTACCGCGGCGCCCTGATGTACCGGATGCAGGCCGGCATGGGCGACGCCGTGTTCGCGCCGATGTACGAGGTGCTGGCGCGGCGCGGGGTGCGCTTCGCCTTCTTCCACCGGGTCGAGGAGATCACGGCCGGCGCCGGCGGCGTCGATGCGGTCAGGATGTCGGTGCAGGCCGGGGTGCCCGGAGGCGCCTACCGGCCGCTGGTGACGGTGAAGGGCCTGTCCTGCTGGCCGAACGTACCGGACTACAGCCAGCTCGATCCGGCCCAGGCGGCCCTGCTGCAGGCCCACGCGGTCGACCTGGAATCCTGGTGGAGCGACTGGCCGGCGCTGTACCGGCAAGCCTTCGGCAAGGAACTGCCGCAGCGCGTGCTGCAGCGTGGACGCGATTTCGACCAGGTGGTGCTCGGCCTTCCGGTCGGCACCCTGCCCTTGCTGGCGCCCAGCCTGCTGGCCGCCAGTCCGCCGCTGCGGGCGAGCAGCGATGCGCTGCGCAGCGTCGTCACCCAGGCCTGCCAGGTCTGGCTCAACCGCGACACCCATGGGCTGGGCTGGAACACCCTGCCGGGGGGCGAGGAGCCGATCCTGACCGGCTTCAGCCAGCCCTACGACACCTGGGCCGCGATGAGCCAGGTCTTGCCGGCCGAGGACTGGGCGCCGGCCTCGGCGCCGAAGAGCGTTCAGTACTTCTGCGGCGCGATGGCGCTGGCCGGGCTGCCGCCTCCTGCCGATACCGGCTTCCCCGCGCGCGCCGCCGCGCAGGCCAAGGCCAACGCCGTCGAGCTGCTGGGCGTCCGCATCAAGGCGCTGTGGAAGGAAGCGTGCAGCGGCTTTCCCTGGCAGTGGCTGGTCGATCCGCTCGGCGCCGAGGGCGAGGCGCGCATCAACCGCCAGTACTGGCGCGCGAACGTCGACCCGTCGGAACGCTATGTGCTGTCGGTGGCCGGCAGTAGCGCGCAGCGCCTGGGCAGCAAAGGCAGCGGCCTGGCCAACCTGTTCCTGGCCGGCGACTGGCTGCGCACCGGCCTGGACTCCGGCTGCGTCGAGGCGGCGGTGATGGGCGGCATGCAGGCCGCGCGCGCCATCGGCGGCTACCCGGCGGTCATCCTGGGAGACAACGACGTTGACTAAAGGAAGGGCAAGGTCGACAGCAGGTACAGGACCACGCCGATCAGGCCGCCGACCACCGTACCGTTGATGCGGATGTACTGCAGGTCCTTGCCGATGTTGAGCTCGACCTGCTCGGACATCTCGCGGCTGTCCCAGTTCTTGACGGTGTCGGCGATGTGGCGCGTCAGGAAGCCCGCGAACTCGGGCGCCGCGCCGCGCGCCGCCAGCTCCAGGTTCTCGTTGAGCGAGGCACGTAGCAGCGGATCCTCGGCCAGCGTGCGCCCGACCCAGGCGCCGGTCGCTTCCAGGCGCCGGCGCAGCACCGAATCCTCCTTCTCGAGGTCGGCCTTGATCCAGGCTTTCAGGTCGCTCCACAGCGAGCCGAGATAGCCGTTCAGGGTCTCGTCGCCGATCAGGTAGCGCTTGATGTCCTCGCCCTTTTCCTGGAAGGCGGGGTCGTCCTGCAGGCGCGCGATGAAGTCGGCCGTGAAGGCGTCGAAGCGCTGGCGCAGCGGATGTTGCGGATCCTCGCTGACGCGCTTGAGGATGCCGGCCGCCAGCTTGACCGTGAGGTCCGCGCCCTTCCTACCGATGAGTTCCGAGGGCAGCATCTTTTCCATGAAGGCGTATTCCTCGCGCAGCCAGTCGACGATGCCCTGGCCGATGACGGCCTGGGTCTCCTCGTTGGCCAGCAGTTTCGCCAGCTGGAGGATGCCTTCGTCGAGCAGCTCCTGGTGGCGGCCGTCGCGGGTCACGCTCTCGAGGATGGTGCCGGCGGTCTTCGACAGGTCGACGCCCTGGATCATGCCGTGCACGGCGCGGCGCACGAAGTTCTGCACCGCGGCGTCCTCGATGAAGTCGAGCGCCCAGCCGGCCGTCCGGACCAGGTAGCGTCCCAGCTGCCGGGTGTTCTCGGGATGCGTGAGCCAGTCGGCCACCTTCTGCGCCGGGTCGTGGCGCTGGATCAGGCGCACGATGGAATCGGTGTCGAGGAATTTCTCGTGCACGAAGGCGGCCAGGTTGTCGGCGATGCGGTGCTTGTTGGCGGGGATGATCTCGGTGTGGCGCGAGACGAAGGGAATCGGGATGCGCCGGAACAGCGCGGCGACCGCGAACCAGTCGGCCAGCGCGCCCACCATCGCGGCTTCGGCGAAGGCTTTCAGCAGGCCGGTCCACCAGTTCTGCGGAAGGAACAAGGACAGCACGAACAGCGCGGCCGCGCCGCCGAAGAAGGACAGCGCCAGCCGCTTCGACTGGCGAAGTTCCGCACTCTTTGTATTCATGCCCCCATGTTAGCTCAGCCTACACGACGCCGGCGCGCCGCAGGGCCTCGACGCTGGCCGCGCTCCAGCCCCAGTCGGCCAGCACGGCGGCGCCATCCTGGCCGGGGCCGGACGGCGCCGCACCGAGCTCCGCGGGGGTGCGCGAAAAACGCGGCGCCGGCGCCGGCTGGGTCACGCCGTCGCGCTCGACGAAGGTGGCGCGCGCCGCATTGTGCGGGTGGCGCGGCGCCTCGTCCATGTCGAGCACGGGGGCGAAGCAGACGTCGGTTCCTTCCAGCAGCGCGCACCATTCGTCGCGGGTGCGGGTGGCGAACAGCGCGGCGAAGCTGCGCTTCAGCTCGGGCCAGCCGGCCTGCCGCCATTGCTTGCGGAATTGCGGATCGTCGGCGCCGCTCAGCTCCAGCAGCCGGGCATAGAACTGCGGCTCGATCGCGCCGATCGAGATGAATCTGCCGTCGGCGCAGGCATAGCAGTCGTAGAAGGGCGCGCCGCCGTCGAGCAGGTTGGCTTCGCGCTCATCGCTCCAGGAACCGAAGGCGCGCAGGCCGTACATCATGGAACCCAGCAGCGCGGCGCCGTCCGTCATGGCGGCATCGACCACCTGGCCCCGGCCCGAACTCTTCGCTTCGAAGGCGGCGCAGATCACGCCGAAGGCCAGCATCATGGCGCCGCCGCCGAAGTCGCCGACCAGGTTCAATGGCGGCGACGGCGGACTGTCCGCGCGCCCCATCGCATGCAGCATGCCGGACAGCGCCACATAGTTGAGGTCATGCCCGGCCGCCTGCGCCAGCGGCCCGGTCTGGCCCCAGCCGGTGACGCGGCCATACACCAGCCGCGGGTTGCGGTCCATGCAGGGGTCGGGGCCGAGCCCCAGCCTCTCCATCACGCCGGGGCGGAAGCCTTCGACCAGAACGTCGGCCTTCGCCACCAGGTCGAGCAGCAGCTGGCGGGCGCGCGGATCCTTCAGGTCCAGCGCCAGCGAGCGCCGGCCGCGCGCCATCACGTCGAACTTCGTGCCCAGCACCGGATAAGGGTTCGGCGCCGCCGGATCGGGCTTGCGGTCGATGCGGATCACGTCGGCGCCCATATCGGCCAGCATCATGGCGGCGAAGGGGCATGGGCCGATGCCGACCATTTCGATGACTTTCAATCCTTTCAGGGGTCCTGGCATGTATGTCTCACTTCACAAAGATCGGGCGATGATCTCTTTCATGATCTCGTTGGCGCCGCCGTAGATGCGCTGCACGCGGGCGTCGACATACATCTGCGCGATCGGGTACTCGAGCATGTAGCCGTAGCCGCCGAACAGCTGCACGCACTGGTCCACGATCTTGCACTGCAGGTCGGTGATCCAGTACTTGGCCATCGAGGCCTGCACCGAGTCCATGCGGCCGGCAATCACATCCTGGATGCAGCGGTCGACGAATACGCGCGCAACGAAGGCCTCGGTCTTCGCCTCGGCCAGCACGAAGCGGGTGTTCTGCATCTCGATCAGGGCCTGGCCGAAGGCCTTGCGCTCCTTCGCATGCTCGACCGTCAACCTGATGGCGCGCTCGATCGAGGCCACGCCGCACACGCCGACGATGGTGCGCTCGTAGGGCAGCTCGGTCATCAGCTGGGCGAAGCCGTGGCCTTCCTCCCCGCCCAGCACGTTCTGCAGCGGCACGTGGGCGTCGTCGAAGAACAGCTCGCAGGTGTCCTGGCCCTTCTGCCCCACTTTCTCCAGGATGCGGCCGACGCGGAACCCGGGATTGTCCCGCGTCTCCAGCAGCATCAGCGACACGCCCTTGGCGCCGGCCGCCGGGTCGGTCTTGGCGACCACCAGGACCAGGTCGGCCATGTAGCCGTTCGAGATGAAGGTCTTGGAACCGTTGAGGCGATAGCCATCCTCGCTGCGGACGGCCGTGGTGCGGATACCCTTCAGGTCGGAGCCGGCGCCCGGTTCGGACATGGCGATGGCCGCGATCATCTCGCCGCGCGCCAGGCGCGGCAGGTATTTGACTTTCTGCTCTTCCGTGCCCTGGTTCAGCAGGTAGTGCGCGACGATGGCATGCACGTGCAGGCCGAATGCGGTGTCGCCGGCGTAGCAGAGTTCTTCGAACACCACGCACTGGTGGGCGAAGCTGCCGCCCGAGCCGCCGTATTCCTCGGGGATGTCGGCCAGCAGCAGGCCCATCGCGCCGGCCTTTTGCCAGACTTCGCGGTCGACGTGCTGCTGCTCGCGCCAGCGCTGCTGGTGCGGAACGATTTCATGGTCGGCGAAGCGGCGCACGGCATCGCGAAAGCCGTCTAGCTCGGCGTCCATCCAGGGAGAGACGTAGTCCATGCGCCCTCCTTACACGCGGTACATGGTGACGACGCAGGCGCCGCCCAGGCCCAGGTTGTGCTGCAGCGCGACCCGTGCGCCCTCCACCTGGCGCGCGCCCGCGCTGCCGCGCAGCTGGTGGGTCAGCTCGAAGCATTGGGCCAGGCCGGTGGCGCCCAGCGGGTGGCCCTTCGACAGCAGCCCGCCGGACGGATTGGTGACGATCTTGCCGCCGTAGGTGTTGTCGCCGTCGCGGATGAATTTGTCGGCGCCGCCTTCCGGGCACAGGCCCAGGGCTTCATAGGTGATCAGTTCGTTGTGGGCGAAGCAGTCGTGCAGCTCGACCACGTCGAGGTCTTCGGGCCCGAGGCCGGCCTGGGCATACACCTTTTGCGCGGCTTCCCTGCTCATGTCGTAGCCGACCAGGCGCATCATGTCGTCCGCATCGAAGGTGCCCGGGCGGTCGGTGGTCATGGCCTGGGCGGCGATGTGGACGTCGGCGCGCAGGCCGTGCCTCTTTGCGAAGGCTTCCGACACCAGCACGGCGGCGGCCGCGCCGCAGGTCGGCGGGCAGGCCATCAGGCGGGTCATCACGCCGGGCCAGATCTCCGGTGCGTCCAGTACGTCCTGTTCCGTCACCTCCTTGCGGAACAGGGCCAGCGGGTTGTTGACGGCGTGGCGGCTGGCCTTGGCGCGGATGCGGGCGAAGGCGTTCAGGGGCGTGCCGTATTTTTTCATATGGGCCAGGCCGGCGCCGCCGAAGTAGCGCAGCGCCAGCGGAAGGTTAAGCGACCGAGCGGGCTCGCCGACCAGGCGGTCGGTGACGGCGTCGAAATCGTCGAAGGGCGTCGGGCGGTCGGTGAATACCGAGGCCAGCGCGCCGGGGCTCATCTGCTCGAAGCCCAGCACCAGCACGCAGTCCGCCGCGCCGCTCTGCACCGCCTGGCGCGCCAGGTACAGCGCCGTCGACCCGGTCGAGCAGTTGTTGTTGACGTTGACGATCGGGATGCCGGTCATGCCGACGCCGTACAGGGCCTTCTGGCCGCAGGTCGAATCGCCATACACATAGCCGACATAGGCTTGCTCGACGTCTTCGTAGGCGATGCCGGCGTCTTGCAGCGCGGCGCGGGCCGCCAGGGCGCCCATCTCGTGATACGGGCTGCTTCCGCCCGGCTTGGCGAAAGGGATCATGCCCACCCCGCTGACGAATACTTTCTGGCTCATCGCTGTCTCCTCCTTATTCTCGGTCAGGCGACCGGTTTTGGACGATTATAGGTCAACTGTACTATTCCATAAAGTATAATCGCGACATGGAAACGACACTCGACAGCACGCTGAAGAACAAGGTCTCGGGCACCACCGAGAAGGGCCTGGGCCGGGCGCAGGACATCCTGCAGGCGGCGCGCTCCCTGCTCGCCGCCGAAGGCTATGCCGGGCTGTCGATGCGGCGGGTGGCGGCGGAAGCCGGCATGAGCCTGTCGAACGTGCAGCACTACTACGGCAGCAAGGACCTGCTGCTGGAAGCCCTGCTGCTCACCACCATGGACCTGGTGCAGGGCAAGATGGACGCCATCGCCGCCGCCATGAGCGAGCGCTCGCAGCTGGAGCGCTTCCTGACCACGGTCGACATGTTCCTCGAAGAGATCACCGATCCGGTCACCCACGCGCTGTTCTTCGAGATCTGGGCGCTGGCCTCGCGCAACCCCTTCGCCTCGAAGCTGATGGACAAGATGCTGGGACGCGAGCGCAAGACCGTCTACAACCTGATCCGCGGCCTGAACCCCGCCATTTCCGACGACGAGACGATGCGGCGCGCGGTGCTGATGGTGGCCCAGATCGAGGGCCTGATGCTGTTCAGGCTCGACAAGCGCCGCCGCCGCGCCCAGTTCGACGAGGTGCGCGCCGCCTTGCGCCAGGCCCTGCTGACGCTGGCAACCATGCCCTAACACGCCGTCATTTGCCGCGTTCGCATCGGATCGCCCCTTCATCCGCAGTTATTTTTTTCATCCCCGCGGCCGGATGCAGGCCCATCGTCGCTTATACTGGACAGGTTTAACTTTACAAGGAGGGCCTCGTCCGCATGCACCACAACATCAGTCTGATCACCACCATCGCCGCCGCTCTCGGCTTCGGCTTGCTGTTCGGGATGCTCGCCGTCCGCATGCGGCTGCCGGCCCTGGTCGGCTATCTCGCTGCCGGCGTCCTGATCGGCCCCGCCACGCCCGGCTTCGTGGCCGACGTCGCGCTCGCTTCCCAGCTGGCCGAGATCGGCGTGATGCTGCTGATGTTCGGGGTCGGCCTCCACTTCTCGCTCGACGACCTGCTGGAAGTGAAGGGCATCGCCCTGCCCGGCGCGGTCCTGCAGATCACGGTGGCGACGCTGATGGGCATCGGGGTCAGCCATCTGTGGGGCTGGGGCCTGGGCGCGGGACTGGTGTTCGGCCTGGCGCTGTCGGTGGCCAGTACCGTGGTGCTGCTGCGGGCGCTCGAAGACCGCGGGCAGCTCGATTCCTTCAACGGCCGCATCGCGGTCGGCTGGCTGGTGGTCGAAGACCTGGTCACGGTGTTGGTGCTGGTGCTGCTGCCGGCGCTGGCCGGTCCGCTGGGCGGCAACGCCGGCGGCGACGGCCATGGCGCCGGCGATTCGCTGTGGCTGGCGCTCGGCAAGACCCTGCTGTCGGTGGGCGCCTTCGTCGCCTTCATGCTGGTGGTGGGCCGCAAGCTCTTCCCCTGGTTCCTGTGGCGCGTGGCCAAGACCGGCTCGCGCGAGCTGTTCACCCTGTCCGTGATCGCGGCCGCGGTCGGCATCGCCTACGGCTCGTCGGAGCTGTTCGGCGTCTCGTTCGCGCTGGGCGCCTTCTTCGCCGGCATGGTACTGCGCGAATCGGCGCTCTCCCACCGCGCGGCCGAGGAGACCCTGCCGCTGCGCGACGCGTTCTCCGTGCTGTTCTTCGTCTCGGTCGGCATGCTGTTCGATCCGCGCGTGCTGGTCGAGCATCCGTTCGAGCTGCTGGCGGTGGTCGCCATCATCCTGTTCGGCAAATCGCTGGCCGCCTTCGTGCTGGTGCTGGCGCTGCGCTATCCGCTCAACACGGCGATTACCGTCTCGGCCAGCCTGGCCCAGATCGGCGAGTTCTCCTTCATCCTGGCGGCGCTGGGCATGTCGCTGGGACTGCTGCCGGACCTCGGCCAGAACCTGATCCTGGCCGGCGCCATCATCTCGATCGCGGTGAACCCGCTGATGTTCAAGGCGATCAACCCGCTGCAGGACTGGCTGCGTTCGAAATCGGATCTCGCGCGCCGGCTGGAGCGCTCGACCGACCCGCTGGCCGAACTGCCGATGACGGTCACCCACGAACACCTGACCGGCCAGGTGGTGCTGGTCGGCTATGGCCGCGTGGGCCGCCGCATCGCCCAGGAGCTGAGCAAACAGGGCATCCATTACGTGGTGGCGGAACAGAACCGCGAAGTGGTGGAAGACCTGCGCCGCAAGGACCAGCCGGCGGTGGCCGGCAACGCGGCCGACCCGGCAGTGCTGATCCAGGCCCACATCGCCCGCGCGTCGATGCTGGTGATCGCGACGCCGGACACCTTCCACGTGCGCGCCATGGTCGAGACGGCGAAGGCCCTGAACCCGGGCATCCGCTGCGTGGTGCGCAGCCACAACGAAGAGGAAGCGCGCCTGCTGCGCGAAGACACCGGCGGCACCGTCTTCATCGGCGAGCACGAACTGGCGGCCAGCATGTCGCGCTACGTGCTGCAGGGCCTGGCCGAAGCGCCGGTCGCGGCGCACTGAGGCATCGTCCAGCGCACGCTTGTCCGGGCGGCAAGCGTGCGTGCCGGGCTCTTGTCATCTTGTACAGTAGCTGCTCGGCCACTGCCGGGCTTCGCCTTTCGAGATGCATCGCGCCCATTATCTGATCGCTTATTTACTCGACCTCTTCCTCGCCTCCGATCCAGCCCTGGAACGGCTGCGCAGCGGACTGCGCGCCCTGCTCACCGCCGGCATCCTCGCTGTCCTGTTCCTCCTCGTCCCCCGCCTGCTGGGTCTTGAATACAAGCTGACACTGGCCGGCATCCTGGTGGCGGCGATCGCCGCCGTCGCCCTGCAGGACCCCGGACGCAAGCAGCAACAGCAGACGATGGCCTGGACGCCCTTCCTCGCCAGCGCCGTCCTCGTCCTCGGCAGCCTGGTGGGCGACCGTCCGTGGCTGAGCGGCGGCTGCTTCCTCCTCATCATCTTCGCCGCCTTCCAGGCGCGCCGCTTCGGGCCGCGCGGCAGCGGCCTTGGCGCCCTCGCCTACCAGTCCTATTTCTACGCGCTGCTGCTGAAGACGCCACCGGACAAGGCGCAGTGGCTGCCCCTGTTCGTGTTCGTCGGCTGCGCCGTCGCCTATGCGGTCCGCTTCTGGCTGGTGCCCGAGCATCCGGGCCGCATGCTGCGCAGCGAGCTGCGGGCCTGGCGCGCCCGCATCAGGGCCCTGCTGCACGGCCTGGCGGGCCAGCTGGAGCAGGGCAAGGAAGCCGGCCGCAAGCGGATCGACGCCCACCTCGAGCGCCTGAACGCCCAGTCGCTTGGACTGGAAACGCGGCTCGCCGACTTCGCCTGCGACGCCGACCGCGACGGCAGCCCGGCCGACCGGCTGCGCGGACAGGTGCTGCGCGGCGAACTGGCCGCGGAAGCCCTGGCGGCGGTCGTGCGTGCGGCCGCCGGGGCCGGCGTCGGCGAGCGGCAAGTGCTGGCGAAGCGCCTGCGGACGCTGGAACGCGATCCGGGAGGACAAGCCGCTGCCGATGCGGACGACAGGGCCGAAGCCGGCCCGGCCTTGCCGCCTGCGCTGCGCTGGCGGCTGGCGCAGGCGCTGCGGGTGCTGGCCTGCCTGCCCTCGCCGCGCGAGGCCTTGCCGCCGATGCGCGACGAGCGCAAGCCGCCGCCCGCCGAAGGCGCCGGCAAGAAGGCGAACGACAAGGACGGGAAGCCGTCCCGGTTCGACGACACCACCCGCCGCGCGCTGCAGGCTTGCGCGGCCGCCCTCGGCGCCATCGTGGCCGGGCGTGCCCTGTCGCCCTCGCACTGGTACTGGGCGGTGTTCGCCGCCTTCGTCGTCTTCACGCGCACCGTCACCATCGGACAGACGCTGTCCGGCGCGTGGCGCCAGGTGCTGGCCACGGTGGTGGGCGTCTGCGTGGGGATCGCCGCCGCGGAGCTCGTGCACGGCAACCGCGCGCTCGAACTGGCCCTGCTGTTCGTCTTCGTGGGAACCGGCTTCTATGCGTTCCGCGGCCTGCAGAACGTCTATGTGGTGCTGCTGAGCGCAATGCTGGCGATGCTGTACGAATTGATGGGGATGAACAGCCCGGGCCTGCTGATACTCAGGCTCGAGGAAACCCTGATCGGCGCGGCCACCGCCGTCCTCAGCGCCAGCCTGGTGCTGCCGGTCCACACCCGCGACGCTTCGCGCGGCAAGAGCGCCGAACTGCTGCGCGCCGCCGGCCGCCTGCTGGATGCGGCATGGGCGGATCCGGATTCGCCGCCGCGGCGCGAGGAGATCCGCGCCCTGGACCGCAAGCTCCAGGCGCTGCGCCAGACGCTCGGTCCGGTCACCGGCGCCGAGTATCCGGGATCGAAAAAGCATCGCCGGCAGCATTTGCGGCGGCTGTCGCGCATTGCCTATTGCGTGCGCCACTGCTGCGACCTGGTCGTGAATTTCGCACCGCAGCTGACGCGGTCGCCGGCATTGCACGCGGCTGCCTGCGCCCTGGCGCCCAGGATGGAACGGACGGCCGCACTGTTCGAAGAGCCGGCGCGGCGCGATCCGCCGGATGCCGAAGAAGCGATCCGGCCCGCGGCCGACGATACCATCCCATCCCTGCTTGCCGCGCGCTGGCTGGCGGACATCGACGACACCCTGAGCGCACTGCGGGCCGAGACCGCGAGGCCGGACAAACCATAAAAAAAGGCGGACATCGCTGTCCGCCTTTCCAGCCGGGCCGGGCCCGGGATCCATCAGCTATCGTTTGCTCAGGCCACCGCTTCGCCGGTCTCCCCGCACAGCTTCAGGCTGGCGTGGCGCTGGGCCTTCAGGCCGGCCATCAGCGCATCCTTGTGCTCTTCCAGCAGGGCGAACACGGCATCCTTGGACAGCACGTACTGCTCGAGCAGGGTGTCCTTGATGGCGACGATCACCTTTTCGTAGTCGCGGATCGCGTCCAGGGTATAGCTGTACAGCTCATCGGATTTCTCCTCGACCTGGCGCAGGGTGTGCTCGCCGGAAGCGTCGTTGGCAAGCTGGCTGTAGTCGATCTTGGCGCGCGAGTACATCGACAGGCGGCCGACCATCAGGTTCAGCATCTTGGTGATCTTCTCGATGTCGTTCTGGCTACCGACCGAGATGCCGCGGGCGCCGTAGAACAGCTCTTCCGCCGCCACGCCGCCGTACAGGCCGATCACGTCGCGCTCCAGCTCTTCCAGGGTGCGCAGCGACATGTCGTCGCCCGACTGCAGCACGTAGCCCAGGGCGCCGATCTTCGACACGGCCTCGGTGCTGATCTTCAGCAGGTGCGATTTGTCCTTTACTTCGTCCAGGCTCATGCCGGCGCGCAGGAAGGGGTCGATCTGCATGAAGAAGTGGCCCAGCTCGTGCACGGCGATGCGCTCGCGCTGCTTGTGCTTCTCGGCGGTCGTGGCGCGGTCGGTCAGGCCGATGGTGGCGCGCTCATACGCACGGAACAGCAGGTCGGTGTTGATGATGACCTTTTCCTGGATCGACAGCATCGATGCGCGCTCGACCACGGATTCCAGCAGCGCCGGGCTCAGGTTCTGGGTGATCTCGGCCACCTGTTCCAGGTCGAGGTCGTTCCAGTCGACCAGGCCTTCCTTCTTGCGCGACAGGAAGCTCTTCAGCAGTTCGCGGCGCTCGCCCTTGTTCGGCAGGCGGAAGTTGATCTTCACCGAGAAACGGCGCAGCATCGCTTCGTCCATCTCGGTCGAGGCATCGTCGAAGTTCGAGGCGACCACCCAGATCACGCCCTGGCCCTTGTCGCTCTTCACGCCGTCCAGCAGGCCCAGCAGGGTGTTGGCGGTATCGTCTTCCCATTTCTTTTCGCTGCGGCCGCGCGGCATGAACAGGCTCTGCGCTTCATCCAGGAAGATGATGCAGCGGCCCTTGCTCGAGGCCTTGCGGTAGAGGGCGTTCAGCGCCTTCGAACCGCCGCCGACGTACCCCGATTCCAGCGCCGAACCCGACGCCTGGATCAGCGGGATGTCCAGGCGCTTGGCCAGGTAGCCGACCAGCTTGGTCTTGCCGGTACCGGCAGGACCGGTCAGCATGACATTGAAGGGCTTGTCGATGTTGTGCTCTTTGTACAACTCGCGGTTGCGGATCATGTCTTCCAGGTGCAGCACTTCCTGCTTGATGTCTTCCATGCCGATCAGGTCGTCCATCGAGCCTTTCAGCTTGTCCGGCGAGATCAGCTGGGCGTTGCCGTTCATGCCCGGGATGCCGAACTTCAGGGCGTACAGGATCAGCACCAGCACGGTCAGGTCGAGCGCATGGCGCTTCATGAAGGAGACGACGTCGGAGAACAAGCCTTCGTTCTCGTCCTGCAGCACGGCTTTATGGGAAGCCAGGTAGTCGTCCTTGGCGATCGAATACGGGATCGCGTTCTTCAGCAGGACTTCGCGCTCGAGCGACAGGTGGGAGGTGCTCGGCACCTTCACCACGTGCAGCTGCGGCGCGCCCTTGAACTTGTAGATATAGCGCGGCGCATCGGACAAGGGATTGGCCACCAGCAGGTAGTCCAGGCGGTCCTTCTGGGAAGCCAGCTGGGTGATCTCGGAGATGTTCTGCGAATAGACCACCGGCGACGGGTCTTGCGGGACGTCGGACTTGTAAATGCCCCAACCGACCAGCATGCCTAGCGCAACGGCAGTCAGAATACGGACATAAACATTCTTGAAGGCAATTTGAAGTCGAGCAAAATTGGGCATATATCAGTACTCTTTAATCTGAAGGTGCTTCACGACATTGATAGTGCGTGCCTTCCGAAGTGCCGAGTGGACGCGAAAGGCGGCGGTGCATTGCGACCGCTATGGGATGCAAACGTATGCGTCTGCTATTGTTTTGATGCCCGAAGGCAATGGGGATATGGAGACTATACCCCCAAAGAAAAGAGAGGTGTATACCGTGCGGTGAAAAAACTTTGGAGCGCAACACAACTGATCAACTTGATATCGATTTTCTTTGTGATTTCAATAAGTTAGCCAATCAAATCGCAAAGTTTCGATGATTATTTGCCTGTTAAATAAGTAATTGAGGAATCACCGATTCTATTTCCTCAATTAAAAATTATTTAATTTTCAATTGCAGAGTTATTCCGGCTTGATTCGTTTTTTTATTGCTGAGTAACAGGTAACAAGACGTAACGAGCGCTTTTCCCACTGTGTTTTTGTTATGCTGGATAGGTACCCGGATGCGCTGTCCGAGGTGGACATTTGGAAGGAATGACCGTGAAACGAATCTTTCTTGCCGCAGCATTCAGTTCAGCCCTCAGCCTGCTCTTCGCCGGCGCCGCCCAGGCGGCTGCCATCGACCTCGACTCCCACGCCATCCGCTCCAATCGCATTGCCGATGTCTCGGCGGTCGCGCGTACCGAAGTGGTGTCACCGCCCTCGCCTTCCATGTCCGAATTGCCGGAACCCGAAGTGTTTGCGATGATGCTGGTGGGACTGATCCTGATCGGCTACCGCGCGAGCCGCGACAGCAGCGAAAAATTCAAGAAATAGGTTCAAGAAGCAGGTCGAGAAACACGCCTGGCCGGAAGGCCGGGAGAAGAAACGGCGCCTGCGGGGCGCCGTTGTCGTTTGGGCGGCAGCGCGCCCAGCTTCCATCCATGGGGATGGGATCGGTAATTACAGGGGTCCGGCGCACAGGGCGTGCAGCTTGAGCAGCGTCCCCCAGTTGCGCGAGGTGGTCGCATCGCCCAGCTGTTTGCCGAGCGCGGCTGCGGCGGCACTGTCGAGAATGCCTTCCGGGCACCATACATAGGCGGCACGCTCGCCCAGCGCGACGGCGCCGGGTTGCCAGTCGCGGCCGCACAGGTCTTCGAGCGCCTCGCGCGCCTGCGGCGTGGCATGTGGACTGGACAGGACGAAGGTGAGCAGGCGCGAGTGGTCGTCGGCCTGGCCGAGCAGGGGATTGCCGGCGACGATGGCCGCCAGCTCGCCGGCATCGAGTACCAGCACACGGGCGGCCACGCCCAGTTTCAGCACCAGGGCCTCCTCGATCTCGCTGGCGACCTGGTCCTGCGGCTTGGCCGGGCCGCTGAAGACCAGGTTGCCGCTGTTGAGGACGCTGCGTACCTCGTCGTAACCCAGCTCGCCGGCCAGCTTGCGCAGGTCGGCCATGGCGACGCGTTTCGCGCGGCCGACATTCACGCCCCTCAGCAGGGCAACGTAGCGTTTGCTTTTCATGGCGCGCATGGTACCGTGGCCGCGCCGTCGACGGCGCAGCGCACGGTCCTTATCGGATTACTTGAGCAGGCCTTCGTCGCGCAGCGCCTGCTGCACCGCCGGACGCGCGGCGACGCGCTGCGTGTAACCGGCAAACACCGGCCACGGCGACAGGTCGAAGTGCACGAAGCCAGCCCAGCCCAGTACCGTGAACAGGTAGGCATCGGCCACCGTGAACTGCGAACCCATCAGGTAGTCGCGGCCTTCCAGCTGGCTGGCCAGCCAGCCGAGGCGGTTGCCCAGGTGGGCGCGCGCCGCTTCCTTCATGTCCTCGGTCGAGGTCGGGCGGAACAGCGGGCTAAAGGTCTTGTGCAGCTCGGTCGAGATGAAGTTCAGCCATTCGACCAGGCGGTAGCGCTCCAGGGTGCCGTTGGCGGGCGCCAGCTGGCGGTCCGGGACCAGGTCGGCGATGAACTGGACGATGGCCGGGCCTTCGGTCAGCACGGCGCCATCCTTCAGCTCCAGGGCGGGCACATAGCCCTTCGGGTTGATCGCCAGGAAATCGGCGCCGCTGGCGGTCTGCCTGGCGCGGATGTCGACTTTTTCGGTCGTGAAGTCCAGTCCTGCCTCGAGCAGTGCGATGTGGGGAGCGAGCGAGCAGGCGCCGGGGCTGAAATACAGTTTCATGCTTGTCCTATCAAATTCAAACCGGTCGAGAATACAACAGTTTGTCGCATCTTGCCGGCTGGCACGGGACCTTGGTCCGTGCCGGATGGTAATATAAATACGTTAACAAAAGGCAAGAGGGAAGAATGAGCGGGGCTTACCAGCTGACACCTCTCGCAGAGGCCACGCCGGGCATGGTCCTGGCAGAGGTGCTGCGTGACGAAAAAGGGAATGTGCTGCTGGCGCAGGGCGTGGTGCTGACCGAAGGCATGCTGGCCTCGCTGGCACGCCACGGGATCGAGTTGCTGCCCATCCTCGGCGCCGGGCGCGCCGAAGCGCCCGTCGACCCGGTCCTGGGCCGGGAAAGGCTGGACCGGGTGTTCCGCAAGCACGAGCGCGGCAACCATGGCGACTGGGCAACCGGCATCCTGCGCCAGTACATCGAGGATTTCCGCCTGGGCCGCGAGGTGGGACCATGAGCATGCTGTCTCCGGAACAACTGGCCTCGAGCGTACAAGACCTGCCTTCCCTGCCAGCGGTCGTGATGGAACTGCTGGGCAGCATCGAGCAGGAAAACATCGATATCTCGGTGCTGGCGAAAAAAGTGTCCTACGACCAGGCGCTGACGGCCAAGACCCTGCGCCTGGCGAATTCCTCGTCCTATGCCTTGCAAGTCAAGGTGGCGACGATCCAGCAGGCGATCACCTTCCTGGGCTTCCAGACCACGCGTAACCTGATCACGGCGGCGGCCGTCACCGGCTGTTTCCCGAATGGCAAGTGCCCCGGCTTCAACGACAAAGCCTTTTGGCGCCATTCGATCGCCACCGCCGTCTGCGCCCGTTCGCTGGCGCGGCGCCTGCGCTTCAACCAGGATGTCGCCTTCACGGCGGGATTGCTGCACGACATAGGCCGCCTGGTACTGGTGACCGGCCATCCCGAGGCGTATGGCGAAGTGCTGGCCTGGCACCGCAGGCATGATGGCGAATGGCTGGAGGCCGAGCGCGCCGTACTGGGCATCGACCATGTGGACGCCGGCGTGGCGCTGGCGGAGCACTGGAATTTTTCGGACACGATGCGCCAGGCGATCGCGTTTCACCACAGCCCCGAGACCCCGGGCGCGGGATTTCTTGCCGCCATCGTTCACGTCGCCAACGCGGTCGTCCATGCGCTCGACCTGGCGGGCGAGGAAGATGAACTGGTACCGGCGCTGTCCAGCATCGCCTGGGACGCAATGGGCTTGAACGAAGACGCTTATCTGGATCTGTTCCGCGAGACGGAACAGCAACTGGAAGAGATGTCGGCCATCCTGATGGCGTGAGGGTTTTCACCCTCCAGGCTCAGGACGGCCTGTAAGTGACGGCAACGGAGGCGTTCCTGACGGACGCGAACCCGCTGCCGGGTCGAGCCGGAGGCATGACAGGACCGGCCGTCATGCCTGCGGCATCAGTGCGCATAATTACCGGACTTGGATGCGTCGCTCTGCTCTTGCGGCTGAGCTTGTTGCTGTTGGGCGGCAGCTTGCTGTGCAGCGGCCTCTTTCGCAGCTTTTTCTTCAGGCTTCGGGCGGCCTTGGGCATCCGACAGGCGATATTTGGTGCGGCGATCGCCCATCAGGTCGCGCAGGTCGCGAATGCTCATGCCGGTCACTTCGTGCATACGGATCAGCAGCGACGCGCCGACCGGCAGGCGATGGTGACGGATCTTGCTGATCACCGGTGGAGCGACTTCCAGCATGCGCGACAGCGCGGCGTCGTTCTTCAGCTGCATCTTGCCGAGCAGGATGTCCAGCAAGTGGTTCGGGTTGTAGCTTTCCTGTGAAGACAGAGCGTGATGTGCCATGATTACCTCGTGAGTGGTTAAAATAGTTCTCTTACGAACTTTGTTAAAGACTTCGTTTCGTCAACATAAGTTCCCGGACACGTTACCGAACGATCAATCGACTGCGCGTCGACAACGTCACCGGACCCCGTGCGCTCCCTAACTCGCTTCCGTTACACACTTGTATTTCGAACAAATTATCAAACTCATACGTCGCGTTCACACTCGACCTGAGCACTGAAATCATTGGCCGAAATCAAGCTATCGTCGGGAAAGCTTGTCATACAGTCATTTCAGCACATGGTGACAGATTGTGGCGCACGCAAGAGTTTTCTTGAACTAATTTTGCAATTTCCGAAACACAGGAACTATTTGATTTACAAGAAGAAATAAAAAAATCGTTCCGACAATCACAAACATAACAGTTAGCAACCAGAAATCAAGATTTAACAATGTAACTGACTGTATCAGAAATTTTAGTTTGGAAATTAACCATTCCCAGCAGCACCAAAACCAGGCGCACACGCCCTTTTCCGGGCATGTTTCCGATTTGCGGTAAACTGGAATTCACTTGTCAAAGCATCAGCCATGCAGAAAAAAGTATTCATCAAGACCTTTGGTTGCCAAATGAACGAGTACGACTCGGACAAGATGGCGGACGTGCTCGGCGCGTCCGAAGGACTCGTACGCACCGACAGCCCCGAGGATGCCGACGTCATCCTCTTCAATACCTGCTCGGTCCGCGAAAAGGCACAGGAAAAGGTCTTCTCCGATCTCGGCCGCCTGAAGGAGCTCAAGCGTGGCAAGCCGGACCTCGTGATCGGCGTCGGCGGCTGCGTCGCCTCCCAGGAAGGCGAGGCGATCGTCAAGCGCGCGCCCCACGTCGACGTGGTGTTCGGCCCGCAGACCCTGCACCGCCTGCCGCAGATGATCCAGGCGCGGCGCGCCAGCGGCTCGGCCCAGGTCGACATCAGCTTCCCGGAAATCGAAAAGTTCGACCACCTGCCCCCGGCCAAGGTCGAAGGCCCGGTCGCCTATGTCTCGATCATGGAAGGCTGCAGCAAGTACTGCAGCTACTGCGTGGTGCCCTACACCCGCGGCGAGGAAGTCTCGCGCCGCTTCGAGGACGTGCTGACCGAAGTCGCCGGCCTCGCCGCCCAGGGCGTGAAGGAAATCATGCTGCTGGGCCAGAATGTGAATGCCTACCGCGGCCTGATGGAGGGTGGCGAGGGCGCGCCGCAGTTTGCCGATTTTGCCCTGTTGCTCGAATACGTGGCGGCGATCCCCGGCATCGAGCGCCTGCGCTTCGTCACCAGCCACCCGAAGGAATTCACCCAGCGCCTGATCGACGCCTATGCGAAGATCCCGCAGCTGGTAAATCACCTGTATCTGCCGGTGCAGCACGGTTCCGACCGCATCCTGCAGGCCATGAAGCGCGGCTACACCGGCCTCGAATACAAATCCATCATCCGCCGCATCAAGGCGGTGCGCCCGAACATCTCGATCTCCTCGGACTTCATCGTCGGCTTCCCCGGCGAGAGCGATGCCGACTTCGAAGCGATGATGAAGCTGGTGGAAGACGTCGGCTTCGACAACAGCTTCAGCTTCATCTTCAGCAAGCGCCCCGGCACCCCGGCCGCCAACCTCGAAGACGACACCCCGCACGAAGTCAAGCTGGCGCGCCTGCAGCGCCTGCAGGCCCAGATCGACCTGAACACCCGCAAGACCAGCGCGAGCATGGTCGGTACCGTGCAGCGCATCCTGGTCGAAGGTCCGGCCAAGAAGGGCCAGGGAGAGCTGGCCGGCCGCACCGAGAACAATCGCGTCGTGAACTTCGCCCCCGGCGAGCCTGGTGAAACGCTGGTCGGCCAGCTGGTCGACGTGCGCATCACCGAAAGCCTGGATTACACCCTGCGCGGCGACCTGGTCGCCAGCCTTGACTCGATTGCCAAAGCCAGTTGAAAACACCTACCCAGCCTTCGTATTTCTTCCCCGAGCCGCTCGATAACACGCGGCTCGCCCACCTCTGCGGCCCGCTCGACGAAAACCTGCGCCAGATCTCGGCCGCCCTCGACGTCACGATCTTCCGCCGCGGCGAGAAGTTCATCGTCAGCGGCACCAATGCCGAACGCGCGGTCGAGCTGCTCGAACGCTTCTACGCGGTGGCCAACAAGGTCGTGCCGATCGAGGAGGTGCAACTGGCCCTGGTGGAGCAGCGCGCCGGCCTGAAGCCGGCCGCCGCCGATGCCCCCGCCGCGCCCGAAGCGAAGAAGGTGCCGGGCGAAACCGTCAGCGCGGAAGCGGAGAACCTCGAACGCGACGAATCCGGCGAACTGGTCAGCCCGATGCTGAAGACCCGCCGCAGCGACCTGCGCGGCCGCACACCGCACCAGATCCAGTACCTGAAGGCGGTGCTCGAGCACGACATCAGCTTCGGCATCGGCCCGGCCGGTACCGGCAAGACCTATCTCGCGGTCGCCTGCGCCGTCGATGCGCTGGAGCGCGACGCCGTCAAGCGCATCATCCTGACCCGCCCGGCCGTCGAAGCCGGCGAGCGCCTCGGCTTCCTGCCGGGCGACTTCGCGCAGAAGGTCGATCCCTACCTGCGTCCGCTGTACGACGCGCTGTACGACCTGCTCGGCTTCGACCGCACCCAGAAGCTGTTCGAGAAGCAGGTGATCGAGATCGCCCCGCTGGCCTTCATGCGCGGCCGCACCCTGAACCACGCTTTCGTGATCCTGGACGAAGCCCAGAACACGACGGTCGAGCAGATGAAGATGTTCCTGACCCGGATCGGCTTCGGCAGCAAGGCCGTGGTCACCGGCGACGTGACCCAGGTCGACCTGCACAAGACCCAGCGCAGCGGCCTGGTCGACGCCATGCACGTGCTGAAGGACGTGCGCGGCATCGCCTTCACCCAGTTCTCCAGTGCCGACGTGGTGCGCCATCCGCTGGTCGGCCGCATCGTCGATGCCTATGAAAAATCCGCGTCGATGCAGGAGCTTGGCGCCCTGCCCGGCGTGGCCAAACCCGTGACCCGAAATGCAAGAAAAAAAGCATAAACTCGAACTCGACGTCCAGTACGCCGACACCCGCCTGGAAGCCTCGATCACGCCCGCGATGATCGAACGCTGGGTCCAGGCCTCCCTGCTCGGCCCGGCCGAACTGGCGATCCGCTTCGTCGACGCCGCCGAAGGCCAGCAGCTCAACCGCGACTACCGCGGCAAGGACTACGCGACCAACGTGCTGACCTTCGCCTACAACGAAGGCGCCGAGATCGACGACGACGAGCCTACCCAGGCCGACATCGTCCTCTGCACCGACGTGCTGGAGCGCGAGGCCGAGGAACAGAAGAAGACGGTCGAGGAACACGTGGCCCACCTGGTGGTGCACGGCGTGCTGCACGCGCAGGGCTTCGACCACGAGAACGACGAAGAAGCCGAGGAGATGGAGCAGCTGGAGCGCGACATCATGGAGGCGCTGGAGTATCCGGATCCTTATTCCGAGGACTAAGTAACCGTAGGGTGGGCACCCCGTGCCCACCCTACATCGTCAAGCTTTTTTCAGCTGCTCCCCGATCGGCAGCTTCCGCACCCGTTTCCCCGTCGCCGCAAACACCGCATTCGCGATCGCCGGCGCAATCCCCGAGGTCCCCGGCTCGCCGATCCCGCCCGGCTCGTCGTGGCTGTTGACGATATACACCTCCACGGTCGGCGCCTCGTTCATGCGCATCACGCGGTAATCCCCGAAATTGGTCTGCTGCACCCGGCCCTTGTCGAGGGTGATCTCGTCCCACAGCGCGGCGCTGGCGCCGAACACGATGCCGCCTTCCATCTGGGCGACGATGGTGTCCGGGTTGATGTTCTGGCCGCAGTCGACCGCGCACACCACGCGGTGCACGCGCACGTCGCCGCTTGGCCCGACCGAGACTTCCGCCACCTGCGACATATAACTGCCAAAGGCGAACTGCGCAGACACCCCGCGGCCGACCTTGCGGCCGGCGATCGGTTTCAAAGGCCGGCCCCAGCCCGCCTTCTCGACCGCCAGGTTCAGCACCGCCAAGGTGCGCGGCGACTTCTGCAGCAGCGCGCGGCGGAACGCGACCGGGTCGGTCTTGCTCGCATACGCCAGCTCGTCGATGAAGCTCTCGACCACGAAGATGTTGTGGGTCGGGCCGACGCCGCGCCAGAACGCGGTCGGCACGCCGGGCGGCTCGTGGCGCACGTACTCGACCCGCATGTCGGGAATCGTGTACTGCAGGTCGGCCGCCGCTTCCACGGCGTCCGGGTCGACGCCGTTCTTGACCATCGGCGGCGCGAAGCGCGCCATGATCGAGGAACCGGTCACGCGGTGGAACCAGGCCAGCGGCATGCCCTTGTCATCGAGCTTGGCCGACAGGCGGTCATAATAGTAAGGGCGGTACATATCGTGCTGGATGTCTTCCTCCCGGGTCCAGATGACCTTCAGCGGCCCCTTGGCCAGCTTGGCGAAGGCCACCGCCTGGATCACGTTGTCGACTTCCAGCCGGCGCCCGAAGCCGCCGCCCAGGTAATGGTTGTGCACCTTCACCTTCTCGATCGGCAGGCCGGTGATCTTGGCCGCCGCGCCCTGCGCCAGCGCCGGCACCTGGGTGCCGACCCACAGCTCGCAGGCATCCGCGCGCAGGTCGACCGTGCAGTTCATCGGCTCCATGGTCGCGTGGGCCAGGAAGGGCATCTCGTAGATGGCGTCGATGCGGCGTCCGCCGTCCTGGCCCAGCACCTTCAGGGCATCGCCCTTGTTGGTGGCGACCGCGCCGGTGCCCTGAGAGACCTTGGCCATGTCGGCCACGATCGAGGCCGTGCTGACGTTGGCGTTGGGGCCGTCGTCGAAGCGCGGCGCCGCGGCCAGCAGGCCCTGCTTCGCGGTCCAGAAATTATCGGCGACCACCGCCACCGCGCCTTCGATGCGCAGCACCTGGCGCACGCCCTTGACCGCCATCGCCTTCTGCTCGTCCACCGCCGCCACCTTGCCGCCCGTGACAGGCGAGGCCATCACCGCCGCGATGCCCATGTTCGGCAGGCGCGCGTCGATGCCGAACAGGGCCTGGCCATTGACCTTCACCGGCGAATCCAGGCGTTTCATCGACTTGCCGATCAGGGTGAAGTCGGCCGCGTCCTTCAGGGTCACGGTCTTGGGGAACTGCAGCTTGGAGGCGGCGTCGACGAATTCGCCGAAATGGCCCGAGCGGTTCGAGGCATCGTGGCGCACGGTGCCGCCGACCACCTTCAGCTCCTTCTCGTCCACCTTCCAGGTCTGGGCGGCCGCCTGGACCAGCACCGTGCGGACCTTGGCGCCGGCCTCGCGCAGCGGCTTCCAGGCGCCGCGCACCGACGTCGAGCCGCCCGTCACCTGGCCGCCCAGCATCGGATCGGCATACAGGCCGTTGTCGGCCGGCGCCTGCTCCAGCTTCACCTTCGACAGGTCGGCGCCCAGCTCCTCGGCCAGCAGCATCGGCATCGAGGTGAAGGTGCCCTGCCCCATCTCGACCTTGTGGACGATGAGGGTGACCAGGCCGTCGCGGTCGATGCGGATGAAGGCGTCGTGGGCCAGGCCGGCCGGCTCGGAGGCCGCGGTGGCGGCCTGGCCGACCGCCGTCTCGGACGGCTTTTCCTTGCGGTCGTTGTGCCCATCCTTGCCGTCGCGGCTGCAGCCGAACAGCGAGAAGCCGAACACCAGGCTGCCGCCCGCCACCGCGCCGGCCTTCATGAAGCCGCGGCGCGAACCCGATACTTTTTCCTTGGTTTCCATGTGCGTTCCTCGGTTCAGGCCTTGCGCGGCGCTTGCGGTTGTGCGGCGGGGGCCACCGCCGGCGACGGGATGCCGGCCGCGATCTTGATCGCCTTGCGGATCCGCCCATAGGTGCCGCAGCGGCAGATATTGCCGGCCATGGCGCTGTCGATGTCGGCGTCGCTCGGCTTGGCGTTCGACTGCAGCAGCGCGGTGGCCGACATGATCTGGCCCGACTGGCAGTAACCGCACTGCACCACGTCGACCTGGCGCCAGGCGTCCTGCACCTTTGCGCCGACCGGATCGTTGCCGATCGCCTCGATGGTCGTGATCTTCTTGCCGGCCGCCGCCGAGACGGGCGTCACGCAGGAGCGGATCGGCTGGCCGTCCAGGTGCACGGTGCAGGCGCCGCACAGGGCGGCGCCGCAGCCGAACTTGGTGCCGGTCAGTCCCATCACGTCGCGGATGGCCCACAGCAGGGGCATGTCGTCGGGGATCTCGAGATTGGTGGTGGTGCCGTTGATGTCCAGGGCGGGCATGAAGAACTCCTTCGGTAGCGAATGAGCAACTATAAGGCAAGCGGCGGACCGGAGGGCGCACACAATTGCCGGGCCAGGCGAGCTGCATAAAAAACAGGCATCCGCGCTTTTGGTGTATCCTAATGCCCATCGCAACAACGGCTTCACGCCAACTATGCCCGAGCACCCTGCTGACGTCCGTAACGACGTCAAAACCCACCGGTCGCTGTTCGAACGGCTGACCGCCCTGATCTCCCCCGAGCCCGAAAATCGCGCCGAGCTGCTCGAAGTGCTGCACGACGCCCACGAACGCAACCTCATCGACGCCGATGCCCTCTCCATGATCGAGGGCGTGTTCCAGGTATCCGACCTGTCGGTGCGCGACATCATGGTCCCGCGTTCGCAGATGGACGTCATCGACATCACCAAGCCGATCGAGGAATGGCTGCCGATCGTGCTCGAGACGGCGCACTCGCGCTTCCCCGCCATCGAGGGCGAGCGCGACAAGGTGGTCGGGATCCTGCTGGCCAAGGACCTGCTGCGCTACTACGCCGAGGAATCCTTCGACGTGCGCGACATGCTGCGCCCGGCCATCTTCATCCCCGAATCGAAGCGCCTGAACGTACTGCTGCGCGACTTCCGCGCGAACCACAACCACATGGCCATCGTGGTCGACGAGTACAGCGGCGTGGCCGGCCTGATCACCATCGAGGACGTGCTGGAGCAGATCGTCGGCGACATCGAGGACGAATACGACTTCGACGAGGAAGAGGACAACGTCCTGTCGATCAAGGAAGGCCAGTTCGGCCCGCGCTGGCGCGTCAAGGCCCTCACCGAGATCGACCAGTTCAACGAAGAAATCGGGGTCGACCTGCCCGAGGACGACGTCGACACCATCGGCGGCCTGGTGGCCAGCCACCTGGGACGCATGCCGCACAAGGGCGAGGTCTTCGACCTGGACAACCTGCGCTTCGAGGTCCTGCGCGCCGACGCGCGCCAGATCCACGTGCTGCTGGTCGAAAAACTGCCTTCGCGCGACGGCGACGTCGATCACGACTGACAATATAATCCGTCGTTCCCGCAATGACTGCCGTCGTTCCCGCAATAACTGCCGTCGTTCCCGCGCAGGCGGGAACCCAAGTTGGACGAGCAGGCGATACGCATGCAAACTTGGATCCCCGCCTGCGCGGGGAGTCGTTTCCGGCAATGCCGGGAACGACGAACTAACAATGCGGGGACGACGAGCTAATGAATTGGACCCACGCTTGATCCTGCGCCGCCGTACCCAGACCGCCACCGCGCCCGACCCGGCGCTGCGCGGCACCCGTCCCTCCTTCGCCGGCCTCGCCCTTGCCGCCATCGCCGGCGCGGCGAGCCTGTTCTCCTTCGAACCCTTTGGCTGGTGGCCGCTGCAGTTCCTCTGCCTGGCCTACTTCTTCTACCAGGTCGGCATGGGCAGCTCGACCCGCCGCGCGCTGTGGCTCGGCTGGGCCTTCGGCTTCGGCTGGTCGGTGGGCGGCATGCACTGGCTGTATATCGCCCTGAACCGCTTCGGCGGCCTGGCCGCGCCGCTGTCGGCCGCCGCCATCGGCCTGCTCGGCCTCTACATGGGCCTGTTCGCCGCGTTTGCGGCAGGCGCTTCGAGCTGGCTGCGCAAGCGCTGGTCGCTGCCGGTGCCGGCCTTTCTGCTGCTGGTGTTTCCGGTGCTGTGGGGGGTGTCGGAATGGATGCGCGGCTGGGTCTTCACCGGCTTCCCCTGGGCCGCTTCCGGCTATGCCCACAACACCGCGCCCCTCGCCGGCTTCGCGCCCATCCTCGGCGTGTACGGCATCGGCGTGCTGGTGGCCCTGTGCGCCTCCTGCCTGGTGATGCTGACCCAGCGCCGCCGCTGGCCGGCACTCGGCCTGGCGTCCGGCGTGCTGCTTGCCGGCTGGGGCCTCGGCCACGTCGAGTGGACCCACCCGGCCGGGCAGCCGATCAGCGTGCGACTGCTGCAGGGTGACATCCGCCAGGACGAGAAATTTGCCTCCGCCTACCTGAACCAGATCCTGACGCGCTACCGCGACATGGTCACGGCCGCGCCGGCCGACCTGATCGCGGCGCCGGAGACCGCCATTCCCGTGTTCCCGCAGCAGCTGCCGCCGGACTACCTGGCCGGCTTCGGCGACTATGCGAAGCGCAGCGGCAGCTTCCTCATGTTCGGCATCCCGCTGGCCGACGGTCCCGACGCCTATGCCAACAGCGTGGCCGGCATCGGTCCGCAGGGCCAGGCCTACCGCTACGACAAGCACCACCTGGTGCCCTTCGGCGAATTCATCCCGACCGGCTTCCGCTGGTTCACGAACCTGATGCACATCCCGCTGGGCGACTTCACCCGCGGCCAGGCGGTGCAGGCGCCGTTTGCCGTGAAGGACCAGCTGGTGCTGCCCAATGTCTGCTACGAAGACGTGTTCGGCGAAGAGATCGCCAAACAGCTGCGCGACGCCCCCCGTCCGGCCACCCTGCTGCTGAACGTCTCGAACCTGGCCTGGTATGGCGAGTCGGTGGCGATTCCCCAGCACCTGCAGATCTCGCGCATGCGCTCGCTCGAGACCGGGCGGCCGATGCTGCGCGCGACGAACAACGGCGCCACCGCCATCATCGACGGCCGCGGCAATGTCCAGCAGGTGCTTCCCTATTACCGCCAGGACGTCCTGACGGCCAGGGTGCAGGGCATGGCCGGCAGCACGCCGTATATCCGCTTCGGCAACCTGGCCTTCCTGGCGCTCGGCGCCCTGATGCTGCTGGGTGCCTGGCTGGCCGGACGTTCGCGCCGGATGCCGAAGAAAAGTGACCAAACCGCCGGCTGATTTCGCGATTCGTTTCGAGTCAGCCGTGAAAACCCGCTAAAATTGGCCTTTTAGCAAACTCACCGCGGTCGCGGCCAGCGTGCCCGACGCCGATACATAGCTCCACGCCCAAAAATGCTTACATTCCAACAAATCATTTTGACCTTGCAAACCTACTGGGACAAGCAAGGTTGCGCCCTGCTCCAGCCGTACGACATGGAAGTCGGCGCGGGCACCTTCCACACCGGCACCTTCCTGCGCGCGATCGGCCCCGAGCCCTGGCGCGCCGCCTACGTGCAGCCGTCGCGCCGCCCGAAGGATGGCCGCTACGGCGAGAACCCGAACCGCCTGCAGCACTATTACCAGTACCAGGTGGTGCTCAAGCCCGCGCCCGAAAACATCCTCGACCTCTATCTCGGCTCGCTGGCCGCGCTGGGCCTGGACCTCAAGAAGAACGACGTCCGCTTCGTCGAGGACGACTGGGAGAGCCCGACCCTGGGCGCCTGGGGCCTGGGCTGGGAAGTCTGGCTGAACGGCATGGAGGTGACCCAGTTCACCTACTTCCAGCAGGTCGGCGGCCTCGATTGCAAGCCGGTGCTGGGCGAGATCACCTACGGCATCGAACGCCTGGCGATGTACCTGCAGGGCGTCGAGAACGTGTACGACCTGGTCTGGACCGAGTGGGAAGAGAACGGCGCGGCCGGCGAACCGGTTACCAAGCGCCTGTCCTACGGCGACGTCTTCCACCAGAACGAAGTCGAACAGTCGACCTACAACTTCGAGCACTCGAATACCGAACTGCTGTTCCAGGCTTTCAATAACCACGAGAGCGAGGCCAAGCGCCTGATCGAACTGGAGCTGACCCTGCCGGCCTACGAGCAGATCATGAAGGCCTCGCACAGCTTCAACCTGCTGGACGCGCGCGGCGCGATCTCCGTCACCGAGCGCGCCGCCTACATCGGCCGCGTGCGCACGCTGTCGCGCCTGGTCGCCCAGGCCTATTACGACTCGCGCGAGAAGCTCGGTTTCCCGATGCTGCCGAAATCGCCCGAAGTCGATGTCGCCGAAGTCAAAGTCGGCTGAGCCCCCAGGAACGGACAAGAACAGAATCATGAATCAAACCCTACTCGTCGAACTGCAGACCGAAGAGCTGCCGCCGAAGGCCCTCGTCAAACTGGGCGCCGCTTTTGCGAACGGCATCGCCAATGGCCTGAAGGCCCGCGACTTCCTCGATGCCGGCAGCATCGTCACCGCCTATGCGACCCCGCGCCGACTGGCCGTGTCGATCACGAACGTGCGCCCGACCTCGCCGGACAAGGCGATCCGCGAAAAAGTGCTGCCGGTTGCGGTGGCCCTGGACAAGGACGGCAAGCCGACCGCGCCGCTGGCCAAGAAGCTGGCCGCGCTGGGCTTCCCCGACCTGAAGATCGAAGACCTGGAACGCGCCCAGGACGGCAAGGCCGAGAGCTTCTTCTACAGCCATACCGCCCCGGGCAGCAATCTGGCCGACGGCCTGCAGCCGGTGCTGGAGGAAACCGTCGCCAAGCTGCCGATCCCGAAAGTGATGAGCTACCAGCGTCCGGATGGCGAGACCGTGCAGTTCGTGCGCCCGGTCCATTCCCTGCTGGCCCTGCACGGCGACGCCGTGGTGCCGCTCTCGCTGCTCGGCCTGGCCAGCGGCCGCGCAACCCTCGGCCACCGCTTCCTGTCGGATGGCCAGCCCTTCGACATCGCACACGCCGAGCAGTACGCCGCCGTGCTGAAGGACCAGGGCAAGGTGGTCGCCAGCCCCGAGGACCGCAAGGCAACCATCCGCACCCAGCTGCTGGCCAAGGCCGGCGGCGACCAGGTGCTGATGCCGGAATCGCTGCTGGACGAAGTGGCGGCCCTGGTCGAGTGGCCGGTGGTCTACGAATGCCGCTTCGAGGACGTGTTCCTGTCGGTGCCGCAGGAATGCCTGATCCTGACCATGCAGACCAACCAGAAGTACTTCGCGCTGACGGACAGCGCCGGCAAGCTGCGCTCGCGCTTCCTGATCGTCTCCAACATCGAGACCGACGACCCGGGCGCCATCGTCGGCGGCAACGAGCGCGTGGTGCGCCCGCGCCTGTCGGACGCCAAGTTCTTCTTCGAGCAGGACAAGAAGAAGTCGCTGGAATCGCGCCTGCCCCTGCTGGCCAACGTGGTCTACCACAACAAGCTGGGCACCCAGCTTGATCGTACCCAGCGCGTCACCCGCCTGGCCGGCGCCATCGCGCGCCGCCTGGGCTACGACGTGCTGCTGGCCGAACGCGGCGCCCAGCTGGCCAAGGCCGACCTGCTGACCGACATGGTCGGCGAGTTCCCGGAACTGCAGGGCATCATGGGCACCTACTACGCCCGCAACGACGGCGAGAACGAGGAAGTGGCGCTGGCCGCTTCCGAGCACTACCAGCCGCGCTTCTCGGGCGACGCCCTGCCGTCGACGAATACCGGCCTGGCCGTGGCGCTGGCCGACAAGCTGGAAACCCTGGTCGGCATCTGGTCGATCGGCCTGCAGCCGACCGGCGAGAAGGACCCGTTCGCGCTGCGCCGCCACGCCCTGGGCGTGATGCGCATGCTGGTCGAGAAGCGCCTGCCGCTGGGTATCTCCGAGCTGCTGAAGGACGCCACCGGCGTGTTCGACTACATGGCGTCGTTCAAGGACCCGAGCGTGGAAGTCGGCGCCTTCATGCTGGACCGCCTGCGCGGCATGCTGCGCGACCGCGGCTTCTCGCCGAACGAGGTGGAAGCGGTGCTGGCCCAGAACCCGGACCGCGTCGACGACGTGGTGCAGCGCCTGGAAGCCGTGCAGGCCTTCGCCGCGCTGCCGGAAAGCGCTTCGCTGGCGGCCGCCAACAAGCGCATCACCAACATCCTCAAGAAAAACGAGGAAGCGCTGGCGCAGGCAGGCTCGGTGGATCCCGCCCTGCTGCAGGACGAGGCCGAGAAGAAGCTGTACGCCAGCGTGCAGCGCGTGCAGCCGGACGTCGATGCCGCCTTCGCGCGCGGCGACTTCAGCGGCACGCTCAAGACCCTGGCCCAGCTGCGCGACGACGTCGACGCCTTCTTCAACGACGTGATGGTGATGGCCGAAGACGTCAAGCTGCGCAACAACCGCCTGGCCCTGCTGGCGATCCTGCACGGCATGATGAACCGCGTGGCCGACATCTCCAAACTGGCGGCATAAGCAGGACGCACCATGAAGCTGATCATCCTCGACCGGGACGGCGTCATCAACCATGACTCCCCCGAGTTCATCAAGTCGCCGGCCGAGTGGATCCCGATCCCGGGATCGCTCGAGGCGATCGCACGCCTGAACCAGGCCGGCTACCGCGTGGTGGTGGCCTCGAACCAGTCCGGCATCGCGCGCGAGCTGTTCGACATCACCACCTTGAACGCCATCCACCAGAAGATGCACGCGGCGGCCCAGCTGGTCGGCGCCGACATCGACGCCATCTTCTTCTGCCCGCATGCGGCGATCGACAACTGCGACTGCCGCAAGCCGAAGGCCGGCATGTTCGAGGAGATCAGCAAGCGCTTCAAGCTCAGCCTGAAGGGCGTGCCGACCGTCGGCGACTCGCTGCGCGACCTGCAGGCCGGCTTCATCAGCGGCTGCTCGCCCTACCTGGTCCTGACCGGCAAGGGCGAGAAGACCTATGCCACCGGCGGCCTGCCGCCCGGCACCCAGGTCTTCCCCGACCTGGCGGCGATGGTCACCGCCTTCCTCAAGCAACCTGCCTCTAGCCCACCAGCCGCCTGATCTGCTAAGCTGAGCTGAGCAATCATTGCCGATCCATCCGGAGACCGTTCCTTGCGTACTGCCATCCTGTTCCTGCGCTCCCTGTTGTTCACGATTGTCATGATCGTCGCCACCGTGGTCTGGGCCTGCGTCTGCTTCCTCGCCGCGCCTTTCAAGTACAACACGCGCTTCTGGGTGACCTCGCGCTGGAACGTCTTCGTCATCTGGCTCGCCAAGGTCCTGTGCGGGATCCGCTATGAGTTCAAGGGCTACGACAACCTGCCGCAAGGCCCGGCGATCCTGCTGTCGAAGCACCAGTCGGCATGGGAGACGATCTTCCTGCTGCCGAACATGACGCACCCGCTGGTGTTCGTCTTCAAGAAGGAAATCCTGTACATCCCCTTCTTCGGCTGGGCCATGGCCCTGCTGCGCATGATCCCGATCGACCGCAAGCGCGGCAAGCGCGCCTTCGCCGACGTGATCCGGCACGGCAAGCGCCGGCTGGCCGACGGCCAGTGGATCATCATGTTCCCGGAAGGGACCCGGATCCCGGTCGGCCAGAAAGGCCAGTACAAGAGCGGCGGCACGCGCCTGGCGATCGCCACCGGCGCCGTGGTCGTGCCGATCGCGCACAATTCGGGCGAATGCTGGCCCAAGAACTCGTTCATCAAGCGTCCGGGCCTGATCACGGTCTCGATTGGCAAGCCGATATCGCCGGAAAACCACACTCCCGACAGTCTGATGCAAGAGGTCGAAAATTGGATAGAATCGGAAATGCGCGTCATTTCGCCCCACGCCTACTGAGGTACCTGGACGAACTGGGCGCGCAGACCACAGCACCATCCAGAGTACCAACGCTGCAGCCCTCCATGACCTCCCCGAAGATCGACGCGACACAGCTCGAGCTGTTCGCGCAAGAATTTTTTGCGGCGCTCAAACCCGTCGCATCGCCACCGGCGGCGCCCAAGCCGCCGGCCCCCTTGTTCAAGCCGCCGCCCACGCCGACCCGCAGCCTGCCGATTCCGCCGGTCGGTCCGAACGACGGCCCGCTGCGCAAGATCCAGCTCGGCTCCCACACCGTCCATTACCTGCTGCGCCGCTCGGCGCGGCGCTCCCACGGCTTCATGATCAGCGACGATGGTCTGCACGTGACCTCGCCGCGGCGCGCGCCGATGGACGACGTCGAACGTGCCATCCGCGCCAAGCAGAACTGGATCCTCACCAAGCTGTTCGAACGCAGCGAGCGGCGCAGCATGCGCGCCCAACGCGCGCCGGTCGAATGGGTCGACGGCGCCAGCCTGCCCTACCTGGGCTTTGATGTCGTGCTGCGCCTGGAGCCGGCCACGCGCAGCCACTGCGTGTTCGATGCGGATTCGCGCGAGCTGCGCCTCGGCGTGACGCCGGGACTGGAGGAATGGCAGATCCGCGAACGGGTCAAGCTGTGGTTCCAGGACGAAGCCAGGAAGCTGTTCCGCGAACGCCTGGACCTGTATGCGCCGCGCGTCGGCGTGCGCTATAGCGCCTTCGCGCTGTCCTCGGCCGGCACGCGCTGGGGCTCGTGCACGGTGGCCGGCAACATCCGCCTGAACTGGAAGCTGGTCCACTATCCGCTGGCGCTGCTGGATTACGTGGTGGTGCACGAGCTGGCCCACCTGCGCGAGATGAACCACAGCCCGGCGTTCTGGGCCGTGGTGGGCGAAGTTTTCCCGGATTACGAAGGCGCCAAGGCGGGCCTCAGGAAGCGCTCGATCGAGATGCCGGCGTTGTTCCCCGACGAGTGACGTAGGGTGGGCACACCGTGCCCACGCATCGCCACCATTACGCGGCGCCGCGTAATTGCAACTCACCCGCCGCGCGCGCCGCGGCGATCCCCTTCATCGCATCGACCTCTTTCGAGCTCAGGCAGCGGAAGGGAATCGGCAGCGTGCCGCGCTTGAGCACCATCATGAAGCCGTTCGTGTAAGTACGGATGCGCGCCACGTCGTCCCAGCCGATCAGGGTCACCCCGGTGTCGCTGGTGCGCACGATGCCGTGCTGGTCGATGGTGAATTCGTAGGTGCGGCGTCCGCGGCGCAGCAGCACGAAGTGGGCGGCGGCCGCCAAGGTGCTCTTGATGCGCAGGTAGAGGCCCATCGGCCAGCCGATGCGGCGGCGGCGGATCAGGTAGCCGCCGTGCTCCCACATGAAGCGTATGTACTCCATCAGCGAGTAGCGAACCCAGAAATGCAGGCTGTAACGCGCTGCGGGAGGATGCACGACCGGAATCGGCGCCGGCGGCATTGCGTCGGCTCCAAGATCCCTCATTTCAGGTGCGTCCATGAGCGCGGCGCCGCCATCCACGTTGCCGCCCGCTCGCGCACGATTAGACCACAACATGTGCATCCCCTTTCGTTTACCAAGCTAAAGAGAATGGTAACAAAAGCTATGCAATAAGTTGTCGCAAGAGTTCAACAGTGCGCGCGGTCGCGCCGCGATGGCGTCCGGCGAATGCCAGCGCCTGCTCGCCCATGCGCGCACGGGCGGCGCCGTCGCCCAGCAGGCGGGCCGCCTCGCTCATCAGCGCGCCGGCATCCGGTACGCGCAGGGCCGCGCCGGCCTCGACGGCCTCCTCGGTGGCTTGCAGGAAGTTGAAGGTGTGTTCGCCGACCAGCACCGGTTTGCCGACGGCGCAGGCTTCGATCAGGTTCTGGCCGCCCAGCGGCATCAGGCTGCCGCCGATGAAGGCGCAGTCGCAGGCCGCGTAATAGGCGAACATCTCGCCCATCGAATCGCCCAGCAGCACGTCGGCATCGACCTCATGGTTTCCTCCTGCAGGAAGGGCCGACCTGCGCGCCAGGCTCAGGCCGCGCTCCTCGACCATGCGCGCGACCTCGTCGAAGCGCTGCGGATGGCGCGGCACCAGCAGCAGCAGCATGCCCGGCGGCTTGTTGGCCAGCGCGCGCCAGGCGTCGAGGATGAGCGCCTCCTCGCCTTCGCGGGTCGAGGCGCACAGCAGCACCGGACGCCCGATGAAGTGCGAACGCAGCATGGCACCGGTCTGCAGCGCGCTGTCCGGCGGCACCACATCGAACTTGATGCTGCCGGTGACGGCGACCTCGGGCGCGCCCAGCGAGGCGATGCGGGCCGCGTCGGCCTCGGTCTGGGCCGCGGCCAGGGTGATGCCGCGCGCCGCCTCCATCATCAGTCCGCCGAAGCGCTGGCCGCGACGCAGCGAGCGCTCCGACAGGCGGGCATTCACCAGCGCCACCGGCACCGCGTGGCGATCGCAGACGGCAACCAGGTTCGGCCACACTTCCGTCTCCATCAGGATGCAGATCGAGGGCTCGAAATGGCGCAGGAAGCGGCCGACCATGAAGCCGGTATCGTAGGGCAGGAAGGACTGGACCACGCGGTCGCCGTGTTTGCCGAACAGTGCCTTGCCGGTGGCGCGGCCGGTCGGCGTCATGTGGGTCAGCAGGATGCGGCAGGCCGGCCATTCGCGCAGCAGGGCTTCGACCAAGGGCTCGGCGGCACGGGTTTCGCCGACCGATACCGCATGCACCATAATGGTGCGTTTTAGTTGCCGGTCGGGCCCCGGTTTCGGGCCGTAGAAGCCGAGCCGTTCGCCCAGGTGCTGGCGGTAGCCGGGCTCCCGGCGTCCGCGCCACCACAGGCGGCCCAGCACCAGCGGCAGCGCCAGCCACCACAGCAGGGAATACAGCAGTCTCATCGCGCTTGCTCCAGCAGGCGCCGCGCGGCGGCGATGACCTCGTCGCTGGAGGGCGGATGCCCTGTATCGCCGAGATTCACGATGCGCGGCGACCAGTTGCCCTCGGTCTTCCAGCGCGGCGAATCGCAGTAGATCTCGACCGTCGGCCGGACGAAAGCCGCGGCGATGTGGGTCAGGCCGGTATCGACGCCGACCGCCAGCGCCGCGTGGCGGGCCAGCTCGACCGCGTCCATCATCGACAGCTTCGGCAGCACGCGCGCATTCGGCAGCGCGGTGGCCAGGCGGTCGGCTTCGTCCTTTTCCTTCGGCGAGCCCCAGGGCAGCAGAATCGTCATGGGCGCCAGCGCCTGGCCGAGCGCGATCCAGTTGGCGGGCGCCCACTTCTTGGCATCGCGCGCGGTGCCGTGGAAGAACACGGCGTAATCCGCGGCCGGCATCCAGTCGGGGCGCCTGGCCGGGTCGGGCGCGGGCAGGCCGAAGTCGGGCGGGGTGTCGGCCGCATAGCCGAGGCTTGCTGCGGCAATTTCGCGGCCGCGCTGGACCGCATGGGTGCGCAGCGCCACCGGAATGCTGCGGCCATGGAAGATGCGCGAGGCGCCCTCGTAGCCGGAATCCTCGGTGCCGTTCGCCATGCCGATCTTCTGGCCGCCGGGACGCACGCGCGCGGCCGCCATCACGAGGCCGGTCTTGATCAGGCCCTGGGTATCGAACACGTAGTCGTACTGTTCCGCGCGCAGGTCGCGGAAGAAGGCGCGCACTTCGGCGCGCACGGCCTTGTCTCCCAAGCCTTTTTTCCAGCGCCGCAGCGCGAACGGAATCACCTTGCGCACATGCGGGTTCAAGCGCACCAGGCTGACATAGCCCTCTTCCACCACCCAGTCGATCTGGGCGTCCGGATGGTGGCGCAGGATGTCGGCCACCATCGGCAGGTTGTGCAGGACGTCGCCGAGGGACGACACCCGCACCAGAAGGATCTTCAACTTGGACTCACTCAGAACGGCAGTTTGGCGTCGGGCTTGGCGGCCAGGATCACGCGTGCGAATTCCTTCTGGATGCGCGCCAGGGCTTCCGGGGTTTCGCCTTCGAAGCGCAGCACCACCACCGGGGTCGTGTTCGAGCCGCGCGCCAGGCCGAAGCCGTCGGCATACTCGACGCGCAGGCCGTCGATGTCGACCACACGCTCGGCGCCCGGGAACTGCGCATCCGTGCGCAGCTTCTCGATCAGCGCGAAGTTCTCGCCTTCCTGCAGGTGCAGGTGCAGTTCCGGCGTACTGCTGGCCTTCGGCAGCGCGTTCAGCACGGCGGACGGATCGGCCGAGCGGGTCAGGATCTCGAGCAGGCGCGCGCCGGTATAGAGGCCGTCGTCGAAACCGAACCAGCGGTCCTTCCAGAAGATGTGACCGCTCATCTCGCCGCCCAGCGGGGCGCCGGTTTCCTTCAGCTTGGCCTTGACCAGCGAGTGGCCGGTCTTCCACATCAGCGGGCGGCCGCCGTGCTCGGCGATCCAGGGGCCGAGGTGGCGCGTGCACTTGACGTCGTAGAGGATTTCGGCGCCCGGGTTGCGCGACAGGACGTCGGCCGAGAACAGCATCATCTGGCGGTCCGGGAAGATGATCTGGCCATCCTTGGTGACCACGCCGAGGCGGTCGCCGTCGCCGTCGAAGGCCAGGCCGATCTCGGCGTCGCCGTCGCGCACCGCCGCGATCAGGTCTTCCAGGTTTTCCGGATGCGCCGGATCCGGATGGTGGTTCGGGAAGTGGCCGTCGACTTCGCAGAACAGTTCCGTCACCTCGCAGCCCATCGCGCGATACAGCTCGCCGACGAAGGCGCCGGCCACGCCGTTGCCGGCATCGACCGCGATCTTGATCGGACGGGCGATCCTGACGTCGCCGGCGATGCGCTGGATGTATTCATCCTTGATGTCGTGGGTGGCATAGGCGCCCTGGCTTGCTGCCGGCTTGAAGTCGCCGCGCTCGATCGACTGGTAGAGAGCCTGGATGGCGTCGCCGTAGATGGCCTCGCCGGCGAGCACCATCTTGAAGCCGTTGTAATCCGGCGGGTTGTGGCTGCCGGTGACCATGATGCCGCTGTGCGCGTCCAGCACATTGGTGGCGAAGTACACCATCGGGGTGGCGACCATGCCGAGGTCGATCACGTCGACGCCCGCTTCGCGCAGGCCATCGGCCAGGCTTGCGGCCAATGCGGGGCCGGACAGGCGGCCGTCGCGGCCGATCACGACCTTGCGCTCTCCCTTGGCCAGCGCTGCCGCGCCGAAGGCCTGCCCGATCTTCCTTGCGATGCCTGCGTCGAGTGTGCTATCGAGCACGCCGCGGATGTCGTATGCCTTGAAGATCGTTTTGGAGAGAGGGACCATTGCCTATACCTTGGTGGAAAAAGAGCTTCATTGTAATGGCAAGCACGAGGCTTGGGAACGATGCGTCCCTGGAGTGCGGCGGCCAATCGGGAGTGAAGCGCGGGAGTGAAGCGCGGGAGTGTAACGCGGAGAGTGTAAAGCGGGGGTAATGCGGGGATACGGCAGAAATGATCGGCAATCGGAATCGATACCGGAAATCCGCCGCCGCGGATCAGGCGGCGGCGAGCGCGGGATTCAGATCAGACGCGCAGCTTGTCCAGCGATTTACCGCCTTCGACCCATTCCTTCACCCATTTCGGCTGACGGCCACGGCCGGTCCACTGCTGGGATTCATTGTCCGGATTACGATAACGAACGGCGACCGAGCCCGTACCCGATTTGGCACCGGCCTTGGCGCTGCGGCCGGCGGTGGCGATCAGGTCTTTCAGGGGAACGCCAACGCTTTGCGCGATCGCAATGATCTGTTCGCGGGCTTTTTGTACTTCCTGCTGCTCACGCTGTTTCATTTCCTGCTTGATCTGCTCCTGCAGGTTACGCAAATCGCCCAAGGACATATTAGACAGATCCATCATCGTTCCTTTATCAATGTTAAGTTGAAACAGATTTTATCGAAATCTCACCAATTGTCGCAATATACACCATTTGCAATAATCTGTTAGTTCTTTTTGTTCCAAATCAGCCAACGCGGGGACTTGAATCGAACAATACGCGCGTACAACCAAACGTAACTGATAATGAACAACAAACAGAAGAATATCAGGGCGCCTGTATTCCGCCAGAACACGGTTGCCGGAATAACCGCAGTCAATGAAAACAGCCACAGGTAAGGCGAAGTACGGGCATTCCTTTTCATGAGTGCGCGCGCCTCCTTGCGACCGACAGTCCATTGAACGATGCGCCGGAAAATCAGGCTATGCAGATGAATACCATCCGGCATTGCGGGAGATTTGCCCCGTACAAACATGCGTCTATAAGCAGAGAACAGGGTTTCGAAAGCCGGATAAATCAACAGTAATGCCGCATACCAGGTCGACACCGAGGGATTGCGCATCACCAGCAGCAGGGCCAGTTCGCCCAGCATGAATCCGATGAAGTAAGCGCCGCCGTCGCCAAGGAAAATCAGGCCGACCGGATAATTCCAGATGAGGAAGCCGGCGGTCGCGCCGGCCACCGTCAGCGCCGCCACCACGATGAACATGTCGCCCACCTGCATGGCGACGTAGGCCAGCGATACCAGCATGAATATCGTGACCACGCTGGCCAATCCGTTGAAGCCGTCGATGATATTCACCGCATTCGCGATCCCGGCCACCGCCAGCACCGTCAGCGGCAGCACGATCCATGGCGAGAGCAGGCTCCAGCTCATGAACGGCATATCCAGCCGCGCGATTTTCGCGTCCAGTACCAGATAGCCGAACAGGGCCGCGATCATGGTTAATACCAGGCGCCGCGACGCCCTCACCTTGCCGGTATAGTCTTCGACGATTCCGCCGGCGAAGGCGATCGAGGAGCACACCAGCAGCGCCAGCAGCCAATAACCGAGGGAGGGCTGGCGCCATACCGAAATGCCGGCGCTGATGGCAACCGCCAGGAAAATCGGCAGGCCGCCGATCCTCGCCACATCGTGCAAATGGACCTTCTGGACGCCGCTGAAATTGTTGTCGAGCGCAGGTCCATGCAATTTCGAATGCTTGATGACCAGCAGGGTCAGCAGTGCAGAGGAGACAAAGCTCACAAGGAATGAAAACATTTATTATTCTTCAAATGCAATAGCCGACCAGGCGATCCGCATACAAGCCGCGCATCGGGCCCGAATATTTTGCCGGCTTCCGCTTCATTGCACATATTCGATGCAGACTGCGGCAAAACGCCATTGTACTGGATTAAGCGAAGCGTCCCGAAACCGGGCAGTTTACGCGCACATGGCCGGTTCCGATTGACGGAGATCGGTATTTTCCCCGGCACCGCCGGGCAGCGGTCGACTAGTTACATTTAGAAATGAACTCATGAGGGCCCTGCATCAATTCGTCCAAATACTTTAGTATGGCTTCATGATGAAAACTTATGTGATTGGCGACCTGCAGGGGTGCGCCCATGAAGCCGGCCTGCTGCTGGAACGAATTGCCGCCGATGCGCACTCGATGGAGGAAGCGCGCGTCCTGTTCGTCGGCGACCTGATCAACCGTGGTCCGGCATCGCTGACCGCGCTGCGGCGCATGAAGGCGCTGTCCGAAACCAGCGGCGGCCGGGTCGAGGCCCTGCTCGGCAACCACGACCTGCACCTGCTGGCGGTGGCGGCCGGGGTGCAGAAGACCAGCCGCTCGGACACCCTCGACGAGATCCTGGCCGCGCCCGACCGCGACGAACTGATCGCCTGGCTGCGCCGGCGCCCGCTGGCGATGTTCGTCGATGCGCACCTGCTCGTGCATGCGGGCGTGCCGCCGCAATGGAGCGCGGAGCAGACCATGCGGCTGGCGGCCGAGGTCGAGGCGGTGCTGCGCGGCGACGGCTGGGCCGATTTCCTGGCGCAAATGTACGGCAACGAACCGGACCGCTGGGACGACGCGCTGACCGGCATCGACCGCCTGCGCTGCATCGTCAACGCCCTCACCCGCATGCGCCTGTGCTGGCCGGACGGCCGCATGGACTTCCAGCACAAGGAAAGCGACAAGGGGCCGGAAGGCTCGAGCCTGCTGCCCTGGTTCGACGTACCTGGCCGCCACACCGCCGACGTCACCGTGGTGTTCGGCCACTGGTCGGCGCTGGGCCTGGTGCTGCGTCCGAATCTGGTGGGCCTGGACAGCGGTTGCGTGTGGGGTGGGAAGCTGACTGCGGTTTGTCTGGATGATCGGACTTTGCTGCAGGTGGATTGTCCGGAGTATCGGGAGCACAGCGGGAAGAAGTAGGCTCTTGATACGTCGTCCCCGCGAAGGCGCGAGTCTGCGCCTCGCCCCAAGTTCTGCTTGAGCTGTCGAAACGCATGCAAACTTGGATCCCCGCCTTCGCGGGGACGACGGTCAGGTGGTGCGGGCCTTAATGCGCCGTATCTTGCGCACTCACGCCCAACGCTGCCCCAATCGCCCCATGCGCCGCCCGCGCCAGCTCGCGCCGGTGCGCGCCCTGCGTCTCGATCGGCGCCAGGCAAGCCAGCCGCGCCCGCACCGGCTCGCCACCCAGGATGCGCAAGATGCTGTCCACGAACGTGGTCTCGCCGGTGTAGTCCACGGCCGGATGCCAGTCGCCTCCCGCGTCGAGGTAGGACAGCGCCACCGGCTGCACCGGGACCCGGGCGTCGATCGCCGCTTCGAACAGGTTGGCGTGGAAAGGCAGCAGGCTGCCCTGGCTGGCCGTGGTCCCTTCCGGGAAGAAGGCGACCCGCTGGTGCTGGGCCAGGGCGTCCACCAGTCCCTTGAAGATGTGGCGCAGGTCGCGCCGGTTGCCGCGCGCGATGAACACGGTGCCGGCCTGCGCGACCAGCCAGCCGACCACCGGCCAGGCGCGGATCTCGGCCTTGGCCACGAAGCGGCAGGGGTGCAGGGAATTGATGACGAAGATGTCGAGCCAGGAAATGTGGTTCGACACGATCAGGGCGTGCTGCAGCGGCCTGCCTCCTGAGCCGCGCTCGAGCTCCACCCGGCAGATGCCCAGCAGGCGCGCCGACCAGCGCCGCACCAGGCGCTCGCGCAGCGGCGCGCCGGCCCAGGGGAAGACCAGCGCGCAGGTAAGCAGGCCTTGCAGGAGGTGGAGGACGAGGCGCGCGAGGCGCCACGCGAGACGGATCTTCACACCGTGGCGACGCTGTTCAACGCTCCCAGGCGAGGTGGCCGGCAACGACGGTCGCCTTGACCTGGCCGGAGAGCTCGTAGCCGAGGAAAGGCGTGTGCTTGCCCTGGCTGGCCAGCGCCGACGGCGCCACCAGCCAGCGTGCCTGCGGATCGAACAGCACCACGTCGGCGCTGGCGCCGACCGACAGCGTACCCGCCGACAGGCCGGCCGTGCGCGCCGGGTCGGCGGTGATCTTGCGGATCGCCTGGGGCAGCGCATCGGCCTGGCCGTGCTGCTCTTCGGCCCACTTCAACATCAGCGACAGCAGCAGCTCGAGGCCGGTGGCGCCGGGCGAGGCTTCGGCGAAGGGCAGCAGCTTTTCGTCGTCGTCGACCGGGGTGTGGTCGGAGCAGACGGCATCAACGGTGCCGTCCAGGACTGCGGCGCGGATCGCCTCGCGGTCGCGCTGGCTGCGCAGCGGCGGGGTCAGGCGCGCGTTCGGGTCGAAGAAGCCGATGTCGGCATCGGTCATGTGCAGGTGGTGTACGCCGACGTCGCAGCTGACCGGCAGGCCTTCCTTCTTGGCTGCGCGGATCAGCTCCAGCGCGGCGGCGGACGAGATGCGGCACAGGTGCACGCGCGCGCCGGTCGCGCGCATCAGTTCGAAGATGGTATGCAGGGCGATGGTCTCGGACATCACCGGCACGCCGGACAGGCCCATGCGCGAGGCCAGCGGGCCGGCGTGGGCGATGCCGCCGCGGCCGATGTGCGGATCCTGCGGACGCAGCCAGACCGTGTAGCCGAAGGTCTTGGCGTACTGCAGGGCGCGCAGCAGCACCGTGGTGTCCTCGATCGGCTCCTCGGCCTGGGCGAAGCCGATGCAACCGGCCTCGGTCAGCTCGGCCATCTCGGTCAGGGCCTTGCCCTTCAGGCCGACGGTCAGCGCGCCGAGCGGATGCACATTGGCCTGGTTCAGGATGCGCGCGCGGTGCTTGAGCATCTCGACCAGGCCCGGCTCGTCGAGCACCGGGTCGGTGTCCGGCGGGCAGACCAGGGTGGTCACGCCGCCCTGCACCGCCGCCTGCATCTCCGATTCCAAGGTCGCCTTGTATTCGTAGCCCGGCTCGCGCAGGCGCGCGGACAGGTCCACCAGGCCGGGCGCGACCACCAGGCCGCCGGCGTCGATGGTGCGCTCGGCGGCGAAGCCTGCCGGCGCGCTGCCCACGGCGGCGATCCTGCCGTCGGCGATGAAGAGGTCCTGCACGGCGTCGATGCCGTTTGCCGGGTCGATCACCCGGCCGTTCTTGATATGTAGTTTCATGCCCGAGTTCATCCGTGAGTACCTGCCAGAATGCTCATCACCGCCATGCGCGTGGCGATGCCAAACGTCACCTGCGGCAGGATCACCGCCTGCGAGCCGTCCGCCACCGCGGAGTCGATCTCGACGCCGCGGTTCATCGGTCCAGGGTGCATCACGATCGCGCCAGGTGCGGCCAGCGCCAGGCGTTCCGGGGTCAGGCCGTAGCTCTTGAAGTATTCGCCGGCCGAGGGCAGCAGCGCGCCCGACATGCGCTCGTTCTGCAGCCGCAGCATGATGATCACGTCGACGTCCTTCAGGCCCTCTTCGATGTTGGTGAAGACCCGCACGCCCATCTGTTCCAGGCCGCCCGGCAGCAGGGTGTACGGGCCGATGGCGCGCACTTCCGGCACGCCCAGCGTGGTCAGCGCATGGATGTCCGAACGCGCCACCCGGCTGTGCAGGATGTCGCCGACGATCGCCACCCGCAGGTTGGTGAAGTCCTTTTTATAGTGGCGGATGGTGTACATGTCGAGCAGGCCCTGGGTCGGATGCGCATGGCGCCCGTCGCCGGCGTTCACCACGTGCACGTGGTTTTGCCTGGTGTCGTTCAGGTGCTTGGCGATCAGGTAGGGCGCGCCGGACTGCGAGTGGCGCACCACGAACATGTCGGCGTGCATGGCCGCCAGGTTGTCGATGGTGTCGAGCAGGGACTCGCCCTTGCTGGTCGAGGAAGCCGCGATGTTCAGGTTGATGACGTCGGCCGACAGGCGCTTCGAGGCGATCTCGAAGGTGGTGCGGGTGCGGGTCGAGTTCTCGAAGAACAGGTTGAACACGCTCTTGCCGCGCATCAGAGGCACCTTCTTGACCTCGCGGTCGGAGATGCTCACGAAGCTCGATGCGGTATCGAGGATGTGGTTGATGATGGACTTGGGCAGGCCTTCGATGGTGAGAAGGTGCTGCAGCTCGCCGTTCTTGTTGAGTTGCGGGTTATGCATTGTCGTCTTCGATCGTGAGCGAGAGTTGGCCGGCGGCGTCGCGCGACAGGGACAGCGACTGGCCGGCTTGGAGCGTGGCGTGGGCGCCGACGAAATCGGCGGCGACCGGCAGCTCGCGGCCGCCACGGTCGGCCAGTGCCGCCAGCATGATGCGCTGCGGGCGGCCGTAGTCGAACAGCACGTTGATCGCGGCACGCACCGTGCGGCCGGTGTACAGGACGTCGTCGACCAGCACGATGGCCGCGCCGTCGACATTGAAGTCGATGCGGGTCGGCTTCACGTCCGGGTGCAGGCCCTTCTTCGCATAGTCGTCGCGGTAGAACGAGACGTCGATGAAGCCCAGGCGGTTTTCCAGGCCGAGGTCGGCGGCGAGCCGTTCGGCCAGCCAGGCGCCGCCCGAATGGATGCCGACGATGGCGGCATCGGGCAGGCCGGCAAGCCCGGCGCGCACCTGCTCGAGCAGGGTCCGGTACAGGGCCTCCGCATCGAAGTCCGGTGTTTCAATAGTTGTTGGCATGATCGTCAAAGTATTGTTGCAAAATGATGGCGGCGGCCTTGGCGTCGATGATCTCGCCGCGCTTGGCGGGGATCACGGCCGACGAGTAGCGTTCGTCGACCAGCTCGACGGGCAGGTTGAAACGGCCGTGCAGCTGGTTGGCGAAGCGGCGCGAACGCAGGGTCATCTCGTGTTCGGCGCCGTCGGGATGGCGCGGCTCGCCGACGACGAGAAGCGCCGGCTTCCATTGCTCGATGAGTTCGCCGATAACCTTGAAACGGCTTGCGTTGTCGATGGCCTTGATGACGGACAAGGGCTGTGCCTGTCCGGTCAGCGTGTTGCCCATCGCGATGCCGATCCGCTTCACGCCGAAGTCGAATCCGAAAACGATCTCTACCATTACAGGGACGCGATCCCCTTCCGGATCCCTTTATGCATGGCCGGCTTCCGATGCGAGCATCAGCGGGTCGATGCCCAGCAGCTTGATGGCGGCGACGTAGCGCTCCTCGATCGGCAGGTCGAACAGCACGCGGGCGTCGGCGCCCACGGTGAGCCAGCCGTTGCGGGCGATTTCCTCTTCCAGCTGGCCCGGGCTCCAGCCGGCATAACCGATCGAGACCAGCATGCGCTGCGGCCCGGTACCGTTGGCGACGGCTTCCAGCACGTCGATCGAGGTGGTGAAGGCGACATCGTCGGTGACACTGAGCGAGGACGAATAACGGCCGCCCGGCGAATGCAGCACGAAGCCGCGGTCGTCCTGCACCGGGCCGCCGAACATGATGGGTTCGTCGACCACGTTGGGGCGCAGGGTGTCGGTGACCTTGAGGTCGATGCGGTCGAACAGCACGTCCATGGTCATGTCGGTCGGCTTGTTGATGACGACGCCGAGCACACCCTTGTCGTTGTGTTCGCAGATATACACGACCGTGCCGCCGAAAATCGGGTCATTCATCGACGGCATGGCGATCAGGAAATGATTAGCCAGGTTCAGCTCGGACTGGACCGAAACCGGTTGCATCAGGCTCTCGGGAGCCTCCTGGGGCATCCCGGGCATGGTTAGAGGCTTGCCGACCTTACTTTTCTTCATACTCATACTCTCTGTTGGCTCACTCTCTCCGACCGCTGGTGGTCCACACGCTAAGCTTGGGTTTTTCGCTAGTTTACACCCATTTGCTTACGCGGCCATGAAGGCACGTTCGGACGCCCCTCCAGGTCGAAAGAATGGTAGACAGTAAAATTGCCCTTTACCTTGACTGCGCACACAAAGATGACTCTAAGAAACTCCCTGGTCTGGTTCCGGCGCGACCTGCGGGTCGAGGATCATGCTGCGCTGCACCATGCGCTGAGATCGTCGGATCGTGTGTATTGTGCCTTCGTGTTCGACAGCGACATCCTGGCCGGCCTGCCGCGCGACGACCGCCGCGTGCAGTTCATCCATGCCAGCCTGGGCGAACTCGACGCCCGCCTGCGTGCATGGGGAGCTTACCTGATCGTGCGACAGGGGCGCGCCGCAGACGAGATCGTCCGCCTGGCCGCCGAGCTGGACGTGGAATCGGTATTCGCCAACCGCGACCACGAACCGCAGGCGCTGGCGCGCGACGCCGAGGTCCAGCAGCGCCTGCGCGAAGCCGGCCGCAGCCTGCAGACCTTCAAGGACCAGGTGATCTTCGAGCAGGACGAGGTGCTGACCCAGGCCGGCGGCGCCTTCTCGGTCTTCACGCCGTACAAGAATGCCTGGCTAAAACGGCTGGCCGCCCATCCGGAAGCGGCCGATGCCTGGGAGACCGCGCCCTGGGCCGGTCTACTCGCACCCGTCCCCGCGGGACATGCCCTGCCCACCCTGGACGAGCTCGGCTTCGCGCCGCATGCCGACCCCATCGTCCCGACCGGCATGTCCGGGGCCCAAGCGCTGCTGGATGCCTTCCTTGACCGCATCGATGGCTACCATGCCGAGCGCGACTTCCCCGCCCTCGACAGCACCTCGCGCCTGTCGGTGCACCTGCGCTTCGGCACCCTGCCGGTCCGCGCCCTGGTGCGCCTGCTGCGGGAACGGAGCGGCATTGGTGCCGGCACCTGGCTGTCGGAGCTGATCTGGCGCGAGTTCTACATGGCGATCCTGCAGCGCCATCCGCGCGTGGTGACGCATTCCTTCAAGGCGGCCTTCGACAGGCTGCGCTGGGAACAAGGTCCTGAAGCCGACGCCGCCTTCGCCGCCTGGTGCGAGGGCCGCACCGGCTATCCGCTGGTGGATGCGGCGATGGCGCAGCTGAACCGCAGCGGCTTCATGCACAACCGCCTGCGCATGGTGACGGCCAGCTTCCTGACCAAGGACCTCGGCATTTCATGGGTACACGGCGAGCGCTATTTCGCGCAGCGCCTGAACGACTACGAGCTGGCGTCCAACAACGGCGGCTGGCAATGGGCGGCATCGACCGGCTGCGATGCCCAGCCCTGGTTCCGCATCTTCAATCCGGTCACGCAATCGAAGCGCTTCGATCCGGACGGCGCCTTCATCCGCCGCTGGCTGCCCCAGCTGGCGGGACTCGACAGGACGGCCATCCACGCGCCCTGGCTGGCCAAGCCGGCGCTGCTGGAGCAAGCCGGGCTGGTACTGGGACGCGATTACCCGCATCCCATCGTCGACCATGAACAGGCGCGCGAGCGTACCTTGGCACGCTTCGGAGTCCTGAAAACGTAGGGTGGGCACACTGTGCCCACGGGTTCGCGCCATGCCTGCTCATCGTGGGCACAGCGTGCCCACCCTACGCCAGCAGGCCCTCGATCGCGGCCAGCAGCACGTCTTCCTGGAAAGGCTTGCCGAAGTAGGCATTCACACCCAGGCCGAGCGCATAGTTGCGGTGCTTGTCGGCCGTGCGCGAGGTGATCATGATGATCGGGATGGCCTGCGTGGCGTCGTTGCCGCGCACGTTGCGGGTCAGGTCGAAGCCGTCCATGCGCGGCATCTCGATATCGACCAGCATCAGGTCGGGGCGGGTGTCCGGCGCCTGCAGCTGTTCGAGCGCCTCGACGCCGTCCTTGGCCAGCAGCACGCGGTAGCCTTCGCGCTCCAGCAGGCGCTGGGTCACGCGGCGCACGGTCAGCGAATCGTCGACCACCATGATGGTGGCGCGGTGCGCCGGCAGCGCCGCCGTCTCCGGCTGCGCGTAGGCGTGGTCCAGCCCGTGGTCGGGCAGCAGCAGCGGGTTCAGGATCAGCACGATCTCGCCCGAACCCAGCACGGTGGCGCCGGCGATGCCCGGCATGCGCGCCAGCTGCGGACCGACGTTCTTGATCACCACCTCGCGGTTGCCCAGCACTTCGTCGACCTGCAGCGCCAGGCGGTGGGCACCGGCGCCCAGCACCAGCACCGGCACGGAACGCTGTGCGGTAGCGCCGCCCGGCTCGTTCAGCAGCTCCGCCAGGTGCCGCAGCGGCACCGCCTCGCCCTGCACCTGGATGGCGCCGGCCGCGCGCGCCGCATGCAGCTCGGCCTCGCGCACCTGCAGAACCTGGCCGACCAGGTTGGCCGGCAGCGCATGGGTCCTGGCGCCGCTGGCCACCAGCACGACCTGGTTGACTGCCAGGGTCAGCGGCAGGTGGATGGTGAAGGCGGCGCCCTTCCCGGCCTCGCTGTCGACCTCGACCCGGCCGCCCAGGGCGCGCGCTTCGGAACGCACCACGTCCATGCCGACCCCGCGGCCGGCCAGTTCCGTCAGCGTGTCCGCGGTCGAGAAGCCCGGCTCGAAGACCAGGTCCGCCACCTCGTGATCGGACAGCGCCTCGCCGGCGCCGAGCAGGCCGCTGGATTCGGCCTTGGCGCGGATGCGCGCCAGGTCCAGGCCGGCGCCGTCGTCGGCGAAGCGGATCTGCACCTCGTTGCCCTGCTGGCTGACCTGCACCAGCAGCTCGCCGGTTTCTTCCTTGCCGCCCTCGACGCGGCGCGCGCGCGGCTCGATGCCGTGCACGATGGCGTTGCGCAGCAGGTGTTCGAAGGGCGCCGCCATCCTTTCCAGCACGCTGCGGTCGATCTCGACCGCAGCGCCGCGGATGTCCAGGTTGACGCGCTTGTCGGTCTCCTTCGCGGTCTGGCGCGCGACCCGGAACAGGCGCTCGGACAGGCTGGCGAAAGGCACCATCCGCACCCGCATCAGGTCGCGCTGCAGCTCGCGCGTCAGGCGCGACTGCGCGCCCAGGTCGTCGACGGCGGCATCCACCGTGCGGCTCAGGCCTTCGTGGAAGGAGGCCACGTCGTTGACGCTCTCGGCCATCATGCGGGTCAGTTCCTGCAGGCGCGTGAAGCGGTCGAATTCGAGCGGATCGAACTCGCGCTCGCCGGCGATCGACAGCCGCGACGCGATCTGCGACTCGGCCTGCATCTCGACCTCGCGCAGCTGGCGGCGCAGGCGCCCCAGATTGTCCGAAAAATCGGCCAGCGCCGACTTCAGCGAGCCGACCTGGGTCTCCAGCTTGGAGCGCGTGATCGACACTTCGCCGGCCTGGTTGACCAGGCGGTCGAGGATGTCGGCGCGCACCCGCACCAGCGGCGTGCGCACGTCGTCCTGCCGGCGTTCCTGGCGGCGGTCCTGAAGCGGCGCGGCGGCCGGCGCCTGCGCGGCTGCCGGGGTTTCGGCAGGCTTCGCCTCGGCCGCCGGCTGCTGCAGCTGTTCGAACAGCAGCACGGCCTGGTCGTAGTTGGCCAGCAGTTCGTCGAAGGCCGCCGGGCTGGTGGTGCCGGCGTGCAGCATGTTCTCGATCTGGGTTTCCAGCGCATGCGTGTGCTGGCCCAGGCGCATCGCGCCGGCCATGCGGGCGCTGCCCTTCACCGTGTGCAGGGCGCGCAGCAGGCCGTGCGCCACCGCGTTGGCGGCCGGGTCCTGCTGCCACTGGCGCAGGTCCTTGCCGATCTGCGGCAGCAGGTCGGATGCCTCTTCCATGAAGACCGGCAGCAGGTCCGGGTCGAGCTCGTCGGTGAAGACGGGCTCGGTGGCCAGCACCGGCTCCGGCGCGGCCTCCTCGGCCTCGGCATCGAAGGCGATGGCTTCGAGTTCGGGTACGGCGGCCAGGAATTCGTCGTCGAGGACGGCGTTGTCGGATGCCGGCTCGGGATCGGGCTGCTGCTGCTCCGGCGCCGGTTCGGGTTCCGGCACCGGCACCGGCTTGTCCGTAATCGGCTCGGGCGCAGGCGCCACGGCCTGCTCCAGGCTGGGCGCGGCAAACGGGTCGTCGAAATAGCTGTCGAACAGGTCGTCGACGGCGGCCACGGCCGGGTCGACCGGCGGCGGCTCGGCCGCCTGCGGCGCGGGCGCCGGCATGTCGGACTGCGGCACCGGCAGCGGGCCGGCCGGCAGCGGCGGATCGGCCAGGATGCTGTCGTAGGTGGCGGCGAACAGCGCGTCCAGGCGCTGCGCCAGCTCCTCGTCGGCGCCGTCGAACACGCTGTCGGCCTTCTTGCGTCCGAGTTCGTCGCGCATGAGTTCCAGGCGCGCCAGCAGTTCCGGCTGCGGCGGCGCCAGTTCGCCCAGCGAGAACACCTGGCGCATGATGCGCACGCGCTCCACGGTTTCCTCGATCAGCTGGAACTGCTCTTCGTCCAGCGGCGGCGTCACCACCTGCAGCGCCTCTTCCAGCGCGAAGGCGATCTCGCGCAGCGCATGGAAGCCGACCGTGGCCGAGGTGCCGCCCAGCGTGTGCGCAGCCTTCAAGGCCTGCGCCGACACCGCGCGCAGCGGCTCTTCGCGCCACTGGGCAAAGTCGCGCGCCAGCGTACCGATCAATTCCTCGGTCTCGCCCAGGTAGATGTTATACAGCGGCAGCGGGATCTCGAGCCCGGCGATGCGCTTGATGTTCTCTTCGGCCAGCGGGAAAGCGACCACGTTCGGCGGCCGCGCGGCGGCCTCTTCCAGCGCGAAGGTCCCGCCCTCCTGCACCCGCGCCGCGGCCTCGGCCAGCGGCTCGCCGCTGCGCGCAGGCTGGGCCCCCGCGGCCAGCTCGGCCACCCAGGCGGACAGCTCGGCATGCGCATGATCCAGCAGCGCCAGCAGGTCCGGCGTGGCGGCGCGCGATTCGGCCAGCCACAGGTTCATGGTTTTTTCGATGGCGGCGGCGGCATGCGCGAACTGCTCCAGGCCCACCATGCGGCCGCTGCCCTTCAGGGTGTGGAAGGCGCGGCGCAGGCGGGTCAGGGTTTCCTGGCTGTCCGGATCGGCGTGCGCGGCCGGCAGCGTCTCGGCCACCACGGCCAGCACTTCCTGGGCTTCGCCGATGAAGATCTCCAGCAGTTCGGCTTCGACGGCCGCGTCGGCCTGCGCCGTGCCCGCGGGGGCCGCCGGTTCGGGCGCGGCGGGCGCCGGCGTTTCGGCCGCAACGGCGGCGTCGGCAACCGGCGTGCCCTGCTCCGCCACCGCATCGAAAGGCTGTTCGCGGAACAGCTGCTCGCCGGCGTCGAAGCGGAAGCGCCGGCGCGCGCTCTCGGGATTCTGGGCCAGCGCGTCGATGAAGAAGCCGAGCGCGCCCACGTTCTGGGCCAGGTTTTCCAGGACCCGCTTGCGGGCGGCGTCATCGATGCCGCCGGCGGCCAGCTCGCGCACGCGTTCGCGTACGTGGCCGACGGTCAGGGTGGCCTGCTCCTGGTCGAGGATGGACAAGGCGCCGGCCAGCTGGTGCAGCAGCGGGTCGGCCTGCTCCAGTGCAGCCACGCGGGCCGGGTCTTCGTAGTATTCGTCGATCAGCTTCTCGACCTGGCGCAGGCCGGTGCGGATCTCGCCCGCCAGCACGGCCACGGTCTGGCCCTGCTGCAGTTCGCGCGCCAGTTCGCCCTGCCAGACCGGCGCTTCGGGCGGGGTCCGGCCCTGGGCCAGCGCCAGCAGGCGCTGGCCGACGGCGTCGGCGTGCTGGCCGAAATCCTCGGGCAGCTGGCGCACCTGGTCGAGTCCGTGCTCGACGAACAGCATCGCCGCCGCCATCTCCATGCTGAACTGGTCGCTGCGCCCGCCGGCCATGGCCTGGCGCGCGGCCTGGCCCAGTTCGCGCAGCAGCTGTGCCAGCGGAGGTGCGCCCAGCTTTTCGCTGGCGCCGGCCAGCCTGGACAGGGCAGCGTCGAAACCGGCTTCCTGCCCGGACGCGCCCTCGCTGGCGATGCGGTCCCAGCCTTCCTTGGTATGGGCCAGCGCCTCTTTCGCATCCTTCAGCGCTTCGCGGTCGATGCGCCCGTAGCGGCGCTCCATGTAATCGCGCGGCACCTGGCCCTCCAGGCCGTAGGCGTCGCGCAGCCGATGTGCATCCTGGCTCGGCTCCGCCGCCTGGGCGATGAAAAACAGGGCGTCGCGCAGCATCGCTTCCGGCAGGCTGGTGTGGCCTTGCACCAGGCGCCGCAGCTGCAGGTTGATCTGGCCGAGCAGCTGCTTCAGATAGATGTCGGCGGTCAGCTGGCCGCGGGCGGCCAGGTCGGCGACGGTCTGCATCGCCAGCCAGAAGGCGTAGGGACGCGTTTCGCGCTGGGCGCCCGCGATCGGCGCCAGGGCCTCGCGCATGTCGGCGGCGGCGTCCAGGCTGCCGCTCTTCAGGAAAGGCAGCAGCGCCTTCTCGAAACGCGCGCGGCAGGCCGCCAGGTCGGGCGACTCCGCAGCGCCGATTGGTGCCGGCAGGGCCGCGCCCGAGTCCAGCGCCAGCATCTCGCCCGGATGCACGCGTTCGGCGCCCAGCAGTTCCTGCAGCGCGCGGTAATAGGGGAACAGGCGCACCGGCTGCTGGCGGCTGGTGCCGGCGCCGGCCAGCAGCTCTTCCAGGTATTCCACCAGCGCCTGGTAGGCCTGCGCCACCACCACCGCGTGTTCGTCGTTCACCGCCAGCGCCCCGTCCTTGAAGCGGTCGAGCGCCTTCTCGGCGGCGACGGTGATGCGGTCGACGCCCTCGACGTCCACCATCTGCAGCGCGCCGTGGGCCTGGTGCAGGTGGGTCTTGGCGTGCAGCAGCAGGGTCGGCTGGGCCTCCGCACTGCGTCCCGCCGCATCCTGCAGCGCCTTGGCCGAACGCTCGAGGGCGTCGCGGATCTCGCCGATCACCCAGGACAGGGGACCGGTATCGAACGGGGCCATGGACGTGGACTGGATCGAAGGCAGGGACGAAGAGTGGGTCATGGATTGTTCTTAAGCGGCGGAGACGCGGAAGCGCGACACCGAGTTTTTCAGCTCCTGCGCGAGCATGGCCAGTTCGCGGATCGACTGCGCGGTCTGCTGCGTGCCGTCCTGCGCCTGTCCGGTGATCGCCAGGATGTGCTGCATATTGTGCGCCACCCCGTTCGCGGACGTCGCCTGCATGCCGGTCGCGGTCGAAATGCCCTGGATCAGCTCGGCCAGGCGGTTCGACACGCGCGAGATGTCGGCCAGCGCGGCGCCGGCGGCGTCCGACAGGCGCGCACCCTCGACCACGCCCTGGGTCGACTTCTCCATCGCCGCCACGGCGTCGTGGGTGTCAGTCTGGATGGTACGCACCAGCGCGCCGATCTGCTTGGCCGCCTCGCCGGAACGTTCCGCCAGGCGCTGCACCTCTTCCGCCACCACCGAGAAGCCACGTCCTGCCTCGCCGGCCGACGCCGCCTGGATCGCCGCGTTCAGCGCCAGCACGTTGGTCTGTTCGGTGATGTCCGAGATCAGCTCGGTGATCTCGCCGATCTCCTGCGAGGATTCGCCCAGGCGCTTGATGCGCTTCGAGGTTTCCTGGATCTGCTCGCGGATCTCGCCCATGCCCTTGATCGCGTTCTGCACCGCGGTCGCGCCCTGCTCCGCCGCCGCCACCGATTGCCGCGCCACCTCGGCCGATTCGTTGGCCGACTGCGACACGCCGGTGATCTCGCCCGCCATCTGCAGCATGGTCGACGAGGTGTCCTGGATCTCGCGGGCCTGCTGGCCGGCCGCGACCAGCAGGTCGCTCGAGATCTTCTGCGCCTGGTTCGACGCCTGCGTGACCTTTCCGGCGGTGTCGATGACGCGCACCACCAGGCCGCGCAATTCCTCGACCGTGTAGTTGACCGAGTCGGCGATCGCGCCGGTGATGTCTTCGGACACGGTGGCGTAGACGGTCAGGTCGCCGTCCGCCACTTCCTGCAGCTCGTTCATCAGGCGCAGGATCGCGGCCTGGTTCTGGTCGTTGGTGGCCTTCGCCTCCTCTTCCTTGGCCTGGGCCAGCAGACGCATCGCTTCCGCTTCCTGGCGGCGGGCGTCGGCGCCGCGGGTGCGGTTGCGCGAGTCCTGCAGCATCACGCGCGAGATGCTGCCGGCCATCGCCAGGGTGAAGATCGAGGCCGCCACCAGCAGCCAGAACCACGGGCCCTTGACGCTTTCGCCGGTACGGAAATCGCCCTGCAGCGCGGTCAGCTGGGCACGCAGGTCTTCGTTGTCGCGGAAGATGGTCTGTTCGGCGGCCTTGGCGGCGGTCAGGTCGGACAGGTTGTTCAGGAAGGACGCCACCACCTTCTGGCAGACCTCGAACTTGGACTGGACTTCCTCCAGCTTCGCGCGCAGGTCGTCCTCGCGCAGCGGCGCCAGCCCGAGCTGGGCGTTCCCGTGCAGCAGGCCGTCGACGGTGGCGCGGAAGGTGGCGGTGTCGCGGCCCATCTGGAACGCGGTTTCCGGGCTGATACCGCCCGAGGTCAGGAATTCGCTGGCGCTGCGCGACAGGCGCTGGGTCAGCATCATCAGGCGGCCGAGCGCGGCCAGTTCGCGCGGGCTGCCGCCCTTCGCGGTGCGCTGGGTCAGGATCTCTTCGGTCAGCGCCAGCATTTCCGGCGACAGGATGTTGAGCTGCTTGAGGCTCTTGTCGAAGCCGACCAGCTCGGGTTTCATCTTGAGGATGCTGGCGGCGGCATCATCCGAGCCCTTCCACTTGGCGCGTACCTTGGCCAGCTGGCCCAGGGTGTCGCCGGACGCGGCAGGAATCTCGTGGCCGTTGTATTCGCCGCCCTTGGCCAGCAGGACCAACTGGCGTCCCAGGGCCAGCTGGCTGTCCTGCAGCTGGGCGAAGGCGTCCGGGTGGCCCTGCATCGCGTTCGGCGCCGCCTTGCCGACGCGCTGCGAGTGCATCAGCGCTTCGCTGGCGATCTGGGTCTGACTGGACGCCACCGCGCCGCTGCCGGCGTTGCGCCACAGCGAGAAGATGGTGACCAGGATGCCGACCGCGAAGGCCACCAGCAGGATCCGCAGCTGGCGCGGCAGCGACAGGTGGCCGATCAGCGGCAGGCGCAGGTCCTCGTCGTCGCTCCCGGTGGCGGCAGCTGCTGCGGCGGCGCGCTGCTTGCGGCCGGCCAGGTTGCCGAGCCGTTCGGCGGCCTCGTCGGCCGAACCGGAGGACGGCGCAGGATCGGCGATGCCGGCGGCGGGCATCACGCCGACGCCGAACTGGGTGTCGGGCGAAGCCAGCACGGTGGCGCCGTCGTCCTTGTCCTTGGGGAGAAAATTCACCGAGAGTTTAGATGCGAATCCCATTCCAGCTCCAGTCCTGAACCTGTTGTCGTTATTTGTTTTTAAAGGCCAACCTGCAGGAAGCGCTCGTCCTGCGCCAGCGCGGCCAGCGCCAGCGGCGTCCAGGCATTGCCGTCGGCGTCGACCAGGCGGCCGTCCTGCGGGGTCATGTCGGCCGCCTGGCGCAGCCCGTGCACGCGCGCGGCCAGGAAGCCGCAGGGCAGGCCGAGGCTTGGTGCGAAGGTGACCAGGCGCGTGGCCGGGCCGATGGCGGCGCCTTCCTGGGCACCAAGAAAACGCGCCAGGTCGACCACGCCGACCAGGCTGCCGCGGATGTTGGCCAGCCCCAGGTACCAGGGCTGGGTCAGCGGCACCGTGGTGAGCGCCGGCACCGGCACGATCTCGCCGGCTTCGAGCAGGTCGAGCAGGTAGCGCTCGCCGCCGATCTCGACGCCCAGTTCGTGCGTGCGCTGGCCGCTGCCGGTGCGGGCGGCCTGCACGCGCTCGAGCAGCTCTTCCTGGTACTGGCGCAGCCGGGCGCGCCGGGCGGCGGGATCGAGGCCGGCCATGGTCAGGCGCCGAGGGCGGCGATCCTGGCCAGCAGCGCTTGCGCGTCGACCGGCTTGACGAAGTAATCCTTCGCGCCCTGGCGCATGCCCCAGATGCGGTCGGTTTCCTGGTTCTTGCTGCTGCAGATGATGATCGGCACCGAAGCCAGTTCGGGATCGCGCGTGATCGAACGCGTGATCTGGAAGCCGTTCGCACCCGGCATGACGACGTCCATCAGGATCAGTTCAGGACGCTCGGCGCGGATCTTGGCCAGCGCCTCCTCGCCGTTCTCGGCGGTGGTGACGGTGAAGCCGTTGCGCACCAGGATGTCGGTCAGGTAGTAGCGTTCGGTCGGGGAATCGTCGACGATCAGGATCTTTTGTATGGCCACGATGGGCTCCGGAGTATTCATGCCGCCGCGGCCGTGTGATCGCGCACGGCCGCCAGCAGGCTGTCTTTGGAAAACGGTTTGGTGAGGTAGGCGATCGAGCCGACCATCGCGCCGCGCGCGCGGTCGAACAGGCCGTCCTTGGAGGACAGCATCACTACCGGGGTCGCATGGAATTTCGCGCTCTTCTTGATCAGGGCGCAGGTCTGGTAGCCGTCCAGGCGCGGCATCAGGATGTCGCAGAACACCAGCGCCGGCTGATGGTCGTTGATCTTGGCCAGCGCATCGAAGCCGTCTTCCGCCAGCACCACCTGGTACCCGGCCTGGGTCAGGAAGATCTCGGCGGAGCGGCGGATCGTGCTGCTGTCGTCGATCACCATGATCTTCAGGCCTGTCGCTTGGGTCGTCATATTAGTTTCACTTCAGCATGAACCCGCACGATAGCATAGGGCGCTGGCCTTGTGCGCGAAGTGTTGCTATACGTCAACTAGGTGAAAACCGTTGCGATGATGGATTGGCAAGAAGCTTGGCAAGAAGGCATTGCCGAAGGCGGAAATGCCCCAGTTTTGCTGGCTAAAACGAGAACTCAGATGGCGGTCATTTCGAAATCGTCCTTGCGCGCGCCGCATTCCGGGCAAGTCCAGTTCATCGGCACGTCGGCCCAGCGGGTGCCGGGCGCGATGCCGTCTTCCGGGCTGCCTGCGGCTTCGTCGTAGACCCACCCACAAATCAGGCACATCCAGGTTTGGTAAGTCTGCGTTTCGTTGCTCACGTCGAATCCTTCTATATAAAATTAGGTAAAGCATCAGGGACCTCCATGACCGTAGCGAGCGGAAGCTGGAGCGTCCTGCGACGCGTAGTAGGTTATGGCGGTTCCCATCTAGTAAAATGGGAGTCAGGTATCTTAATCTAACGCCTGTGCAAAACCAACCGTCTCCACTCATCCTCACCTTCGGGCCGGCCGATCCGGTCGGCGCAATGGGCATCCAGTCCGACGTGGCCGTCTTCGCCATGCACGGTTGCCATGGCCTGTCGGTGGTAACCGGGCTGCTGGTGGCCGATTCCGCGCGCGTCGACGACATCCATCCCATCGAGTCCAGCAGCGTGGTCGAACAGGCCCGCATGCTGCTCGAGGACATGCCGATCGCGGCGATCAAGGTCGGCACCATGGCCAGCCTCGAGCAGATCGCCGCGATCGCGGAAATCGTTTCCGACTATGCCCAGGTGCCGCTGATCCTCGACCCCTTCACCTCCGGCCTGCCGGACTGCGGCGTGCGCGACGACGACATCCTGACCCTGATCCACCAGCTGCTGGTGCCGCAGGCGCACGTGCTGGTGATGTCCCAGCCCGAGCTGGCGCGCTTCGCCGACTGCTGGCGCGACCCGGGATCGATCGCCACCGTGGCCGAGGACGCGGCCGAGCTGACCGGCTTCGGCTGCGGCCACGTGCTGGTCACCGGCATCGGCGGCGGCGACGGCGTCCGCGCCGACAACCTGTACGATCCCGACGGCCTGGCCGTCAGCCTGTCCTGGAACCAGCATTTGCCCGGCCCCTTCGTCGGCGCCGGCAACACGCTGTCGGCCGCGCTGGCGGCGCGCATGGCGCGGGGCATGGACGCGATCGAGGCCCTGGCCTGGGCCCAGGACTACACTTTCGGCACCCTGCAGCATGCCTGCCGCTTCGGCATGGGCAGGCTCATTCCCAACAAACTGTACAAGAAGAACAATCATGACTGAACATACCGAACACACCTCCAGGAACGACACCCTGTTCGCCCGCGCCCAGCAGACCACGCCGGGCGGCGTGAACTCCCCGGTCCGCGCCTTCCGCTCGGTCGGCGGCACCCCGCGCTTCATCACCCGCGCCGAAGGTCCCTACTTCTGGGACGCGGACGGCAAGCGCTACATCGACTACATCGGCTCGTGGGGCCCGGCGATCGTCGGCCACGCCCATCCGCAAGTGGTGAAGGCGGTGCAGGACGCCGCCGCGCAAGGCCTGTCCTTCGGCGCCCCGACCGAAGGCGAGATCGAGATCGCCGAAGAGATCTGCCGCCTGGTGCCTTCGATCGAGCAGGTGCGCCTGGTCTCCTCCGGCACCGAAGCGACCATGAGCGCGCTGCGCCTGGCGCGCGGCGCCACCGGCCGCGACAAGATCGTCAAGTTCGAAGGCTGCTACCACGGCCACGCCGACTCCCTGCTGGTGAAGGCCGGTTCCGGCCTGCTCACCTTCGGCAACCCGACCTCGGCCGGCGTGCCGGAAGACTTCGTCAAGCACACCCTGGTCCTCGACTACAACAACATCCCGCAGCTGGAAGACGCCTTCGAATCGATGGGCGACACCATCGCCTGCGTGATCGTGGAAGCCGTGGCCGGCAACATGAACCTGATCCGCGCGACGCCGGAATTCCTGCGCCGCATGCGCGAGCTGTGCACCGAGTACGGCGCGATCCTGATCTTCGACGAAGTGATGTCGGGCTTCCGCGTCGGCCTCGGCGGCGCCCAGGCCCTGTACGGCATCACCCCGGACCTGACCGCGCTGGGCAAGGTGATCGGCGGCGGCCTGCCGGTGGCGGCCTTCGGCGGACGTGCCGAGCTGATGCACAATATGGCGCCGATCGGCCCGGTCTACCAGGCCGGCACCCTGTCCGGCAACCCGGTGGCGGTGGCCGCCGGCATGACCACCCTGAAGCTGGTGCAGGAACCGGGCTTCTACGAGAAGCTGTCGGCGCAGACCACCCGCCTGGTCGACGGCCTCACCGCGGCGGCAAAGGAAGCCGGCATCGCCTTCTGCGCGGATGCCGTCGGCGGCATGTTCGGCATGTACTTCTCGCACCACGTCCCGTCGAGCTACGGCCAGATGATGGCCGGCGACAAGGAGCGCTTCAACCGCTTCTTCCACGGCATGCTGGACGAAGGCGTCTACTTCGCGCCGGCGATGTTCGAAGCCGGCTTCGTCTCCGCGGCCCACGACGATGCCGTGATCGACGAAACGATCGCCGCGGCGCGCCGCGTGTTCGCGCGCATCGCTTAGTCGATCGCTCGGTCGATCACTTAGGCCTGGCTTATTTTCACGGCGGCGGCCCCGTCCGGGGTTCCCGCCGTGCTACACTCCGCGCCGACCCATCCTCGTCGGCCGCCATGAAGTCCAAGTTCAAGCTCTTCCGCCGTCTCACCGACAACGCCACCCTCAAATCCCTCGGCCCCGGCCTCATCACCGGCGCAGCGGACGACGATCCATCCGGCATCGCCACCTATTCCCAGGCCGGCGCGCAATTCGGCTTCAATACCCTGTGGACCCTGGTGCTGACCTATCCCTTCATGGTCGGCATCCAGCTGGTGTCGGCGCGCATCGGCCGCGTCACCGGACGCGGGCTGGCCGCCAACATCCGCCGCGCCTATCCGCCCTGGCTGCTGTACGTGGTGGTGCTGCTCCTGCTGGTGGCGAACGTGATCAACATCGCCGCCGACATCGCCGCCATGGGCGAAGCCCTGCGCCTGGTGACCGGCGTCGGGTCGCAGCACATGTATTCGCTGGGCTTCGGCATCCTGTGCCTGCTTCTACAGGTCTTCCTGCCCTACAGCACCTATGTGCGCTACCTGAAATGGCTGACCCTCGGCCTGCTGGCCTACGTTGCCACCGCCTTCGCCGTGCACATGCCCTGGACCGAGGTGCTGGCGCGCACCGTGTGGCCGCACTTCAGCTTCACCAAGGACTCGGTGGCCCTGGTCGTCGCCGTGTTCGGCACCACGATCAGCCCCTACCTGTTCTTCTGGCAGGCCTCGCAGGAAGTCGAGGAGATCCGCAACGATCGCAACACCCGCGCCCTGCGCACCCGGCCCAAGGATGCCAAGGCCCAGCTCAGGCGCATCCGCGCCGACACCCTGATCGGCATGGGCTTCTCGAACCTGGTCGCCTTCTTCATCATCCTGACCACGGCGGTGACCCTGGGCGCGCACGGCATCACCGACATCCAGTCATCGAGCCAGGCCGCCGAAGCCCTGCGTCCGGTGGCGGGCGAATTCGCCTTCCTGCTGTTCGCGCTGGGAATCATCGGCACCGGCATGCTGGCGGTGCCGGTACTGGCCGGCTCGGCCGCCTATGCCGTCACCGAAAGCTTCCGCTGGCGCAATGGCCTGGACCTGAAGGTGGTCGAGGCGCGCGAGTTCTACGGCATCATCGCGCTGGCGACGCTGGGCGGCGTGCTGCTCGACTTCGCCCCGATCGATCCGATCGCGGCCCTGGTGCTGTCGGCCCAGATCAACGGCGTGATCGCGGTGCCGATCATGACCGTCATGATGATGCTGGCGCATAACCGCAAGATCATGGGCAGCTATACGCTGAGCACCCGCCACACCGTGATCGGCTGGTTCGGCGTGGCCGTCATGCTGGTGGCCGTGGTGGCGATGTTCGCGACGATGTGAGCCCGGCTAGCTGCACTCCTCCATGAGCTGGACCTCGGCCCAGCGGCCGGCATAGACATCGTCGATGCGGCCCTTGATGGTCTCGAAGCGGATGGCGTTGGAGCCGGCGTGACGGGTGAGGCTCTGCTCGTTCTCGACGTAGGCGCGCGGCGTCGCTTCCAGGCCGGGATAGGCCTGCAGCACCCGTGCCACGGTATCGCCGGGGCCGACGCCGCGCGTGGTAAGCAGCCCGGGCTGGGACAGGTCGATGCGCCGCAGCCTGCCGTCGATGAACATCAACCCCACGCCGCGGTGTCCGGGCAGGGACAGGTAATCGCAGCCCGGGCTGACCTGCAGCGAGGCTTCGGTCGGCCGCAGCCGCGGCGCCAGCTTGCGCACCTGGGCGAAGCGCATGCCGATCTTGAACGGGCCGTAGCCCTCGGGCGACAGGCGCCACGACGACGCCGGCGTCGCTGCGGGGGCGGCCGTGGCCAGGGTCAGCGCCATGCATGCCAATGCGAAACCCGACTTCCTGATGCGTTGCATTTTCACCCTTTCGGCAAACGGTAGCGCGCCATCCCCCACGTATGGGGCTGCACCGCGGCGGCATCCCTGACTACGCTGTATGTACTGGGGGATCGGTTCGCGATCCAGATTCCAAAACTACATCGTACGGGAAAAATATCATGCAAAGCACTGTCACCTCTTCCGCAGCCCGCTTCTCGACCGCCGGCATCGTCTGGCTGAAGCTGTCGGTGGTCTACCTCATCATCGGCATTTCGATGGGCATCGCCATGGGCGCCAGCCAGAACTTCACGCTGCGCCCGGTGCACGCCCACATCAACCTGCTGGGCTGGACCACGATGGCGCTGGCCGGCCTGATCTACAGCGTGTTTCCGAAGGCCGGCGAAAGCCGCCTGGCGCGGCTGCACTTCTGGCTGCTGAACCTGGCGCTGCCGGTGATGATGTCGGCGCTGGGCCTGCTGCTGTTCGGCCAGGTCGGCGTGGCGCCCGTGCTGGCGCTGGCGGAGATCGTCGCCGCGCTGGGGATCGTGGCCTTCGCGGTCAATATGTTCATCAACCTGAAGCATTGAGGCCGGCGGCGCGGCCAGCGTCTTATTTCAGCCAGCCGCGGTGGCGGAAATACAGGAAAGGCGCGATCGCGCTGATCAGCATCAGGCTCAGCGACCAGCCATAGCCGAATTTCCAGTCCAGCTCGGGCAGGAACTTGAAGTTCATGCCGTAGATGCTGGCGATCAGGGTCGGCGGCAGGAAGGCCACCGAGGCCACCGAGAAGATCTTGATGATCTTGTTCTGGTTGATGTTGATGAAGCCGACGGTGGCGTCCATCAGGAAGTTGATCTTGTCGAAGAGGAAGGACGTGTGGCCGTCCAGCGATTCGATGTCGCGCAGGATCTGGCGCGCTTCCTCGAACTGTTCCGCATTGAGGAGGCGGCCGCGCATCAGGAAGCTGACCGCGCGCCGGGTGTCCATCATGTTGCGGCGGATGCGGCCGTTCAAGTCTTCCTCGTGGGCGATCGCATTCAGCGCGGCGGCCGCATCCTGGTCGGTGAACTCCTTCTGCAGCACGCGCTGGCTGACCTCTTCCAGGCTCTCGTAGATGCCCTCGAGCGCGTCCGCCGAGTACTCGGCATCGGTCGCGTACAGGTCGAGCAGCACGTCCATGTAGTCTTCGATCGAGCCGGGACGCGAACGCGCGCGCAGGCGCACCAGGCGGAACACCGGCAGGTCGTCGTTGTGTACCGAAAACAGGATCTTCTTGGCCAGGATGAAGGCCACGGTGACGATGCGCGAGGGACCGTCCTCTTCCTCGCGCAGGAAGTCGGTGCGCAGGTGCAGGTCGCCGTTTTCCGCCTCGTAGTAGCGGGCCGAGGCTTCGATGTCGGATACTTCGTCCTCGCCCGGCAGGATCACGCCATACATGGCCTTGACCACGGCACGCTCTTCGTCGGTGGGATCGGTCAGGTCGACCCAGACGGGCGTTACTTTCTCCAGATCGGCGCGCGACGCAATCGCTACCTGGTTCAGTCGGCCATTTTGTAGGACAAATACATTGATCATGCGCTGCTTTCTCGGCCGGATTCGGAAACAGCGCAAGTGTACCCGTAAGCCCTGAGCCCGGCCACCCCGTAGGCAACAAATTTGCTTTACGACACCATCAATTCGGGGTCAGAGCACATTTCGCCAAAAATTCGGGGTCAGAGCACATTTTGGGGAAATGACGCCTCGGAATAATTGCAGCAATCGCACAACGTTTTTGCGCCCCAAGCCTCGGATAGGCAGCCAATGCGCGCCGCGTGACCAGGCCGCGAAATGTGCTCTGACCCCGAATCAAGCGAATAATGTGCTCTGACCCCGAATTTCAACCCCGAATTTCAGGGGAGGTCGGCGGCGTTCATGCGGCGCTGGATGACGCCGGTGCGGCGCGACAGGTAGTTGGTCTGGCGGTGGGCGTCGTAGTAGCGGGGGTTCGGCAGCATCACGGCCAGGCGCGCGGCCTGGGTCGGGTCGAGGCGGGCGGCCGAGGTCTTGTAATAGTGGCGGGCGGCGGCTTCGGCGCCGAACACGCCGCGGCCGAATTCGACCACGTTCAGGTAGATTTCGAGGATGCGCTGCTTGCTCATCACCGCCTCCAGCATGTAGGCGATGACCAGTTCCTGGCCCTTGCGCAGGTAGTTGCGCGAGCCGGACAGGAAAAGGTTCTTCGCCAGCTGCTGGGTGATGGTGGAACCGCCGCCGATCACCTTGTGACGCTTGTTGTTGCGCTGCCAGGCTTTTTCCAGCGCTTCCCAGTCGACGCCGTCGTGTTCGGTGAAGTTGGCGTCTTCGGAGGCGATCACCGCGCGCTTCAGGTTGTCCGAGATGCGCTCGTAAGGCACCCAGACCTGTTCCAGCTTCGCGTTCGGATTCTTTTCGCGCAACACCGACAGCTGCTGGCGCATCATGCTGGTCGACGATGGATTGAACTGGGTCCACCAGAGTATCGTCACGAAGAAGTACAGCTGGATCAGCAGCACCAGCAGCAGAGGTCCCAGGACGATCCATTTCAGCCAGCGGCGGCGGCTCTTGCCGCTGGCCGTGCTGGCAGTCTTGCCACCGGCGGCAAGACCCGCCCTGAGCGCTTTCATCATAGCTGTCGCCGCATCTGTTCCAGGATGGTGGAGGTCTGCGGCCGCACCCCGCGCCAGATGGCGAAGGCTTCGGCGGCCTGCTCGACCAGCATGCCCAGGCCGTCGCGGGTCGCGGCGCCATGGCTGGCGGCGAATTCCATGAACGGGCTCGGCATTTTCCCGTACATCATATCCAATGCCAGCGTGTCCTGGCAAAACGCCAGCGCCGGCACCGGCGGCATCGCGCTCGACAGGCTGGCGGAGGTGGCGTTGATGACGACGTCGAAGGCGGCGTCGATGTCCTCGAAGCCGCAAGCGGATACCTGGTCCGGATGCGCAGTCTGCGCCGCGAACTGCGCAACCAGGGCGTCGGCGGTGGCACGGGTGCGGTTGGCGATCACGATCGTTGCGGGGCCGTGCTGCAGGATCGGCAGCACCACGCCGCGCGCCGCGCCGCCCGCGCCCAGCAGCAGCACCCGCTTGCCGGTCAGGGGCACGCCCGCATTGCGTACGATGTCGGCGACCAGGCCGGGGCCGTCGGTATTGTCGCCGACGATCTCGCCATCCTCGAAGCGCAAGGTGTTGACGGCGCCGGCCAGGCGCGCGCGCTGTTCCAGCCGGGTGGCGAGGGCCGCCGCTTCCAGCTTGAAGGGCACGGTGACGTTGGCGCCGCGGTAGCCGCGCGCGATCAGCCCCTGCACGGTGTCCCTGAAGCCGTCCAGCGGCGCCAGGCAGCGCTCGTAGACGATGTCCTGGCTGGTTTCGAGCGCGAAGGCGGCGTGGATGTCCGGTGACTTGCTGTGGGCGATCGGATTGCCGATCACGCAGTATTTATCGCTCATCTAAGCTCATGCTCCCTTTTCTTCGCGCAGTTCGGCCTGCAGCTTGCCTTCCCGGGTGAAGGTGAAGGTCGTGATGACGATCCACAGGTCGTCCTTGTCGGTGGAGCGCATATTGGCCGGGAATTTGCCGAACGGCGCCGCGCGCCGCACGATGCCCAGCGCGGCCTGGTCCAGCGCGCGGTTGCCCGACGAACGCTCGATGCGCGGTCCGCCTTCCTTTTCATAGATGCTGCCGTCCTGGAATACCGGGATGTACATCACCAGCTCGCCGTACAGCTTGCGGCCGTTCTGCTGCGGAAAGCCGAGGGTGCCGACCTCCTCCACCCGCTTCTGCAGCGCCTTGTAATAGACGGCGTAGCCGACCCCGCGCGTGCTCGGGCTGATGAAAGTCTTCTTCGGGCGCTTGTTCTGGTCGGCGATGCGCTGGGTGATCTCGGCCGTCTGGCGCGCGATGGCGCGGCTGGTCTCGAGCATGTCGGCGCCGTTGCGCGAGGGATCGGGCTTGTCCTGCTGGGCGATCGGCGGCGCGACGAACGCGGACGGGTGGGTCTGGGTCAGCAGTTTCTGGCGCTGTTCCAGGTCGGCGATGCGGCGCTGCAGGGCCTTGATGCTGTCGCCGTCCTCGATCTTGCGCAGGTCCGGCAGCGGCGACTGGGCGCGGCCGGCATCGGCATTGCCGCCGCCGTCGAGGTTGGCCTGGGCCAGCGCCTCGGCCTTGACCGGCGCGCGCTCGTGCTTGGCATTGACCAGGATGACTTCCAGCCCCGGATCGGTCGGCTGCAGCCGGAACGCGTCCGGCGCGGCGAAGCGGATCGCCAGCAGGGAGGCGTGCGCCAGCACCGAGAAGGCAATGGCGATCGTCAGGGGGCGGTTGTGTCGAAGGCTCTTCACGTGCTGCGGGACGGGACGGTTGGGAGTACGGAACTACCCATTCTACCGTGGGCGGGAAGGAGTTTGTTAGTCCCTGCGGCAACAAACAGTCTTGCTAGCAACAGTGGGTTGTTGGGGTTTTAAGTTCGGTTATTCAACAGCCAACAGTGAATGCATAAGTATTCACTGTTCGACGGACTTGGATTCCCGCCTTCGCGGGAATGACGGCAGTAGGTCGTCGTTCCCGCGCAGGCGGGAATCCAAGTTTGCACGATCAGCCGCAAATCAAGCCGCAGGCACGTCAGTCTGCGTCACCGGATCCGTCACGGTAACGGAACCCTCAGCCTCGACCGCCTCCGCAGCCGCCGCCTCGCCGGTATCCTCGGCCGTCGACGCCGCCTCTTCCTCCTCCTCGAACTCGAGCGCCGCGGCCGCATCCGGCGCCGGCTCGGCCACCTCGAGCAGGCGGGCTTCCAGCGACAGGTCGACCTCGTCCCAGCGCACGATGTCCAGGCGGACCTGGGCGCCGCGGGCCACCTGCGGCATGCCCGGCAGGCGGATCACCAGCGGGATCTCGACCAGGCGCAGCACCTCGTCCTTCAGCACCACCGCTTCCACCTGGCGCGCGTTTTCCTGGCCCAGCCAGCGCAGGCACCAGTAGCGTTCCATGTTCTGCTGGAATTCGTTATAGGCCGCATAGGCGGCGTCGAAGGCCGAGACGATCGAGAACAGGGTGGCGTCGCGCGGCTTGAACGGGGCCACCAGCGGCGCCGTCACGCCGTGCTCGGCGCAGGCCAGGATCTGCCACTGGTTGACCAGGTCCGTATAGCGGCGTAGCGGCGAGGTGCTCCAGGCATACTGGTCGACGCCCAGGCCCTGGTGCGGGGCCGCGTGGGTCACCATGCGCACCTGGATCTTGGCGTTCCAGCCGCCGGCGCCCGGTCCCTGCGAGCGGTAGATGCCCGGCACGCCGGAGTCGTGCAGCAGCTTGCCCCAGGTGCTGTTGGCGAAGATCATCAGCTCGGCCACGATCTTGTCCAGCGGCGCGCCGCGCTTGCGGCGGACGATGGTCACCACGTCGTCCTCGACGTAGAAGTTGAAGTCGACGCGGTTGCCCTGCTCCGGCTTCAGGCCGAAGGCTTCGCGCTTCTTCATGCGGCCGGCCTCGAGCTGCAGCGCCCACTTCCACAGCAGACTCAGTTCGTCCTTGTGCGGGTAGTCGCCGCTGCCGCTGTCCAGCACCTCCTCGGTCACCAGCGCATCGAGTTCGTTGAGGCGCAGGTTGGTCTTGATCGGCACGCGCTCGGCGCGGGTCTCGGTCGACAGCACCGACCAGGTGTCCGGATCCAGGGTCGCGTACAGCGACAGCGCCGGGCAATCCCTGCCCTCGGCCAGGGTATAGGCTTCCACCACTTCGTCCGGCAGCATGGTGATCTTATCGCCCGGCATATACACGGTCGACATGCGCGCGCGCGCGATCTTGTCGAGCGCGTCGTCGGGGCGGATCGCCAGGCCCGGCGCGGCGATGTGGATGCCGACCCGCACCGTGCCGTCGTCCAGGTGTTCGACCGACAGGGCGTCGTCGATCTCGGTGGTGGTCACGTCGTCGATCGAGAACGCCGCCACCTTCGCCAGCGGCAGCTCAAGCGGCACGCCAGGTACCGGCACCGGCGGGAAGCCGGCGCCGCGCGGGAAGTGCTCGAACAGGAAGCGCGACATGTGCAGGTCCTTGGCCGAAGCGATGCCGCCCGTGCTCAGCATCAGGCGCTGGGCGGTGGTCTGCAATTCGCTGGCGGCGGTTTCCAGGGCCTTGTATTCGATGCCGTTCTTATCCGGCTTGAACAGCAGTTGCTGCACCAGCGGCTGCATGGCGCCAGGGAGGCGGCCCGCCTTCAGTTCCTCGACGTAGGAAGCCTGCACGAGGGCCTGCTGCTTTTTCTTTTCGATACCGGCCAGGGCCGCGCGCAGCGACTGTTCCGGCGCGGCCTTGTAGCGGCCGCGGCCCTTTTTGTAGAAATAGATGGGCGCGTTGTGCAGCGCCAGCACCAGGCCGGCGGCCTCGAAGGGCAGCGGCGCGTGGCCGAAGTATTCGGCGCCCAGCTCGGCAAAGCCGAACTCTTCCTGGCCTGCGACTTCCCACAGGAATTCGAGGTCGACGTCGCCGGCCACCGTCTTGGCCTGCTCCAGCAGCGTGGCAGGATCGGGTTTGTCGAACTGCAGCAGCACGTCGCGGGTCTTGACCTTGGTGCGCTTACCGCTCGGCATTTCGACCTGGTAGGCCTCGCCCGCCTGCGACAGCACGGTGCCGACCTTGAAGTCGCCGGATTCTTCGAAAAAGAGGTTCATGTTATTTCGTGTTCAAATTGGTTGCGACCGCCGCCAGGTTCAGCACCGCGGGCAAGAATACCTCGGTGACCAGCAGCAGGCCTTGACGGCGGCGATAGACGCAACGCCGTGCATGGTAGACGGTATCGGACCCCAGGCTCCGGCCCTCCCGGGCGAGCGCCGCTTGCACGCGCGCCAGCAGGGGATGGCCCGGGCGGATCCGGGCAAACTCGAGCTGGCCGCGCCTGACCAGCGGATCGTGGAACAGGGTGGTGCCGAGCGAGCGCTCGCCCAGCGCCGAGAACAGCGGCCAGTCCTGCGCCGTCGCGCTCATCGGCACCACGGTATGGCCGTAGACCACCGGCTCGCCGTCGCAGCGCAGCAGCACCTCGCGTTCCCACACGCGGCGCGGCCGCGCGAGGCCGATCGCCGCGGCTTCGTCCGCCAGGCACAGATTAGTCTCCTGGCGCAGCTTCTGCACGCGGAACTGGCGGCTGTGCGCGATCAGGCGCGCGGTCAGCGAACCCGGCGTGGTCAGCCAGTCGCGCATGGCGGCGCCGGCGCCCACGCCATCCGGATGCCCCAGCCAGCGGGCCCGGCGCAGCGACGCCGGCCTCACGATGCCGGGCCCGATCTACAGAAGTCCAGCACCTCGCCGACATACTGTTCGAATTCCGACACCGCATGGTCGCTGCCCTCGATCACGTGCTGGCGGGCGCCGGCGTAGTGGGCAACCATGTCGCGGTAATCCAGCACCTCGTCGCCGGTGGCGGCCAGCAGGAAGTAGCGTTCGGGACGGGTGATCCGCGCCACGCGCAAATCGGCCAGCTCGTCGATGTACTCGCGCCTGAACTCGAAGGGCTCGTCGGAATGCCAGGCGGTGGTCACGCCGACATGCTTGTCCAGGTCCTTCAGCGGATCGACCGCCGGATTGATCAGCACCGCGCGGCAGCCGAAGCGCTCGGCCAGCCAGGTGGCGTAGAAGCCGCCCAGCGAGGAGCCGACGATGGCCAGGTTGTCCCGGTGGCGTTCGACCAGGGTCAGCACCAGTTCCATTGCCGCTTTGGGCGAGGCCGGCAGCTGCGGGCAGATCAGCTGCGATGCGCAGCCAAGCTGCGCCATGCGCTGCTGCACCACCCGCGCCTTGAAGGATTTCGGCGAGGAGCGGAAGCCGTGCAGGTATAGCAAATGCGCTGCACCGCTCATTCGCCCAGCGCCTCCAGCAGCTTCTGGTGCACGCCGCCGAAGCCGCCGTTGCTCATCACGAGGATGTGGTCGCCCGGCTGGGCGGCCTGCACGACGGCCTTCACCAAATAGTCGAGCTGGTCGAAGCTGTGGGCGATGCCGCCCAGCGGTTTCAGGGCATCGGCCAGCGACCAGCCCAGCGCCTGCTGGCTGCCGAAGCCGAACACCAGGTCGGCATCCTTCAGGCTGCCCGGCAGCGCATCCTTCATCGCGCCCAGCTTCATGGTATTGGAGCGCGGCTCGAGCACGGCCAGGATGCGGCCCGTCGTCCCGATCTTCTGGCGCAGGCCGGCCACCGTGGTCGCGATCGCGGTCGGGTGGTGGGCGAAGTCGTCGTACACGGTCACGTCCTTCACCACGCCGCGCACTTCCATGCGCCGCTTGACGCTCTGGAAGCGCGCCAGCGATTCGATCGCCTGGGCCGGCGGTACGCCGACGTGGCGGGCGGCGGCGATCGCGGCCAGCGCATTGTTGCGGTTGTGGTGGCCGGTCAGGTCCCAGTGCACGGTGCCCTGGACTTCTCCATTGAACAGCACGTCGAAGCTGGAACCGCCCGGATGCTCGACCAGGCTCCAGTTCACGCCTTCGGATGCGCCGAAGGCTTCTTTCTCGCTCCAGCAGCCGCGCTTGAGCACGCGCGCCAGCGAGGCTTCGTCGCCGTTCACGATCAGGCGGCCGACGCCGGGCACGGTGCGCACCAGGTGGTGGAACTGGGTCTCGATGGCGCCGATGTCCGGGAAGATGTCGGCGTGGTCGTATTCGAGATTGTTCAGCACCGCCGTCTTGGCGTGGTAATGCACGAACTTGGAGCGCTTGTCGAAGAAGGCGGTGTCGTACTCGTCGGCTTCGATGACGAAGAAGTCGGATTCCGCTTCGCCCGACAGGCGCGCCGAGATGCCGAAGTTCATCGGCACGCCGCCGATCAGGAAGCCCGGCGAATAGCCGGCATCTTCGAGGATCCAGGCCAGCATCGAGGTGGTCGTGGTCTTGCCGTGGGTACCGGCGACGGCCAGCACCCATTTATTACGCAAGATATGTTCACCGATCCACTGCGGGCCCGACATATAAGGAAGGCCGCGGTTCAGGATTTCCTCGATCAGCGGATTGCCACGCGTCATCACATTCCCGATCACGTAGAGGTCGGGCTCGAGGGCCACCTGGTCCGGGCTGTAGCCCTGGATCAGCTCGATGCCCTGGGCTTCGAGCTGGGTGCTCATCGGAGGATAGACGTTGGCGTCGCACCCGGTAACGCGGTGGCCGGCCTCTTTTGCCAGGACTGCCAGCCCGCCCATGAAGGTGCCGCAAATGCCGAGGATGTGGATGTGCATGTTTGTTGGCGCTACTGCCGGGAAAATTGCGAATACGCGATTTTACCCGACACGATGCCATTTTCCGTTCAAGAGTATGATCACGGACATGATGCCAACGCCAAATGACGACCTCCAACAGTTACGCGCACGCATTGCGGCCACCGCCGCGCGCATGATTGCGCAGGACGGGGCCGACTATGCCACCGCCAAGGCGAAGGCCGCCCGCCAGGTGCTGGGCGTGGACCGGCCCTCCCCCAACTATTTACCGGACAATCTCCAGGTCGAAGACGAAGTGCGCCGCTACCAGTCCCTGTTCCAGGGGCCGGCCCAGGCCGCCCGCCTGCAGCATCTGCGCGGCACCGCCCTCGAAGTGATGGAGCAGCTGGCCGAATTCCGGCCCTACCTCACCGGCGCCGTGCTGAACGGCACCGCGGGCGAGCACGACGACATCCACCTGCAGCTGTTCGCCGACAGCGCCAAGGAAGTCGAGATCTTCCTGTTGAACCGCAACGTCGACATCGACATCTCGGAAACGCCGCACTTCAAGGGCGGCCGCCACGAGCCGGTCGAGACCGTCAGCTTTCAATGGAAGAAGGAGACCGTCCACGCCGAGCTGTATGAAATGAACGACTTGCGCGGCGCCCTGAAACCGCGCGCCGACGGCCGCCTGCAGCGCGTGGACGCGGCCGGCCTGCGCGCCCTGATGATTACCGATGAAACCCTGGAGCAAGATGAATAGGAAGAACCTGGCCGGCTACGCCATCCTGGCCGCCGCCTTTGCCGTGTTCGGCGCCATCGCCGCCGTCAAGCAGGAAGCCAAGGGGCCGCTGACCACGGCCTATTCGCCAACCAGCGACGGCCGCCCGCACAGCGCGGTCAGCAATCTATATGCACAGTCGCTGAACGACCTGTCCGGCAAATCCCAGTCCCTGGGCCAGTGGAAAGGCAAGCCGCTGCTGGTGAATTTCTGGGCATCGTGGTGCGCGCCCTGCGTGCAGGAGATGCCGGAACTGTCCGAGCTGGCCGCAAAGGATGGCGGCAAACGCTTCAATGTGATCGGCATCGGCATCGATTCGCCGGCGAACCTCGCCGAATTCGTCAAGAAGACGAAGGTGTCCTACCCCTTGTACGTAGGCGGCCTGAGCGGCACCGATCTGTCCCGCGAACTCGGCAACGTGAATGGCGGCTTGCCGTTCACGGTGCTGATCGGCCCGGACGGCCAGGTGCGCAAGACCTATCTGGGGCGTTTGAAGTTCGATCAACTTCGGGCAGATCTCGCTAAGCTGTAGGCATCCGGCATGTTGGCGGCGCCCAAGCGAACGGTCGTTCACTTATATTCCTGGCGCTTTTTATCGCTTGCCAACACACAATGTTGGCGGCAAAATGCCTGTCTTTCGGGCAAATAGACGGTTCATCATGGCGAAAAAGCTACTGCTGCTCAATGGCCCCAACCTGAACTTATTGGGGACGCGCGAGCCTGCGGTGTACGGCGCAACGACCTTGGCCGACATCGAGCAGGCCGCCACTGCCCAGGCAGCAGCGGTGGGAGCAAGCATTAATTGCTTCCAGAGCAACCATGAGGGAGCGTTGATCGACCGTATCCATGCCGCCAGGCAGGAAGGGGTGGATGCAATCGTCATCAACCCGGGCGGGCTGACCCATACCAGCGTCGCCCTGCGCGATGCGCTGGCGGCGGTGGAGATCCCGTTCGTGGAAGTCCACCTCTCCAATATTTATAAGCGTGAGGAGTTTCGTCACCACTCGTTTTTATCTGCGATCGCGCAAGGGACGATCTGTGGACTGGGAGCTGATGGATATCGCTTTGCCATCGACTTCGCGCTCAAAGAGCGTTAATCTACGTCAACTTCACGCATTCTGTGCGGACTCGCGCTAACCACCTGACGCGCCGCATTCAACTACAAATAATTCCAAGGGGTTTCACATGGATCTAAGAAAACTCAAGACATTGATCGACCTCGTCGCCGAATCGGATATCGCTGAACTCGAAGTGACCGAAGGCGAAAGCAAGGTTCGCATCGTCAAATCCTCCGCAATCCCCCAGAATCAGATGGTCATGGTTCCGCCGCAAGGCGTCCAGCAGTACGCCGCACCGGCCGTCGCCGGCGCGCCGGCACCTGCAGCCCCGGCCGCAGCGCCGGCAGCCGCCGAACCGACCGGCCACGTCGTCAAGTCGCCGATGGTCGGCACCTTCTACCGTTCGTCGGCGCCGGGCGCTCCGGCCTTCGTCGAAGTCGGCGCCACCGTCAAGGAAGGCGACACCCTGTGCATCATCGAAGCGATGAAGCTCCTGAACGAAATCGATTCCGACATCTCCGGCACCGTCACCAAGATCCTGGTGGAAAACGGCCAGCCCGTCGAATTCGGCCAGCCGCTGTTCGTGATCGGCTAAGTACCAAACATCAAGGCCCGGACTCTCAAACGAGGGCCGGGCCCGATTCATTTCTTCCTGTTGCATCCGGCTCCGCCGGCACTCACAGAAACACCGCATACCATGTTTGAAAAAATTCTTATCGCCAATCGTGGTGAAATCGCGCTGCGTATCCAGCGCGCCTGCCGCGAGATGGGCATCAAGACGGTCGTCGTGCACTCCGAGGCCGACAAGGACGCCAAGTACGTGAAACTGGCCGACGAATCCGTCTGCATCGGTCCCGCGCAGTCCGCGCAGAGCTACCTGAGCATGCCGGCGATCATCAGCGCGGCCGAAGTGACCGACGCCGAAGCGATCCACCCGGGCTACGGCTTCCTGTCGGAAAACGCCGACTTCGCCGAACGCGTCGAGAAATCGGGCTTCGTCTTCATCGGCCCGCGTCCGGAATCGATCCGCATGATGGGCGACAAGGTGTCGGCCAAGCAGGCGATGATCCGCGCCGGCGTCCCCTGCGTGCCGGGTTCCGAAGGCGCCCTGCCGGACGAGCCGAAGGAAATCATCCAGACCGCGCGCAAGATCGGCTATCCGGTCATCATCAAGGCCGCCGGCGGCGGCGGCGGCCGCGGCATGCGCGTCGTCCACACCGAGGCAGCCCTGCTGTCCGCCGTGCAGATGACCAAGACCGAAGCCGGCACAGCCTTCGGAAATCCCGAAGTCTATATGGAGAAGTACCTGGAAAATCCGCGCCACATCGAGATCCAGGTGCTGGCCGACGAGCACAAGCAGGCCGTCTGGCTGGGCGAGCGCGACTGCTCGATGCAGCGCCGCCACCAGAAGGTGATCGAGGAAGCGCCGGCACCGGGCATCCCGCGCAAGCTGATCGAGAAGATCGGCGAGCGCTGCGCCGAAGCCTGCCGCAAGATCGGCTACCGCGGTGCCGGCACCTTCGAGTTCCTGTATGAAGACGGCGAGTTCTACTTCATCGAGATGAACACCCGCGTGCAGGTCGAGCACCCGGTCACCGAGATGATCACCGGGATCGACATCGTCCAGGAACAGATCCGCATCGCCTGCGGCGAGCGCCTGCGCTTCAAGCAGCGCGACATCATGCTGTCGGGCCACGCGATCGAGTGCCGCATCAACGCCGAAGATCCGTTCAAGTTCATCCCGTCGCCGGGCCGCATCACCAGCTGGCATCCGCCGGGCGGCCCCGGCATCCGCGTCGATTCGCATTCCTACGCCGGCTACTACGTGCCGCCGCACTACGACTCGATGATCGGCAAAGTGATCGCCTACGGCGCGACCCGCGAGCAGGCGATCCGCCGCATGCAGATCGCGTTGTCGGAAATGGTGGTCGAGGGTATCCTGACGAATATCCCGCTGCACCGCGAACTGATGGTCGACGCCCGCTTCATCGAGGGCGGCACCAACATCCACTATCTGGAGCAGAAGCTGGCCCACAAGCCGGACCTGCCGAAGGATGGCGCGATCGGTTCCAAATCCGAAACCAAGGCCGCGGACGTTAAAGGCTGAATGATGAGCTGGATTGAAGTCATAATCGAGATCGCCCGCGAGCACGCCGAGGGCATGTCCGACGCCCTGATGGAAGCGGGTGCGCTGTCGGTCTCGGTCGAGGACGCCGACGAAGGCACCGAGCAGGAAAAGCCGCTGTTCGGCGAGCCGGGCATGGTGCCGACCGAGGCAGCCTGGGATCACAGCCGCGTGGTCGCGCTGACGGACGTCGACGCCGACCAGGCCGCGATCGTGGCCGAGGCTTCGGCCGCGATCGGCCTGAACACCGTACCGTCGTTCACCACCCGTCCGGTGGCGGATGCCGACTGGGTGCGCCTGACGCAGTCGCAGTTCGAACCCATCCACATCGGCAAGAACATCTGGGTCGTGCCGAGCTGGCACGAAGCCCCGGACCCGAACGGCCTGATCCTCGAAGTCGATCCGGGCCTGGCCTTCGGCACCGGCAGCCACCCGACCACCCGCCTGTGCATGGAGTGGCTGGAAACCCATCCGGCACCTGGCAAGTCGGTGCTGGACTACGGCTGCGGCTCGGGCATCCTGGCGATGGTCGCCAGGAAGCTCGGCGCGCAGGACGTGGCCGGGGTCGACATCGACCCGCAGGCGATCGAATCGGCCAAGCTGAACGCCGAACGCAACAACTGCGAGATCGACTTCTACGTGCCGGAAGAATTCGGCGCCTCGAAGTATGGCAGCAGCTGTTTCGACATCGTCGTCGCCAACATCCTGTCGAGCCCCCTGAAGCTGATGGCGCCGATGCTGTCCGGCCGCGTGGCGCCCGGCGGTTCGCTGATCCTGTCGGGCGTGCTGGCGCGCCAGGCCGAGGAAGTGGCGGCTGCCTACGCACCCTTCATCAAGCTGAGCGTCTGGGCCGAACTGGACGGCTGGGTCGCTCTGTACGGCACCCACGGCGCCGACTAAGCGGCATGGCGCTCGCCACCCAGTGCCCGCATTGCCACACCACGTTCCGGGTCGCCGCGGACCAGCTCAAGCTCCGCGGCGGCATCGTCCGCTGCGGCGCCTGCCAGAGCATCTTTGACGGCAACGCCCACCTGATCGACCTGGATGCGCTGGCGGCCGGCAAGGCCGGCGGCGCACAGCCGCAGGACGATGCAGCCGAGGAGCTGCCCGTCTACACCCTCGATTTCGACCGCACCTTCGACCCGCTCGGCATCTTGCCGAAGCCGGCGCCCGAGGAGCCGGCGGCCGCGCCTGTGCCTGTGCCTGTGCCGGCATCGACGCCGGCACCTGCGCCGCGCGCGCAGGTCTGGCGTACCGGCGGCGGCATGGCGGCCGCCCAGCTTGCGTCCGAGCCCGAAACGATTCAGGCAGAGGAAGCGGCGCCCGTAGCGGAACCGGTGCCCGAACCGGCGCCGGAAGCCGAACCGGCCATGCCGGAAGAACCGGCTGTAGAAGCCGATGTCAGGCCCGAAGCGGCCGAGACGGCGCCCGCTGCCATCGCCGAGCCGGCGCCTGCCGAAGCCCCCGCCGAAGCTACGCCGCCGCTCCCGACTGCTTCCGCCTACGCGCCCCAGGACCGCATCGAGCCCAGCTTCGAGCTGCCGGTGGACGAGGAACTGGTCGCCCGCCCGCTGCCCGGCGACGAGGACGCCCATCCTGACGAGGCGCCCGCAGAGCCGGCCACGGACGCCGCCGGCATCCCGACGGACGACATTCCACCCGCCGCCCTGCCCCTGCGCGCCTCGGCGGCCGGCGTCGACACCCTGATGCCGCCATCCGCGCCGGCGCCCGCACCGGCGGTGAAATCGGCGCGCGCCAAGGCCGTCGAGGCCCGCACGCGCCGCTCCAGGCTCACGCCCACGAAGATCGATGCGCCCAAGCTGCGCGTGCCGGCGTCCCTCGAGTCCGACGAGCCGGAGTTCGTCAAGCGCAGCCGCAAGCAGGAAGCGTCGGGCCGGACCCGGCGCCTCCTGATGATCGGCGGCGCCGTGGTGCTGGCGCTGCTGCTGGCGGCCCAGCTGGTGATCGACTTCCGCAACGTGCTGGCGGCGCGCTATCCGGGCGCCAGGCCGCTGCTCGGCAGCGCCTGCGCCGTGCTGGGCTGCCGTGTCGGTCTCCCGAGCCAGGTCGAGAACCTGTCGATCGAGACCGGCGAACTGACCACCCTCGGCGTCGACAGCTATTCGCTCAACACCCTGCTGCGCAACCAGGGCAGCCTCGCCCAGGCCTGGCCCAGCATCCAGCTCGAACTGACCGACGCCAACGACAAGCCCCTGCTGCGCCGCGTATTCGGCCCCGCCGACTATCTGCCGAAGGGCGTGCCGGTGGCCGCCGGCTTCGCTGCTCGCTCGGAACAGCCGGTCCGGCTGAACTTCGCGCTCACGGACCTGAAGCCGTCCGGCTACCATATGATCGTTTTTTATCCCTAGCTTAGTTTCACCACCTTCAGGACCCAACATGACCAAGACTGCGCTGATCTGCGGCTCGATTGCCTTCGACAAGATCATGCAATACCAAGGCCGCTTCGGCGAAACCCTGCTGGCCGACCAGCTCCACCGCGTGAACGTATCCTTCCTGGTGCCGACCCTGCGCACCGAGTTCGGCGGCTGCTCCGTCAACATCGCCTACAACCTGAAGATGCTGGGCGGCGATCCGCTGATCATGGGCACCATCGGCCAGGACGGCGGCGGCTACCTCGAACGCATGGAAAAACAGGGCCTGGCGACCAACGCGATCCGCACCATCGGCGACGCCTACACCGCCCAGTGCTTCGTCACCGCCGACCTGGACAACAACCAGATCAACGCCTTCCACCCGGGCGCGATGCAGTTTTCGCACGAGAACAGCCTGGCCGACTACCTGCCGCTGCGCGTCGCGATCGTTTCGCCGGATGGCCGCGACGGCATGATCAAGCATGCGCGCGACTGCGCGGAGCGCGGCGTGCCGCTGATGTTCGATCCGGGCCAGCAGCTGCCGATGTTCAACGGCGACGAGCTGCTGACCTTCCTCGAGCAGGCCAGCTACCTCGCCTGCAACGATTATGAATTCGAGATGGTGATGGACCGTACCGGCCTGACGCTGCAGGACATCGCTTCGCGCCTGGACGCGCTGATCGTCACCCGCGGCGAGCAAGGTTCGGACATCTACGCCGGCGGCGAGCACCACAAGATCCCGGCGGTGCCGGCCAGCAGCGTGGTCGATCCGACCGGCTGCGGCGACGCCTATCGCGCCGGCCTGCTGTACGGTATCGCGAACGATCTGGACTGGCCGACCAGCGGCCGCCTGGCCAGCCTGCTCGGCTCCATCAAGATCGCCCACCAGGGCGGCCAGAACCACAGCTTCACGCCCGAGGAGATCGCGGAGAAGTTCGAAGCTGCATTCGGCTACCGCTTCTGATCAGCGGGTCAGGACGTCAGAACAGCGCCTGGCCCAGTAGGTACTTGATGATCTGCAGCAGGATCAGCGCAACCAGTACCGACAGGTCCAGGCCGCCCACCGGCGGGATCACACGGCGCAAGGGCCGCAGCAGCGGGTCGTTGAGCGCCCGGATGAAGGGCGCCAGCGGCGCATGCGGATTGATCCAGCTGAACACCACTTCGATGATCAGCAGGCCCATGAAGCCGTAGATGATCCAGTTCAGGAAGCGGAACACGGCGTACAGCACGACGGTGTATCCGCTCCACCCCGCCAGAAACATCACCGAACTCGCCACCAGCACGATCAGGAAAGCGCCGATCAGGCTCGCCCAGTCATAGCCGCCGACACCCGGCAGCAGACGGCGCAGCGGGCGTACCAGCCAATCGGTCAAGGTGAAGATGAATTGGGCGATCGACATGGGCGGCCGCACGCGGATCGCCTGCATCCAGAAGCGCAACAACAAGACTCCACCGACGACGCTGGCCGCGGTATCGACGATCAACTGAAGAATGGGCAGCACAAGGACTCCTTAAAAAAAAACCGCTGTGTGAATTTCTCACACAGCGGTATTTTGCCTGAACCAGGCAAGAAAGGTATTACGGACGGCTGCTGGTCGGGAACGGCCATGCTGCCGGCACCGGCACCGTCTTGGCGGTCGACTGGGCTGCCTGGCCTGCCGAAGCGCTGTCCTGCTTGGCTTCGGTTTTCGCTTCGGTCTTGGTGTCGGCCTTGGCTTCCGGCTTGGCTTCCGCTTTCGCTTCCGACTTGGCTTCCGGCTTTGCTTCGGCCTTCGGCGCAGCAGCTTTCTTTGCGGCCGGCTTGGCTGCCGGCTTGGCGGCGGCCTTCACTGCCGGCTTGGACTCGGCGGTTTTGGCAGCAGCCGGAGCCTTGGTGGCAGCAGCGGTTTTGGTGGCAGCAGCGGTCTTGGTGGCGGCAGCCTTGACCGGAGCTTTGGCAGCGGTCTTGGTTGCGGCAGCCTTGGCCGGAGCTTTAGCAGCGGTCTTGGTTGCGGCAGCCTTGGCCGGAGCTTTAGCAGCGGTCTTGGTTGCTGCAGCCTTGGCGCCCGTCTTCGCCACTGGCGAAGCCGAGCCCTTGGCAGCGGTCTTGGTTGCGGTAGCCTTGGCCGGAGCTTTGGCAGCGGTCTTGGTAGCGGCGGCTTTCTTGGCCGGTGCGGCTGCCTTGGCGGTGGTCTTGCTTGCAGCCTTGGCCGGAGCTTTGGCAGCGGTCTTGGTTGCAGCAGCTTTCTTGGCCGGAGCTTTAGCGGCGGTCTTGGTTGCGGCAGCTTTCTTGGCCGGAGCTTTGGCGGCGGTCTTGGTTGCAGCAGCTTTCTTGGCCGGAGCTTTGGCGGCGGTCTTGGTTGCTGCAGCTTTCTTGGCCGGAGCTTTGGCAGCGGTCTTGGTTGCAGCAGCTTTCTTGGCCGGAGCTTTGGCGGCGGTCTTGGTTGCTGCAGCTTTCTTGGCCGGAGCTTTAGCAGCGGTTTTGCTTGCAGCGGCTTTCTTGGCCGGTGCTGCTGCTTTGCTTGCAGCGGCTTTCTTTGCCGGTGCAGCTGCTTTAGTTGCAGCGGTTTTCTTTGCCGGAGCTTTAGCAGCGGTTTTGCTTGCAGCGGCTTTCTTTGCCGGTGCAGCAGCTTTGCTTGCAGCAGCTTTCTTGGCCGGAGCTTTAGCGGCGGTCTTGGTTGCAACGGCTTTCTTGGCCGGTGCTGCAGCTTTCTTTGCAGCCGGTTTTGCAGCGGCTTTAGCGGCCGGCTTGGCTGCCGGTTTTGCTGCGGCTTTTGCTGCCGGTTTAGCTGCCGGTTTAGCTGCAGCTTTTGCTGCCGGTTTAGCGGCGGCTTTAGCAGCCGGTTTCGCTGCCGGTTTAGCGGCGGCTTTAGCGGCCGGCTTGGCGGCTACCGTCTTTTTAGCGGCGACGGTTTTTTCTGCGGCGGCCTTTGCGGCCGGCTTTGCTGCGGTTTTCTTAGCGGCTGTTGCCATTTTATGTTCTCCTTCTCTGCGATGAGAAAATACGCTACAAGGTTTGAACCCGTCCAACCCGGTCTGCTTGGTCGGGCGAATTATTCATCGGCGCACACTCGGGTCTGCGTCAATGAATCCGGCACCAGCTGAACTGCTGCAACTCCTCAAGTCTGCAGCACTTCAGCTATCGTCGTCGCCGACGACCGAAACGACAAAAGTTCGATGGTTCACTGCGCTGTCCACACCGCTGCCCGCGAGAGCGCGAAAAGAAAAAGCCGCCATGCCCGACATTAATCAGGCAATGCGGCTTGTTCTTTTCGCGAAGCTTACGTGCATACTGAATGAATCAGCGTCCCATTTTTTGATCGGTTTGCCACCCGTTAAACACGCTTAAAAATTTGCGTGTTCACGTTTTGACAAATTCAATCACGTAAAGTACACGAAAACCTTGTCAGTGCGCAACCCGCACACAGTATTTTTCATGTCTTTCCGCTTGGGCGAAGTGCTATCGGCAGCTTTCAATCGATCGTCGCGATAACGTTTGATCCCATTCGTACTTCAGCTCCTTCAAAAACAAGCGCGCACCTGCCGCGCATTCCATTAAATCTTCATACCAATACGCAGCAAATCCATCTTGCAAAGCCACGCCAATCCGCGCAGCAAAGTCGGCCGATCGCAAGGCCCAAGCGCGTCGAGCAATTCATCGACCTGCGTCGGCCGCGATTCGATCGAACCGAAGATCTGGCCGAATTCTTCGAGCGTCGGCAAGGACGACGCGGCGAAGCGGTTGATTCCCAATTCGCGATATTCGCGCAGTTGCGCGAGCGATGCATCCGGCGCCAGTTCGACGATCGATTCCGGCGTCAACTGCGCGCTCGGATAGCTCGCGAACACCGCGAAAGGATCGAGCCGGTCCGGCACCGATTGCGGCAGCGCCGGCACCAGCGCGGCATCGGCGCGGCGCCGCTCATCGAGCTCGCTCCACAGCGCGCGATAGCGCCCGAACACCACCCCCCAGTCTAACTCCTCGCCTGCGCGCCGGCGTCCGTTCTCGCCCAGCTGGCGGCGCAGTCCGGCATCCTTGATCAGGCGCTCGTACGCCTGGGCGAGCTGCGCGCCATCCACCGCCACCGCCTGGCTGGTATGACCGCAATACTGGTCGTAACTGTCGACGCCGTCGTCGTAACGCTGCGCGAGGTCAAGGCCGGCGCCCGCGCCGGGCATGGTGGTCGGGATGCGATAGCCGTCGACGCCGTCGCGCACCGTGTCGCGGTAGCCGTTCCAGTCGCTCACCACGCAAGGCAGGCCGGCCGCCATCGCCTCGAGCGGCGTCAGGCCGAAGCTCTCCTGCAGATTGTCCGCCAGCGAAGTGAAGACGTCGGCGGCGGCCCAGGCGCTGGCCTGGCTGTCCGCTGCGCGGCCGTCGAGCACCGTCAGCCGCACCGATGGGCACAGCAGCGCGGCGGCCTCGCGGAAGGCCTTCTCGATCGCCTCGCTGGCAAACCATCCGCACAGGATCAGGTGCACCTGGCGCCCGGCCTTGTCGGCGCGCTCCAGTGCGCTGAACATCTGCTGCGGATGCGCCTTCGCATGGAAGGACAGCCGGCCCGGGAACAGGAAGGCGACGTCCTCGTCTTCGATGCCGAGCCGGCGCCGCGCCGCGCCGCGGCCGGCTGCGTCGAATGCGAAGTCGCGGCCGTGCACGCCGAGCGGAATCAGCGGCAGCTGCGGCAGCTCGAAACGCTGCGCTCCCAGCCGCGCACGCAGGTAGTCGGCCTGGCGCTCCAGCACTTCGCGCACGCTGTCGCGCACCACGCGCGAGGTGCAGATCACCGCATCCCAGCTGCGTACCGGCGCCACCAGCAGGTTGGCGATCGCGCTCATCACCGCGTGGCTGGACGTGGTGTGCGTGATGCCGCACAGGCTGTAGCGGCGCTCGCCGATGCCCAGGCGGCGCCAGGCCAGGCGCTCGATGCCGGGCGCCGGATGGTAGAGCGTGCCGAAACGCTCGAGCTGCTGCGGCCTGCCCTGGCTCACCCGCTCGACCTCGCCTTTGAAGCCATGCTCGCGCAGCGCGCGCTCGCATTCGCCGCCATGGGCTTCGCCGGCGGCGAAGCAGCCGATCGTGGACAATCCGCTCTGCGCGACGGCGCGCATCAGGGCGGCGCCGGCCGCCTGACGTCCCATCGGTTTCGGTCCCGCGACGGAATAAGCCTCGGGGACGAAATGCAGTGCGAAGCGGTCCTTCATCTGTCTCCCTCTTCAGCGGGCTGCCGCAATGGCTTCAGCAGCTCGAGGCAGGCCGGCAAGCCCACCGACTCGAAATCGTAGTTGCGCAACACCGTCCACCGCCATCGCTTTCAGCACCGACCACGAGAGCACGAACGGATAAGTGAGGTAAATGTGCAGGCTCGAGACCTGCAACACCGTGCGGTAGCTCGCATATGGCAGCTTGCCGAGGAAATGAACGCGCGACCGGTCGACGGAATCCGCCAATTCCGCGCACGGCATCTCGCGATAGCTGGCGACTCCTTCGGGCGGACGGCGGCCGTAGCTGACGCCGTCGATGGCCGCCAGCAGCGACTGCATCAGCACCGGATTCTTGATGCGGATCCGCAGACGGTCGTCGAAGCTGGCCGGGCAAATTCTGATGGATGAAGAGGATGCGTAGCATGGCAGGCATGATAGCTTTACTGGCAAGCCTGTGGCGCAAGGGATGATGGCATCCCTTGCGCGAATCGCGATCAAGGCGCTGCGATCGCGATCACCGACCACTGCACGTCGACGATCGGGGTGCGCGTTTCGCGGTCGCGGCGGTAGCTGTGATAGACGAAGCGGCCCTCGTCGCCGCGCGCGCACATGGTGCAGTCGAGCCGGGCCGACACGCGTTCGAAGCCGGCCTGCGCGAGCTGCCGGCGCACGATCGCCGGCAGGTCGAGCCGGCGCGGCCGCGGCGCGACGGTCTCCCGCGGCAGCCCGGTACGCTCCACAAATGCGTCGACCAGGTCTTCCGACACTTCATAACAGCAGGCGTGGGCCGCCGGCCCGATCGCCGCGATCCAGTCGCCGGGATCGCCGCCGCGCTCACGCACCATGGCCGAAAAACGGTCGACGATGCCGGCGTGGGCGCCGCGCCAGCCGACGTGCAGGGCCGCCACCTCGCGCCCGTCCTGCCGCGCCAGCAGCACCGGCACGCAGTCGGCGGTGGCGATCGCGAGCAGCAGCCCGGGACGGTCGGTGAGCATGCCGTCGGCTTCGCCGCAATCCTCGTTGGGTTCGGTCGCGACGGCGATATGGGTGCCGTGGCGTTCGTGCTGGATCGGGCGGAGGGGCCAGTAGGCGGGCAGGAGCCGGGCCATGTCGTCGTGGCGGGTGCCGAAGCCGTGGACGATGGCGGGATGGTCGAGGTGCGGGCTGGTAAACATCGTGAGGCTGCCAAGCAAAGGTGCGGGCAGCATAACAGACAGTCCGCGGACTGTCCGGCGCGGCAAATAAAAAGCCCGCCGGGCGGCGGGCTTGCAGGAGGGGACGGCTGTCCGGGATCAATCCCAGCTCAGCGCACCACCGGTCTGGTACTCGGTCACGCGGGTCTCGAAGAAGTTGCGTTCCTTCTTCAGGTCGATCATCTCGCTCATCCACGGGAAGGGGTTTTCCTCGTTCGGGAACAGCGCATCCAGGCCGATCTGGACGGCGCGGCGGTTGGCGATGAAGCGCAGGTAGCCCTTGAACATCGGGGCGTTCAGGCCCAGCACGCCGCGCGGCATGGTGTCTTCGGCGTAGCGGTACTCGAGTTCGACGGCCTTCAGGAACAGCTGCTTGATCTCTTCCTTGAACTCGGCGGTCCACAGCTGCGGGTTTTCCATCTTGATCGTGTTGATCAGGTCGATGCCGAAGTTGCAGTGCATGGACTCGTCGCGCAGGATGTACTGGTACTGCTCGGCGGCACCGGTCATTTTATTTTGACGACCGAGCGCCAGGATCTGGGTGAAGCCGACGTAGAAGAACAGACCTTCCATCAGGCAGGCGAACACGATGATCGAGCGCAGCAGCTTCTGGTCGTTTTCCAGGGTGCCGGTCTTGAATTCCGGATCGTTGATGACCTCGATGAACGGGATCAGGAACTGGTCCTTGTCGCGGATCGACGGGATTTCGTTGTAGGCGTTGAAGATTTCCTTCTCGTCCAGGCCCAGCGATTCGACGATGTACTGGTAGGCATGGGTGTGGATCGCCTCTTCGAAGGCCTGGCGCAGCAGGTACTGGCGGCATTCCGGCGCCGTGATGTGGCGGTAGGTGCCCAGCACGATGTTGTTGGCGGCCAGCGAGTCGGCGGTCACGAAGAAGCCGAGGTTGCGCTTGACGATGCGGCGCTCGTCTTCGGTCAGGCCGTTCGGGCTCTTCCACAGCTCGATGTCGCGCTGCATGTTCACTTCCTGCGGCATCCAGTGGTTGGCGCAGCCGGCCAGGTATTTGTCCCAGGCCCACTTGTACTTGAACGGCACCAGCTGGTTGACGTCGGTTTTGGCGTTGATGATGCGCTTGTCGTCGGCGTTCACGCGCTTGGCGACAGCGGCGGCGCTGACGCCTTCCGCGATGTTGCTTCCTGCGGTGGCGGCCGGTGCGCCCGTGGTCGGTTCATCGTCCCATGACAGAGCCATGATCTTTTCCTTCTATTGTTAACTTAGAAACGTCGCCCCCGCGGAGGCGGGGACCCAAGTTATTTAGCGTAGCGCGGACAAACTTGGATTCCCGCCTTCGCGGGAACGACGGGGTGTCTTTACTGGCAGGCTTCGCACTCGTCGAAACCGGCATCGCCCGGACGCAGGTAGCAGGCGGCGCCTTCCACCACATCCGCCGAAGCTGCCGGAGCTGCCGCCGGAGCCGGAGCTGCCGCCGCCGCTGCCGAGAGGCCGCCGTCGACCGGCACGGCGTTCAGGGCGCCGGTACGGGTGGTCGACTTCTCCATGTGGGTCGCGGCGATGGTGCGCAGGTAGTAGGTCGTCTTCAGGCCGCGCAGCCAGGCCAGTTTATAGGTCTCGTCCAGCTTCTTGCCCGAGGCGCCGGCCATGTAGATGTTCAGCGACTGGGCCTGGTCGATCCACTTCTGGCGGCGCGATGCGGCTTCCACCAGCCACTTCGGCTCGACTTCGAAGGCGGTCGCGTAGATCTCGCGCAGGTCTTGCGGTGCGCGGTCGATGCGCGACAGCGAGCCGTCGAAGTATTTCAGGTCGTTGATCATGACCTCGTCCCACAGGCCGCGCGCCTTCAGGTCGCGCACCAGGTAACCGTTGATCTCGGTAAACTCGCCCGACAGGTTCGACTTCACGTACAGGTTCTGGAAGGTCGGCTCGATGCAGGCAGACACGCCAATGATGTTCGAGATGGTCGCGGTCGGGGCGATCGCCACGCAGTTCGAGTTACGCATGCCGAACTGCTTGATGCGGTTGCGGACGATGCTCCAGTCCATGGTTTCGGACGTATCCTGCTCCAGGTAGCCGCCGCGCTCTTCCGCCAGCAGCTTGATCGAGTCCTGCGGCAGGATGCCGCGGTCCCACAGCGAACCCTCGTAGGACTGGTAACGGCCGCGCTCTTCGGCCAGCTCGGTCGAGGCCAGGTAGGCGTAGTAGCAGACGGCCTCCATCGAGCGGTCGGCGAATTCCACCGCCTTGTCCGAGGCAAACGGCACGCGCATCATGTGCAGGCAGTCCTGGAAGCCCATGATGCCCAGGCCGACCGGACGGTGGCGCAGGTTCGAGTTCTTCGCCTTGTCGACGGCGTAGTAGTTGATGTCGATGACGTTGTCCAGCATGCGCATCGCGGTGCGGATGGTCTTCTGCAGCTTGACCGCGTCCAGGCCGTCGCCCTTCATGTGGGCTGGCATGTTGACCGAACCCAGGTTGCAGACGGCGATCTCGTCGGCGTTGGTGTTCAGCGTGATCTCGGTGCACAGGTTCGAGGAGTGCACCACGCCCACGTGCTGCTGCGGCGAGCGGATGTTGCACGGATCCTTGAAGGTGATCCACGGGTGGCCGGTCTCGAACAGCATCGACAGCATCTTGCGCCACAGGTCGAGCGCTTCGATTTTCTTGTACACGGACATTTCGCCGCGCGCCGCCTTGGCTTCGTAGCCCAGGTAGGCTTCTTCGAAGGCCTTGCCGACCTTGTCGTGCAGGTCCGGCACTTCGGACGGCGAGAACAGGCTCCACGAGCCCTTCTCCATCACGCGCTTCATGAACAGGTCCGGAATCCAGTTCGCGGTGTTCATGTCGTGGGTGCGGCGGCGGTCGTCGCCGGTGTTCTTGCGCAGGTCGAGGAATTCCTCAATGTCCAGGTGCCAGGTTTCCAGGTAGCCGCAGACCGCGCCCTTGCGCTTGCCGCCCTGGTTGACCGCCACGGCGGTGTCGTTCGCCACTTTCAGGAACGGAACCACGCCCTGCGATTTGCCGTTGGTGCCCTTGATGCGCGAACCCATCGCGCGGACCGGAGTCCAGTCGTTGCCCAGGCCGCCGGCGAATTTCGACAGCAGCGCGTTTTCCTTGATCGCGTCGTAGATGCCTTCCAGGTCGTCGCTGACGGTGGTCAGGTAGCACGAGGACAGCTGCGAGCGGCGGGTGCCCGAGTTGAACAGGGTCGGGGTCGAGCTCATGAAGTCGAAGCTCGACAGCAGGTTGTAGAACTCGATCGCGCGCGCTTCGCGGTTCTCTTCGCGCAGGGCCAGGCCCATCGCGACGCGCATGTAGAAGGCCTGCGGCATCTCGATGCGGGTTTCGCGGATGTGCAGGAAGTAGCGGTCGTACAGGGTCTGCAGGCCGATGTAGCCGAATTGCAGGTCGCGGTCGGCAACGATGGCCTTGGCCAGCTTCTGCAGGTCGAACTTGCCCAGTTCCTCGTCCAGCAGCTCGGCGTCGATGCCCTTGGCGATGTACTGCGGGAAGTAGGTGATGTACTCGGCGGCGGCGCCGGCTTGCGGCACTTCCCTGCCGAAGACTTCCTTGCGGATGGTGTGCAGCAGGATGCGCGCGGTGACCTGGCTGTAGGCCGGATCCTTTTCCATCAGGGCGCGGGCGGCCAGGATGGCCGACTTGTGCAGCTCCTCGACCGGCACGCCGTCGTACAGGTTCTTGACGGTTTCGGCCAGGATGGCGTCGGCGTCGACGTGCTTTTCCAGGCCCACGCAGGCGGCGCCGATCAGGGACACCACTTCGTTCATGTCCAGCGGACGGCGCACGCCGCCGTCGACCACGGTGAACTGCGGCGCGGCGACCGCGGTGGCGCCGGCAGCTTCCTTGGCGGCGCGGCGCTCGTCCATGCGCTTGGCGCGGTACAGCACGTATTCGCGCGCGACGTCATGCTCGCCCGAGCGCATCAGGGACAGCTCCACCTGGTCCTGCACATCTTCGATGTGGAAGGTGCCGCCGTTCGGCTGGCGGCGCACCAGGGCGGCGACCACGTTATTGGTCAGCTGCTCGACCAGGTCGCGGATGCGCGCCGACTCGCGGCCCTGCTCGCCGTTCACGGCGAGGAAAGCCTTGGTCATCGCGACGGCGATCTTGTTCGGAGCAAACGGCACCACGGCGCCGTTACGGCGGATGATGCGGTAGTCGCCGGTCGCGACCAGTTCGGCCGCGCTGGTGCCGGCAGCCGTTCCTGGTTGCGGATTGATGGAGATGTCCGAAGATGTTTGCATTGAGCCTCCCAGGATGGCAGCGCGCCACCGACTAAAAACGATGAATGCCAACTGATAAAAGTTGGCAACCTAATAACTTTTTGAGAATAATAAAGAGGAGAGCCATGTTGGAAAACGCCTGCATGCGCCCCTCCTCTTACTGATCTGCCTTTCGACACTGACCACTAGATATAGTGTCCGACAGCCGTATGAACCTAATTGTAGTCGATATTCGCCAATATCAAAGACTCTGCTGAGCGGTTTTTTTTCTAGCGCCGAGCTTGACATTTGCCGAGGCGAATCATCATGGGCCTCGGAATGAAAGTAAGCACTAACATAACGATTTGGGGGCCCCGACGTGGTGCGGCCAGGCGTTGACGGAGTCGGCGTTCAGGCCATGTTGCAATGGCGAAAAGACAACAGCTCACCCGCTCAACCATGATCCGAATCAGGGTTCGGGCGCGTGGATCTCCAGTTTCTGCATCTGGTAGCGCAGCTGGCGCACGTTGATGCCGAGCAGGCTGGCGGCCTGGGTACGGTTGAACTGGGTCTGCTGCAGCGCGCGCAGGATGATGTCGCGCTCGACCTGGCTRAGGTAGTCCGGCAGGTTGCTGGGCAGTTCGCCGGCGCCCAGGCTCGGCATGCCGGACGGCGCGTCGGCCGGCGCCGGCGCCGGCGTGGCAGGTGCGATCGGTGTCGCCGGTGCAGCGGGCTGCTCGCGGTCCTTGCCCTGCTGCCGGGATTCGTCTTTGCGAACGAAGGCACCWTCCCGCTCGACGCTCGAC
>NZ_JBFTRS010000026.1:0-90951 GCF_056399645.1 Massilia sp. 01N417 | reverse complement strand
TTCGTTGAGTACGCAAAAAGAGCCGGTCCTGCAGCGGCAGTCCAGGTTGCAGCCGGATCAGTCAGGGAAATTCTTTTCGGCGGCGGTGGCACTGGATTGGCTTGTTCCAGAGCCGCCAAATACTCTCGCACTGGTCGACTTGCCTGCTCTGGATTACCCCAATCGATACCGGCTTCGCCCGAACACGAACGTTGACGCTGGGCGTCAGCCTTGATCATACTGGCATCAGTTGCAAACCCTTCGCCYTGCACCAAGCCCTCGGCCATACAACGTCGAAGAACGGAATCGAACAGCTGACGAAACGCATCATGGTCACGGAAACGACCATGTCGATTTTTGGAAAARCTCGAATGATCTGGCACCTTGTCCTTTAGTSCCAGCCTACAGAACCAACGGTACGCCAGGTTCATGCCCACTTCTTCGCACAACCGGCGTTCTGATCGGATGCCATAGCAGTAACCGATGATCAGCATGCGGGCCATGAGCTCGGGATCGACTGATGGCCGACCGGTATGGCTGTATGACTCAGCCAAGTTCTCGCGAAACTCGCTCAGATCGAGATACCGGTCCACCGCTCTCAGCAGATGGTCTTCGGGAACGTATTCGTCTAGACTGATCATGACGAACAGTTCCCGCTTCGTTGCCTGACGTCCCATCATCTCGGCCTCCGTCTTCGCGCTCTACCTAGATAACGGTAGGCGCTGACGGGGCTGCCATCAAGGGGAGTTTTTCAACACAATAGGTCGGCATCGGTCAACCGGATCCCGAGCAGCGCGGCGGCTTCCTGCAAACCGACGCGCTGCGCCATGATGATGGCGGCGTCCTGGTGACCGGGCTTTCGGCCCTGGCGGGCGCCGATCTGGATCAGTTGACGAAAAGGCGCGCGTTTGTCGCGAATCTCGACGAGCGTACCGTAGACATCGAAGAGGATGGCTTTTACCGCGCCGCTATCAAATTCTTCCATAGATCATCCCAGGCGCCGTACCAGATCCGCCAGGCGGCGGCAGTCGGCGGCCACACGGTCCGCATCCACGTTGGTCACGCCCAGCAGCAGCCCTTGCCGCCGGGGAGGCTGCGCATACCACGGCGACAGCGGCGTCGGCGCGAGGCCGAATTCGCGCGCGCGCACGGCAATCTCCACGTCCGATGCGGCACTCCGGAGCCGCGCCACCACCGCCATGCCGGCCGTCGCCTGGACCGCGATCGCGTCCGCGGCTTCCTCGCGCAGGCTGCGCAGCAAGGCTTCGCGGCGGGCAGCGTACACGCGCTTCATGCGGCGCAGGTGACGCAGATAGTGGCCTTCCCGCATGAAGTCGGCCACCGCCCGCTGGATCAGCTCGCTTGGCGCCGGCGCCAGGCAGGCCACCAGGTCGCCGAAGCGCCGGACCAGTGCCGGCGGCACCACCAGGAAGCCCAGGCGCAAGGCCGGGCTGATCGTCTTGCTGAAGGTACCGATATGCAGTACGCGCTCGCCTCGGTCGAGCGAGGCGAGGGCCGGGGCGGCCCGTCCGGCCAGCTGCAGCTCGCTCAGGTAGTCGTCCTCGACGATCCAGGCATCCTTGCGCCCGGCCCATTCGAGCAAGGCCAGCCGGCGCGGCAGCGACATCGTCATGCCGAGCGGCGCTTGCTGGCCCGGCGTCACGACGGCAAGGGCGGCGTCGGCGGCGGTCCGCATGCCGGCTTCCACATCCAGGCCTTGTTCGTCGACCGGCACCGCCACCGCCGTCATCCCGGCCAGGCCGAGCGCGGTACGGGTGAGCGGAAAGCCCGGTTCTTCCATCCAGGCGGTCCTGCCCTCGAGTCCGAGTCCGCGGCATGCGATGCCCAGTGCGCCGCAGAAGCCGGCCGTGACCAGCACCTGCGAGGGGCTGCATCGCAATCCCCGCGCGATGCCGAGATAGGCCGCGATTTCATTGCGCAGTCCCGGCTCGCCGCGCGGATCCGGGTAGCCGACCGCGCCGGCGCCGCTGCGCCTGGCCTCGCGCGTCAGGATGCGCGACCATGGCTTGTCGGGGAACTCATCCTGGGCCGGCACGCCCATCTGGAAGGGCAAGGGCACGGTGCCGAAGTCGTGGAACAGCTCGGGCATCGGCGGCGCATCGACCGACCATGGGGAGGCGGAAGCGCCGGGGCGGCGCTCGGTGACGCGGGTGCCGGCCGCACCCAGGCCGAGGGCAAGCTGCTCGTCGATGAGGCGTTCGTAGGCCAGGCGCACGGTGCCGCGCGAGACGCCCAGCTGCGCAGCCAGGTCGCGCCACGAGGGCAACCTGGCATGGGGAGGAATCCGTCCCGCCTCGATGCCTTCGCGGATCGTCGCATAGATTTGCGTGGCGAGCGGCGTCTTTTTGGCGCGGTCGAGGCTGATGGAAAATTGGTCCATCGGCGGATGGTACATTAAAACTTTCAATTCTTGGCCCTGTTTTTTGACCACCCGATGGACCATCCTTCTCCTGTGACTCATTCAATCAAGGAGAAAACAGATGACACAGCGAATGGACTACAACGCCGCAACCCCGGCCGGCATGAAAGCACTGGGCGGCGTCTACGGGCATGTCCTGCAGTCGGGCTTGCCGAAGGTCCTGGTCGACCTGGTCTACCTGCGCGTCTCGCAGATCAACGGCTGCGCGTTCTGCATCGACATGCACTCGCGCGACCTGCTGAAGGAGGGCGTCACGATCGACAAGCTGGTGCTGGTGCCGGGCTGGCGCGAGGGCGGCGGATTGTTCAGCGCCACCGAGCGTGCCGCCCTGGCCTGGGCGGAAACCGTCACGCGCGTCGCCGAGACCGGCGTGCCGGACGCCGAGTATGAAGCGGCCGCCAGCGTGTTCGACCAGAAGCAGCTGGCCGACCTGACGATCGCGATCGGCCTCATGAACGCCTACAACCGCATGGCGATCAGTTTCCGCGCGGTGCCGGCGGCGGTGCAATGATGAAGCGCGCCATTCCCGCCATCTGCCTGGCGCTGCTGTCCATCACGGCGCTTCCCGCCGGCGCACACGGCCCGGAGACGGTCACCCCGCTGTTCAAGCGCGCGCTGCCGAATGTGCCCGGCAAGGCGCTGGTCGCGGTCGAGGTGTCCTTTCCGCCAGGCGCAGCATCGCCGGCGCACACCCATCCGAAGTCAGCCTTCATCTACGCCTACGTGCTGTCCGGCGAAATCGTCAGCGCGGTCGGCGACGAGCAGCCGCGCCTGTACCGGGCGGGAGAAAGCTGGTACGAGGACCCGGGAGCACGCCATACCGTGGCCCGCAACGCCAGCAAGGACAAGCCGGCAAAGCTGCTCGCCGTGTTCGTGACGGACCGGGACGATCGCGAGCTGGTCCTGCCCGCTACCAGGTGAGAGGGGGACCTGCCATGGAAAACAGCGGCATCTGCGGCGTGCGCCTGCCGGACAGCAGGATCGCGCGCGAGATTACCGAGCTCGTCCGCGATACCGAAAGCGATCTGCTATACCAGCATTCGGTGCGCGTCTATTACTGGGGCGCCCTGGCCGGCCGACCAGTTCACGGCGGAAGAGCGCGCCGCCGTGATGGCCGCCCACCCGCGTGGACGGGATTTCGGCCACCGGGTGATCGACGCCTTCTACGAGGGCTTGAGGCAGCGCCCGGACACCACTTTCGGGACCTTCAATGACGATTTCCTCGCCTTCAAGGATCCCGCATTCCAGCGCGGGAACATGTGCAGCATCCTTCTCGGCTCGCGCTGGGAAGGATGAGGCGTGCGCCCGGCTCAGGCCTGGCCGACCACCACCTCGCTGATCTGGACGACCGGCGACTGGTTGGTGTAGTTCGGAATGTCGCCCATGATTTCCTTCGTGTGCGGGCCGAAACCGGCCTGGAAGGCATCGACGGAGTCGCAGAACAGGTGGCCCATGGCGATGTAGGGCGCATCCGACGCCGGCGCACCGCCGGCCATTCCCTTGTCGACGGTGTAGTACCTCAAGGAGTCGCCCATCAACTGCTTGACCATCGGCATGTGCCGGTCCCGGTAGTAGGCGTCGTCGAAACGGGCGTCCGGACCGTTGGGATACATTACGCTCACCTTGATCATCTCTGTCTCCTCGTCGTGGTTGCTTCAGTTCGATTTCGATGCCGGAATTTCGTAAAAACAGATATCGCCATCGCGATTCGCCATTTTCGTGCCGACCTGGTCCAACGCCTTTCGCGCAGCGTCGTTGTCCTTCGGGCAGGTGATGATGAACGAGTCCATTCCGTGTCGCGACGCCAGCTCGCCCAGGGCCTTGATTGCTTCTTTGCTGTGACCTCTGTTCCGGTACGCTGCTTCCACGTATCCCCCGGCGTTGCCGATTTCTCCCACTGCTTCCGGCGCGCCCGGTGCAAAGTGATACCGGCCGACAAGAGCTCCGTCGTCGTCGATGAGGTTGAAGACATAGAGTGGAAGGTGTCGTATCGGATCGAATCGGAACCCTTCCAGATCGAGCCGGGTTCGGCCTTCGTGCAAACTACCAATGTCCTCAAGAAGCCCATGGCGGGATGGCGCGCCCGAGAGTTCTTCAACTAAGTTACTTGTCGTCATGTCGACCTCCGTTTTTGCTTGGCCTACGTCCGGACGACCAGCATGTACCGACTGGCTCTTATTGTCGAGGGGAGCGCCTGAAATACAACTCCCTGGCTGCCTGATCATGCCATCGGACTGCACTGCTCGGTCCCGGCCGCCATCGCCTTCAGCCGCGCCGGTTCCAGCAGGGTCACTTCGCGCTTGTCGACCTGCAGCAGGCCGAGCTTCTTGAAGCGCGACAGCAGGCGGCTGATGCTCTCGATGGTCAGCCCCAGGTAGTTGCCGATGTCTTCGCGCGACATGCGCAGCTGGAAGCTGTTGGCCGCATAGCCGCGCGCGGCGTAACGGGCGGACAGGTTGACCAGGAAGACGGCGAAGCGCTGCTCGGCGCGCATATTGCCGAGCAGGAGCATGACGTTCTGCTCGCGCGTGATTTCCTGGCTCATGATGCGGTGGAAATGGCGCAGCAAGGCCGGCACCTGGCCGAACAGGTCTTCCAGGTTGGTGAAGGGGATCTCGCAGACTTCGCTGTCTTCCAGCGCGACGGCGTCGCAATGGTGGCGGTCGCCGGAAATCGCATCCATGCCCAGCAGTTCGCCGGCCATCTGGAAGCCGGTAATCTGGGCTTCGCCGGCCGCGTTCACCTGGTAGGTCTTGAAGTGGCCGAAGCGCACCGCGTACAGGTTGCGGAAGGGCTCGCCCATCTTGTACAGGGCTTCGTCGCGCTCGAGGCGGCGGCGGCGGCCGATGATCTTGTCGAGGCGGTCGATGTCCGCTTCTTCCAGGCCCATCGGCAGGCACAGCTGGTGCATGCTGCAGGCCGAGCAGCTGGCCTTGAGCGCGGAAACGTTCAGCGGCTTGTCGTCGTTCTGGAAAGAGATGGCCTGGATCATCGGATAAAGGAAGCGAATGGATGTCAATACCTGCGATTATACGGCCACATGCCGGGCTGGCGTCCGTAAAGCCGGGGCTTCTTGACTGCCTGATCATACTCTGTGGCATTTTGAACGCGGCCAGCCATCGCCACGCCGCCAATCGTGCGCGGCTCAGCACGTGCTAGATTCTACACACGACAATAACGGAGGGGACTCATGTTCGGCTTGGCGGCATTGGACCTGGCGCGCCTGCAGTTCGCGTTCACGATGTCGTTCCACATCATGTTCCCGGCCATCACCATTGGCCTGGCCAGCTACCTGGCCGTGCTCGAGCTGTGCTGGCTGAAGACCAAGCGACAAGTCTTCGTCGACCTCTACCACTTCTGGCTGAAGATCTTCGCCGTCAACTTCGGCATGGGCGTGGTCTCCGGCATCGTGATGGCCTACCAGTTCGGCACCAACTGGAGCTATTTCTCCGAATACGCCGGCGCCATCACCGGGCCGCTGCTGGCCTACGAAGTGCTCACCGCCTTCTTCCTGGAGGCCGGCTTCCTCGGCGTGATGCTGTTCGGCTGGACCAAGGTCGGCCCCGGGCTGCACTTCCTCGCCACCTGCATGGTCGCGCTCGGTACACTCATTTCCGCCACCTGGATCCTCGGTTCGAACAGCTGGATGCAGACGCCGCAGGGCTACGACATCGTCAACGGCCGCATGGTGCCGGTCGACTGGTTCAGGATCGTCTTCAATCCCTCCTTCCCCTACCGGCTGGTGCACATGTCGATCGCGGCCTTCCTGTCGACCGCGCTGTTCGTCGGCAGCTCCGCGGCCTGGCATTTGCTCAAGGGGCGGGGGAACGAGGCGGTGCGCACCATGCTGTCGATGGCGATGTGGATGGTGCTGATCGTGGCGCCCATCCAGGCGGTGGTCGGCGACATGCATGGCCTGAACACCCTGAAGCACCAGCCGGCCAAGATCGCCGCCCTCGAGGGACATTGGGAAAACGAGGGCGACAAGCCCCTGCCACTTTTGCTGTTCGGCATTCCCAGCATGAAGGACGAAGAAACCAAGTTCGCCATCGGCATCCCGCGCGTGGGCAGCTGGATCCTGACCCATACCTGGGGCGGCCAGATCAAGGGTTTGAAGGAATTCCCGCGCGACCAGCGGCCGAATTCCCTGATCGTCTTCTGGAGTTTCCGCGTGATGGTGGGCCTGGGCCTCCTGATGATCGCGCTGGGCGCCTGGGGCGTGTGGCTACGCTTCAGGAAGCGCCTGTTCGACAGCCGCGGCTTCCTGCGCATGGCCATGTGGATGGGACCGGCGGGCCTGGTGGCGGTGCTGGCCGGCTGGATCACCACCGAGGCCGGGCGCCAGCCCTGGATCGTCTATGGCGTGCTGCGCACCGCCGACGGCGCCTCGAAGATCGAAGCCGGGCCGGTGGCGCTGAGCCTGGCGCTGTTCGTGGTCTCCTACTTTTTCGTGTTCGGGGTCGGCATCGCCTACGTGCTGAGGCTGGTGCGCAAGGGGCCGCAGGCCTTCGATACCACCCGCATTCCGCAGGGCGGGCCGGGCAGGGGACGGACCCCGGCGCGGCCGCTGTCGGTGCCGGAAGCGAGCGCCTCCGTCAACGAAGACAACATGACTTGAAGATGGGCATCGACATGGACATCGACATCACCGCGGTCTGGGCCGGCATCATCTTCTTCTCCGTGTTCATGTACGTGATCCTGGACGGCTTCGACCTCGGCATCGGCATGCTGTATCCCTTCGTCCCGTCCAGGCGCGACCGCGACGCGATGATGAATTCGGTGGCGCCGATCTGGGACGGCAACGAAACCTGGCTGGTGCTGGGCGGGGAGGGGCTGCTGGCCGCCTTCCCGGTCGCCTACGCGGTGATCCTGCCGGGCCTCTACCTGCCGCTGATCTTCATGCTGCTGGGCCTGATCTTCCGCGGCGTCGCCTTCGAATTCCGCTTCAAGGCGAACGACCGCGAACGGCCGGTCTGGGACCTGGCCTTCATCGGCGGTTCGATGACGGCGGCCTTCTTCCAGGGCGTGGCGCTGGGCGCTTTCCTGTCCGGGATCCCGGTGTCGGGACGCAGCTTTGCCGGCGGGCCGCTCGACTGGTTCGCGCCGTTTCCGCTGGCGGCCGGCCTTGGCGTGATGATCGCCTATGCCTTGCTGGGCGCGACCTGGCTGGTGATGAAGACCGAGGGCGAGCTGCAGCGCCGCATGGTCGCCCTGGCGCGGCCCTTCGCCCTGCTGCTGCTGGCGGCGGTGGTGGTGGTCAGCATCTGGACCCCGCTGTCCCAGCACCAGGTGGCCGAGCGCTGGTTCAGCTTCCCGAACCTGCTGATCCTGTCGCCGGTGCCGCTGCTGGTGGCCGGGTCGGCGTTCTGGCTGCTGTGGTCGCTCAAGCGCGATCCGCACCGCCAGCCCTTCATCGCCGCCCTGGCGCTGACCTTGCTCGGCTATATTGGCATGGCAATCAGCATCTGGCCGCACATCGTGCCGCCCGCGATCACGATCTGGGAAGCGGCCGCGCCGCCGGCCACCCAGAGCTTCGCGCTGATCGGCACCCTGATCGTGCTGCCCTTGATCCTGGCTTATACGGGGTGGTCGTATTACGTGTTCCGAGGCAAGGTAGTCGACACGGAGGGTTATCACTGATGAATACGCTCTGGATGCGCAGGCTGGGCTGGATGCTCGGCCTCTGGCTGCTCGGTGTCGCGGCGCTGGGCGCCGTCGCCTGGCTGTTGCGGGTGCTGATGCATGCGGCCGGCATGAAATAGAAAAGGCGGCGAAGTTCAACCGTGCGCTCCTCCCGGGTTCCCCGGGGCTACACTTTCAGTGCAGATTTGCTAACGGGAGAACCGCTCAGTGCCGCAGGGAACCACGTCTTTTCAAACGATCTCCATGCCCATGGCTGTCCAGCTAAGCGACGAGGACCAGGCCAGGGCCGATTTTTATGCCCTGATCGCGCGCCTGATGCTGGCGCCGCCCGACGATGCCCTGCTGGCTGCCCTGGCGGCGGCCGACCCGATCGCCGCCGACGGCGAGGACGAGGCAGGGCGTGCGCTCGAAGACGCATGGCTGAAACTGACCCAGGCCGCCAGCGTGGTCGATGCCGGCGCGGTGTCGGAGGAATTCTCGGACCTCTTCATCAGCACCGGCACGCCGCTCCTGAATCCCTATGGCTCCTTCTACCTGACGGGCCACATGAACGACTTCCCGCTGGCCGGGCTGCGCCAGGACCTGGCGCGCCTGCGCATCGCGCGCGCCCGTGGCGTCGGCGAGTTCGAAGACCACCTGGGCGCCCTGTGCGAGACCATGCGAGTCCTGATCGCCGGCGCGCCGGGCATCGCGCGCCAGCCGCTGCTGGAGCAGAAGCAGCTGTTCGTCACCCACATCCAGCCCTGGTACGCGGCCTGCGTGGCCGCCATCGCGGGCGCGGAACCCGCCAATTTCTACCGGGTGGTCGCCGCCTTCGCCGGCGCCTTCCTGGCGGTCGAAGCCCATGCCTTCAAGGTGTGGGAGCCGGCCGATGCACCACTAGCCGCATGAGGATCGTCATGGCAGACAAGCACACAAACAAGGACAAAGCTCCCGACCCCGCCCGCCGCAGCCTGCTGAAGGCCGCGCCGCTTGGCGCCCTGGCCGTGGTGGCCGCCCGCGCCGGCGCCGCCGAAACCGCGCCGCCCGCGCCGGCCCCGGAGCCGCAGGCCAAGCCCAAGGGCTACCACGAGACCGAACACATCCGCCGTTACTACCAGACGGCCGCTTACTGGTAAGGAGTTGCCATGACCCTGGTGAAGACATCGCGCGACAGCGGGCTGAAACGCCGCAAATTCCTGGTCGGTGCCGGCGTCACGGCCGGCGCCGCGGCGGTCGCGCGCCACCTGCCGCTGAACGTCATCGAACCGGCCAGCGCGGCCGATCCGGCGAATGCGGCCGAGACCAAGACCGAGATCAAGCACACCGTCTGCAGCCACTGCTCGGTCGGCTGCTCGGTGGAGGCGGTGGTCAGCAACGGGGTCTGGGTGCGCCAGGAAGCCGCCTTCGATTCGCCCATCAACATGGGCGCCCACTGCGCCAAGGGCGCCTCGGTGCGCGAGCACGGCTTCGGCGAGCACCGCCTGCGCTATCCGATGAAGCTGGTCAACGGCAAGTACGAACGCATCTCCTGGGACCAGGCCATCAACGAGATCGGCGACAAGCTGCTCGAGCTGCGCCAGAAATCCGGACCCGATGCGCTGATGCTGATCGGCAGCTCGAAGCACAACAACGAGCAGTCCTACCTGCTGCGCAAATGGGTTTCCTTCTGGGGCAGCAACAACTGCGACCACCAGGCGCGCATCTGCCACTCGACCACGGTGGCGGGCGTGGCCCAGACCTTCGGCTACGGCGCGATGACGAACTCCTTCAACGACCTGCACTACAGCAAGGCCGTGATGTTCATCGGTTCGAATCCGGCCGAGGCCCACCCGATCTCGATGCTGCACTTCTTGCACGCGAAGGAGCTGGGCGCCAAAATGATCGTGGTCGACCCGCGTTTCACGCGCACGGCGCGCTTCGCCCACCACTACGTGCGGGTCCGGCCGGGCACCGACATCCCGCTGGTGTGGGGCATCCTGTGGCACATCTTCGAGAACGGCTGGGAAGACAAGGAATACATCGCCGCCCGCACCAACGGCATGGATGACGTCCGCAAGGAAGTCGCCAAGTGGACCCCGGACAAGGTGACCGACGTCACCGGCGTGCCGGAAGCCTCGGTACGCATGGCGGCCGAGATGCTGGCCAAGAACCGCCCGTCCTCGGTGGTCTGGTGCATGGGCATCACCCAGCACCACGTCGGCACCGCCAACGTGCGCGCCCTGTGCATCCTGCAGCTGGCGCTGGGAAATATCGGCATCCAGGGCGGCGGCGCCAACATCTACCGCGGCCACGACAACGTGCAGGGCGCCACCGACGTCGGCCCGAACGGCGATTCGCTGCCGGGCTATTACGGCATCGCCGAGGGCGCCTGGAAGCACTTCGCCAACGTCTGGGGCGTCGACTACGAGTGGATCAAGTCGCGCTTCGGCTCCAAGGAGCTGATGGAGAAGCCGGGCATCACGGTGTCGCGCTGGTTCGACGCGGTCAACGAGCAGAACCAGTACGTCGACCAGCCGAGCAACCTGCGCGCCGTGATCTATTGGGGCCACGCGCCGAACAGCCAGACCCGCCTGCCGGACATGAAGGCGGCCATGCAGAAGCTCGACATGCTGGTCGTGATCGACCCCTACCCGAGCATGACGGCCTCGATGCACGGGCGCGAGAACGGCGTCTACCTGCTGCCGGCCGCCTCGCAATTCGAGACCCAGGGCTCGGTGACGGCCTCGAACCGCTCGATCCAGTGGCGCGAACGCGTCATCCAGCCCCTGTTCGAGTGCAAGACCGACCACGAGATCATGTACCTGTTCGCCCGCAAGCTGGGCTTCGGCGAGGAACTGGTCAAGAACATCAAGGTGGTCAACAACGAGCCGGTGATCGAGGACATCCTTCGCGAGATCAACCGCTCCTGCTGGACCATCGGCTATACGGGCTGCTCGCCAGAGCGCCTCAAGCTGCACATGCAGAACAAGCACACCTTCAACCCGACCACGCTGCGCGCCGAGGACGGGCCCTGCAAGGGCGATTACTACGGCCTGCCCTGGCCCTGCTGGGGCACGCCCGAGATGAAGCACCCGGGCACGCCGATCCTGTACGACCTGCATAAATCCGTGGCCGAGGGCGGCTTGCCGTTCCGCGCCAACTGGGGCGTCGAGCACAACGGCGAGACCCTGCTGGCGGCCGACGGCTCGACCAACAAGGACAGCGAACTCGACGTCGGCTATCCGGAATTCGACCACGTCTTCCTGAAGAAGCTCGGCTGGTGGGCCGACCTGACGCCGGAAGAGCAGGCGGCGGCGGAGGGCAAGAACTGGAAGACCGACCTGTCGGGCGGCATCATCCGCGTGGTGATCTCCCACGGCTGCGCGCCCTGGGGCAATGCGCGGGCCCGCTGCAACGTCTGGAACTTCCCGGACCCGATCCCGACCCACCGCGAACCGCTGGTGTCGCCGCGCCGCGACCTGGTGGCGAAGTACCCGACCTACGACGACAAGGCCGCCTTCTGGCGCCTGCCGACCCTGTACAAGTCGGTCCAGCAGGTCGACTTTTCGAAGGACTATCCGCTCATCATGACCTCCGGCCGCCTGGTCGAGTTCGAGGGCGGCGGCGAGGAGACCCGCTCGAATCCCTGGCTGGCCGAACTGCAGCAGAACATGTTCTGCGAGGTCAATCCGAACGACGCGGCCCAGATCGGGGTCAAGATCGGCGACTTCATCTGGGTCCAGACCCCGACCGGCGCCAACCTCAAGGTGATGGCGATGGTGACCGAGCGCGTGCCGCAAGGCCTGGTGTGGATGCCCTTCCACTTCGGCGGCTGGTGGATGGGCGAGGACCTGGAAAAGCACTATCCGGAGGGCGGGGCGCCGGAAGTGCGCGGGGAGGCCGTCAACACTGGCTGGACCTATGGCTACGACGCCGTGACGATGATGCAGGAAACCAAGGTATCGCTGTGCCGCCTGGTGCGCGCATGAAAATTCCGTCATTCCCGCGCAGGCGGGAATCCAAGTTTTAGGAGGTCACATGGCCCGAATGAAGTTTATTTGCGACACGGAGCGCTGCATCGACTGCAACGGCTGCGTGACGGCCTGCAAGAACGAGAACGAGACGCCGTGGGGCGTGAACCGGCGGCGCGTGGTGACGATCAACGACGGCGTCCCCGGCGAACGCTCGATCTCGATGGCCTGCATGCACTGCACCGATGCGCCTTGCCTGGCGGTGTGCCCGGTCAATTGCATCTACCACACCGAAGACGGCATCGTGCTGCACTCCAAGGACCAGTGCATCGGCTGCGGCTACTGCTACTACGCCTGTCCCTTCGGCGCGCCGCAGTTCCCGGAGAGCGGCCTGTTCAACCACCGCGGCAAGATGGACAAGTGCACCTTCTGCGCCGGCGGTCCGGAACCGGATACCTCGGAAGCCGAGTTCAAGAAATATGGCCGCAACCGCATCGCTGAAGGCAAGCTGCCGGCCTGCGCCGAGATGTGCGGCACCAAGGCCCTGATCGGCGGCGATGCGGGCGTGATCTCGGACATCTACCGCCAGCGCGTCGAAACCCGCGGCTACGGGCCGGAACTGTGGGGCTGGAAGATCGCCTACGGCAAACCGAAGCGCGGCGGCGACATCAAGGCCACCGGCCAGGGTCCGCGCGAAAACCAGAACCTCAAGGATTCGCAGAACGACGAGGGGAGGCTGCCGACATGAAGCGTCTCATCCTGATGCTGGTTCCCATGGCGCTGCTGGCCGGCTGCCTGGAAGTCGACCAGCACCCGCACTGGATCAAGGGCCAGTACGCCGGCAAGAAGGACAACCTGCCGTTCGCCACCCACTTCCACAACGACAGGCTGGCCTGGTGGGGGACGATCAGCAACCGCAACCAGCACCAGAACGAATACAACCGGGCCAATCCCTGAGGAGCCGACCATGCGATCGATCATCCTATGCGTGCTCATGGCGCTCAGCCTGTCGGCGGCCTGGGCCGGCGTACCGAACAACCGGGCCGAGCCGGCCTATGCCGAGGAGCAGACCATCCTGCAAGCCCAGCAGGACTCGCGCGTGCCCGATCCCGGCCTGGCCTCGAAGGATTCCGGCCGCGTGCACATCGACCGCCACTACCTTGGCCAGTACGGCAACAAGGAAGGGGACGTCATCGTCCAGCGCGGCGGCAACCAGTGGCGCGTGTTCCGCAACGGTCCGCTCGCCACCCTGGCCGGCACCGTGCTGGTGCTGGCCCTGCTGGCCGTCTTCCTGGTCGCCAAGGTGGTCGGCAAGCTGCAGACCGGCTCCCCGGATACCGGGCGCCGCATCCAGCGCTTCACCAACTGGGAGCGCAACATCCACTGGGCGACGGCGATCAGCTTCATCATCCTGGCCGTCACCGGGCTGGTGATCTTGTTCGGCAAGAAGCTGCTGATCCCGCTGCTTGGCCATGACGTGTTCGCTTTCATTGCCTATGTCTTCAAGTACCTGCACAACTTCGTCGGGCCGCTGTTCATCGTGTGCTCGGTGCTGATGTTCTTCACTTTCCTGCGCCGGAACTTCTTCCGCAGGGTCGACTGGCTGTGGTTCAGGAAGGCCGGCGGCATGCTGAGCCACGAGCACGTGCCGGCCGGCTTCTTCAATGCCGGCGAGAAGAGCTGGTTCTGGTTCGGCGTGACCCTGCTGGGCCTGGTGATGTCGATCAGCGGCCTGATCCTCGACTTCATCGCCTTCGGCCAGACCCGCTACGTGCTGCAGATCGCGAACTACCTGCACCTGCTGGGCGCCACCTTCTACATTGCCGCCGCCATGGGCCACATCTATATCGGCACCTGGGGCACGCCGGGCGCCTACCACGCGATGCGCCATGGCGACGTCGACGAAGCCTGGGCCAGGGCCCACCACGGCATCTGGTACGACCAAGTCAAGGCCGGCGTGCCGCCGGGAACCTTCGACAATCGCCCATTGCCGCCCGATCATTCGCCGCCCGACCATCCTTCGGCCGGCGGCGCACCGGGCAAGCTGCCGCCGGGAGTCAGGCCATGAAAGCATTAGTTTTCCTTATGCATGCGGGCGCCCTGGCGCTGGTGCTGAGCGCGGCCGGCTGCAAGAAGCACGGCGACGAGTCGATGCGCCAGACCAAGTTCCCGGGCATGGTAACGGCCGGCGGCGAGTCCAGCGGCGTGGTGATGGCAAGGAGTAACAAGCCGAAGACCGACGCCACCTATGCGGGCGGTACGCCGGGTATCGCCGGCGGCGCCGGCGGCAATACGGCGGGCGCCGGCACCGGCGGCAGCACGCACGAAACCGGCCAGGGCCCGAGCTCGGGCGTGTCGACGCCTTCCAGCGGCACCGCCGCGCAGACGGGCGCGACCGAGAAGCCGTCCGGCGACAGCGGCAACAACCCGGTGAAACCGCCGGCGGAACCGGCGCCGCAGCCGGCCGCCGCCCACCGCGATCCGGGTCCCAACAGTGCCGCACCGGGACGTTGAGCCAGGCCTTGGGTGAAGCGCGGAAACGACGAGGACGATGCGATGAGGACCATTCATATCAAACGGGCGCACAAGGGGCGCCACCCGGCGATCAAGGCGGCCCTGCTGATCGCCGGCCTGTTGATTGCCAGCGTGGCCTGGGCGACCCTGCCGCCGCCGACCCCGGCCCAGCAGCAGGCCGCGGCCGAGAAGAAGGCCAAGGCCGACGCCCAGGCCGCCAAGGACAAGGAAAGCCTGGCGGCATCGATGGACGCCGTCAGCGCACGCTGGCGCGCGCGCGCCGGCGAGCAGGGCTGGAAGACCCATCCCGCAGTGGCGATCGCGGCCGCGGCGCCGGCGGCAGGCGCGGCCGTTACCGCCGCCGGGCCGGCAAATCCGCCGCCGGCGGGCTCGCCCGGCGCCGGCAACACCACGCCCGCCGGACAAGCGGCCGTGGTTCCTGCGATCAAGAGCGAAAAGCTGGGCACGGCGCCGCCGAGCGAGGACGTCAAGAAATACCCGACCCAGGCCCAGCCGAAGGATGCGCCGCCGACGGTGCAGAAGGACACGCCGAAGAGTGTCAGCAAGAAGTGAGGATGACGTGAGGAGCATGAGGTGAGCGAACGATGAAGATGGGCAGCATGCCGATCGCGGTGCTGATGCAGCGTCGCAGCGTCCGCCACGTGTGGGCGGACGACGCCTGGGAAGCGGTGGGCGTGGTGCCCGACCGCGGCCACCTGCCGGCCGTGCAGATGCTCAGCCAGACGCCGGAGCGCGATTACTACCTGGTCTCCGGCCTCGAACTGGAACTCTATCCGGACGAGAACGAGGGCTATTATGAGAACGTGATGGCGCCCGAGTCCAAGGTTTTCGTCTTGTGGCGCATGGAAGACGGGCGGGCGATGCCGGTACGGGCCTCGGTCAGCTATGTCGAGGGCACGCGCATGTTCGATTCGGGCGAGAACGCCGACGGCGTCACCATGTCCGCCGAGATCTATGCCTGGGTGGCCGGCTATCTGCGCGAGCACTACCAGCCCAAGCCGCGGCGCGGCCGCCAGCACGGGTGACCATGTCCGACGAAGGCTTCCTGCGCCGCTGGGCGCGCCGCAAAACCGAAGTCCGGGAAGGGGGCCCGGCCCCGGCCGGGCCGGCGCCGGCCCTGCCGGGGCCGCTGCAGCCGGCCGATGCCGCCACCGTTGCCGCGCCCGTCGTGCCGTATGGCGCGTTGCAGCGTCGGCCGCAGCCGCTCGTCCAGCCGGAGCTGCCGCCGCCGACGGTCACGGAGCGCCCGCTGCCCACGATGGAAGACGTCGCCACCCTGGACAGCGGCTCCGACTTCTCGGCCTTCGTCGCCCGCGGCGTCGACCAGGCCGTGCGCCGCAGCGCGTTGAAGAAACTGTTCGCCGATCCGCACTTCAACACCATGGACAGGCTGGACGTCTACATCGACGACTACACCCAGCCCAGTCCGGTGTCGGAACAGATGCTGGCCTCGCTCGATCACGCCAAGAGCGCCTTCCTGAAGATGATCGAGGAACAGGAAGACGGACCACAAACACAAACAAAACAGCCACAACCACCTGAGCAAGAGACACAATGAATATCCGCTTCATCGAAGGGCAGGGCGCCGATCCGGCAATCGAAGCACGCAACCTGCTCGCCCGCACGGCCGCCGTCGCCGCGCTCGGCAGCATCGAGCCGCCGGAGGCGCTGGACACCGTCGGCTACCGCTCCGCCGGCCGCACCCTGGTGATCGGCAGCAGCGCCCAGGCCTTGCCCTGGGCCGACCGCCTGGCCAGCGGCCTGGACGTGACGTTGCTGCTGCTGGATGCCGACGACAAACCGCCGCTGCGCATCTACCCGGTATTCCCGGCCCGCGCCATCGTCCTCAGCGGCTGGCTGGGCGCCTTCCAGGCCACCTGGCAGGCGCCGGGCCGCGCGCCCGAGCACGGCAAGTTCGACCTGGTGCTGGACCTCGGCGCCAGCCCGCAGATCGCAACCCACCAGCATCCGCACGGCTACTACGCGCCGGGACCCGACGAAGCCGCGCGCGCGGCCGCCGTCGAGGAACTGCTGGAGATGGTCGGCGAATTCGAAAAGCCGAAATACTTCAGCTACAAGGAGCGCCTGTGCGCCCACAGCCGCAACCAGCTGGTCGGCTGCAACGCCTGCGTCGAGATCTGCTCGGCCGGCGCGATCGAAGGCGCCGGCGACCTGGTCAAGGTGAACCCCTATCTGTGCGCCGGCTGCGGCGCCTGCACCACGGTCTGCCCGACGGGCGCGATCTCCTACGCCTATCCGTCCGCCGGCCACACGGGCGGCCGCATCAAGACCGCGCTGCAAGCCTATGCGGACGCCGGCGGCGTCGACCCCGTCCTGCTGCTGCACGGTGCCGAAGGGACGGCCCTGCTGGCCCGGCTCGGCGATGCCGTCCCCGGCCGCCTGCTGCCGCTCGGCCTGCATCACACGGCCTCGACCGGCATCGACGTCTGGCTGAGCGCGCTGGCCTATGGCGCGTCCGGCATCACGGTGCTGACGACGGAGACCGAGGCGCCGCAATACGCGGCCGCGCTGGCCCGGCAGATGGAGATCGCCCAGGCCATCCTCGACAGCCTCGGTTACGCCGGCCCCCACCTGCAGCTGCTGCGGGCGGGCAACGTGGACGAGCTGGCGCTCGGCCTGCAGCACGCGCCGCGCGGACAGACCCCGGGCCAGCGCGCCGGCTTCAATATCGCCGCCGACAAGCGCAACACGCTGGACTACGCCCTCGACCACCTGGTGCGCCACGCCCCGGTCAAGGTCGACGAGATCCCGCTGCCGGCCGGCGCACCGTTCGGCACGCTGGCGGTGGACAGCGCCGCCTGCAGCCTGTGCATGTCCTGCGTCGGCGCCTGCCCGAGTTCGGCGCTGATGGATGGCCAGAACGCGCCCCAGCTGCGCTTCGTCGAGAAGAATTGCGTGCAGTGCGGCCTGTGCGCCACCACCTGTCCGGAAGACGCGATTCGCCTGGTGCCGCGGATGAACCTGCTTGAAACCCGCAAGCAGACCGTGGTGCTGAACGAGACCCAGCCCTTCCACTGCATCCGCTGCAGCAAGCCCTTCGGCACCCTGCGCATGGTCGAGACCATGCTGGCGCGCCTGGCCTCGCATCCGGCCTTCGCCGGCAACCTGGACCGCATGCGCATGTGCGGCGACTGCCGCGTCATCGACATGATGACGCCGAAGGATGAGGTCGACATCCGCGAAGTGAAGGAATTGCGCCGCCCCTGAAGCAGGTGTGGCAGGGATGCCGCCAAGCATGGCAGAATGTTCGAAGGAGAACATAACAGGAGACAGCCATGGCAGCATCCCCCTACGAGCGCTTCATCCGCACGCGCGACTTCCTGCAGCAGCACCGCACCGACTACGACACCGCCTACCGTGACTACCCGGCCCCGGAATTCGACGAATTCAACTGGGCCCTCGACTACTTCGACGTCCAGGCGAAGGACAACCAGACCCCGGCCCTGTGGGTGGTCGAGGAAGACGGCAGCGAAAAGAAGATCAGCTATGCCGACATGGCAGCCCGCTCCGGCCAGGTGGCCAACTGGCTGAGGGAGCAGGGCGTGCGCCGCGGCGACCGCGTACTGCTGATGCTGCCGAACCGGGTCGAGCTGTGGGAGATCATGCTGGCCGGGATCAAGCTGGGTGCCGTGCTGGTGCCGACCACGATGCTGGTCTCGCCCGCCGACCTGGAAGACCGCCTGCAGCGCGGCCATATCCGCCACGTCATCGCCCAGGCCTCCGAAGCCCACAAGTTCGCGGAACTGGCCGGCGACTACACCCGCATCGCGGTAGGTGGTGGAAATGCGGGCAGGCCCGACGGCTGGCACGACTTCGCCGACAGCAGCATGGCTGACGGGCAGTTCTCCCCGGACGGCTCTACGCGCGCCACCGACCCGCTGCTGTTGTACTTCACCTCCGGCACCACCGCGAAGCCCAAGCTGGTGCTGCACAGCCACCAGAGCTATCCGGTCGGCCACCTGTCGACCATGTACTGGATCGGGCTGAAGCAGGGCGACGTCCACTGGAACATCAGCTCGCCCGGCTGGGCCAAGCATGCCTGGAGCTGCTTCTTCGCGCCCTGGAATGCCGGCGCCACCATCTTCGTCTACAACTACGAGCGCTTCTCGGCGCGCGCCTGCCTGGACGTGATCTGCCGCTGCGGCGTGACCTCGCTGTGCGCGCCGCCGACCGTGTGGCGCATGATGATCAAGGAAGACCTGGCAGCTTGGCGCCCGCCGCTGCGCGAACTGGTCGGCGCCGGCGAGCCGCTGAATCCGGAGGTGATCGAACAGGTCGAGCGGGCCTGGGGCATCCGCATCCGCGATGGCTTCGGCCAGTCCGAAACCACCTGCCAGATCGGCAATCCGCCGGGCCAGCTCCTCAAGCCGGGCTCGATGGGCCGTCCGCTGCCGGGCTACCGCGTCGCGCTGCTGGACGCCGACGAGCAGCCGGCCGAGGAGGGCGAGATCTCCCTGGTCCTGGACCCGGCGCCACTGGGCCTGATGCTGTGCTACGAGGGCGACGAGGCCAAGACGGCGGACGTCATGCGCGCCGGCCATTACCACACCGGCGACACCGCCACCGTCGACGAAGACGGCTATTACTTCTACGTCGGCCGCAACGACGACGTGTTCAAGTCCTCGGACTACCGCATCAGCCCCTTCGAGCTGGAGAGCGTGCTGATCGAACACCCGGACGTGCTGGAAGCGGCCATCGTGCCCAGCCCGGACCCGCTGCGCCTGTCGGTGCCAAAGGCCTTCATCACCTTGCGGCCCGGGGTCGAACCGACCCGCGAGCTGGCCGGCGCCATCTTCGCCTTCGCACGCGAGCGCCTGTCGCCGTACAAGCGGATCCGGCGCCTGGAGTTCACGGAACTGCCGAAGACCATCTCCGGCAAGATCCGCCGCGTCGAGCTGCGCAGGGCCGAGCAGGCGGGGAGCCGGGCCGGCGCCGAATTCCGCGAGGAAGACTTCGGCGCCTGAGGCCGGGAAATGGGGGCGGTGTGGCAGGCTTGCCGGAATTCAGGCAATAATGAGGCTTCCGTCCCCTCAATCTTTCCGACCCAGAAATGAGCACCACGAAGAAATCCGCCGCTTATGAAGTCAGGAAGTCCCCGGTCCACGGCAACGGCGTGTTCGCCCTGCGGCCCATCCAAGCCGGGGAACGCATCATCGAATACCGCGGTGAGCGCATCAGCTGGGACGATGCCACCGCCCGCGCCGCCGAGCGCGGGGGACCGGTCAACCACACCTTCTATTTCAGCCTCGCCGACGGCAACGTGATCGACGGCGGCCGGCGCGGCAACGACGCGCGCTGGATCAACCACGCCTGCGAACCGAACTGCGAAGCCTACGAGGAAGACGGCCGGGTATATATCCACGCCCTGCGCGACATCGACGAGGGCGAGGAGCTGAACTACAATTACGCGCTCATTTATGACGAGCGCCACACCCCCGCGCTCAAGCGCCTGTTCGCCTGCCGCTGCGGCACGCCGGGCTGCAGCGGCACCATGCTGGCGCCGAAGCGCCGCACGAAAAAACAGGCGCGAGCCCGAGCCTGAACCGAAAGAACCCGATGAAACCAGTCGTCCGCAGCCTGATCGAAACCGACCTCTATAAATTCACGATGTGGCAGGCCTTCCTGCACATGCACCCGAACGCCATCGGCGAATACGAATTCAAGTGCCGCAATACGCCGGCCTTCCCGCTGGCCGAACTGAAGGACGAAGTCGAGCGCGAACTCGATCACCTGTGCGAGATGATGTTCACGGAAGACGAGGTCGAGTACATGCGCTCGCTGCGCTTCATCAAGAGCGACTTCGCCGACTTCCTGACCCTGTTCCGCTTCCAGCGCAAGTTCATCGAGGTGACGACCGACGGCCCCCACCTGCGCATCCGCGCCATCGGCCCGGTCGTGCACGTGATGGGCTTCGAGATCTTTGTCCTCTACATCGTCAACGAGCTGTATTTCCGCCGCTTCGACCAGGCCGCCGCGCTGGAAGAGGCTCGGCGGCGCCTGGCCCAGAAGATCGAGGAACTGCGCGCCTTCGATGCGGAACCGAAGCGCCTGAATCCCTTCGACTTCTTCGACTTCGGCGTGCGCCGCCGCTTTTCCGGCGAATGGCACGAGGAAGTGGTGCGCACCATGGCGCGCGAGCTGCCGCAGTTCTTCAAGGGCACCTCGAACGTCTACCTGGCCAAGAAATTCAACCTGGTGCCGATCGGGACCATGGCCCACGAATACATGCAGGCCTTCCAGTCCTTCGACGTGCGCCTGCGCGACTTCCAGAAGAAGGCGCTGGAAGACTGGGTACAGGAATACCGCGGCGACCTCGGCACCGCGCTGACCGACGTGGTCGGCATGGACGCCTTCCTGCGCGACTTCGACCTGTATTTCGCCAAGCTCTTCGACGGCCTGCGCCACGATTCCGGCGATCCGGTCGAATGGGGCGAGAAGGCGCTGGCCCATTACACCAAGCTGCGCATCGACGCCCGCACCAAGCGCCTGGTGTTCTCGGACGCGCTGACGGTGCCGAAAGCCCTGAATCTCTACCGCCACTTCGCCGACCGCGTGCAGCTCGGCTTCGGCATCGGGACCAAGCTCACCAACGACACGCAATTCGAGCCGCTGAACATCGTCATGAAGCTCACGCGCTGCAATGGCCAGCCGGTGGCCAAGCTGTCCGACAGCCCGGGCAAGGGCATGGGCACGGATGAGACTTTCATCGCTTATCTGCGTCAGGTGTTCGATCAACGCATTTGACAAGGAGGAGGCCGCCATGAATCTCGACCAGCGCAGTGCCATCGTCACCGGCGCCGCCGGCGGCATCGGCTATGCCACCGCGCGCCGCCTGTTGCAGGATGGCGCCAGCGTGCTGCTGGCCGACCTCGACCAGAAGCGCCTGGACGATGCCGCAGCCCGGCTGGCGGAAGACACGAAAGCCGATCCCCAGCGCATCGCCACCATCGTCTGCGACGTCTCGCACGAAGACCAGGTCGCGGCCGCGGCCGATGCCGCCAGCGCCCATTTCGGCCACTGGGACATCCTGGTGAACAATGCCGGCCTGATGAGCTTCAAGCCGATCGAGGAGCAGACCGTCGAGGACTGGCAGCGCATCCTCGGCGTCGACCTGCTGGGCGCCTTTCTCTTCATCAAGCAGGCCTTCCTCAAGATGAAGGGGGGCGGCACGGTGGTGAACGTCTCCAGCGTGCATGCGATCAGGACCGAGCCCCTGGTCGCGCCTTACGCGGCGGCCAAGACGGCGCTGCTGTCGCTGACCCGCTCGGCTGCGCTGGAAGGCAAGCCGAAGGGCATCCGCGTGAATGCCGTGCTGCCGGGTGCGGTCGATACGCCGATGCTGTGGGACAACCCGAACGTGCGCTCCGGCGCCGAGACCATCAACAAGGCCGATATCGGTTCGCCCGACGATATCGCCGCGGCGATCGCCTTCCTGGCCGGGCCCGCCGCCGCCTTCATCTGCGGCGACGCCATCCGCGTCGACGGCGGGCGCCTGGTGCGGCTCTGATACCTCGACCACGACTCTGCTTGCACATCCCCCGATAGCACCTATGCTGCATGGATGGCGCCCTGTGGCGTCCTCTTTGGTGGAGGTGGAGCATGACCAATATGAAAAACGAAGTGGTCGATGCATTCAAGGCCACGCTGCGGGGGCCGGTGCTGCAGCCGGGCGACCCCGGCTACGACGACGCGCGCGCGATCTGGAACAGCATGATCGACCGCCGTCCGGGGCTGGTCGTGCGCTGTTCCGGCACCGCCGACGTGGTGGCGGCGGTCGGCTTCGCGCGCGAGAACGGCTTGCCGCTGGCGGTGCGCGGCGGCGGCCACAATATCGCCGGCAGCGCGCTCTGCGATGACGGCCTGGTGATCGACCTGTCGGGCATGCGCGACGTCCACGTCGACCCGCGCTCGCGCCTGGCCTGGGTGAGCGGCGGGGCGCTGCTGTCCGACGTCGACCACGAGACCCAGTCCTGCGGGCTGGCGGTGCCGCTCGGCATCAATTCCACCACCGGCGCCGGCGGGCTGACCCTGGGCGGCGGCTTCGGCTGGCTCAGCCGCATGTACGGGCTGGCGGTCGACAGCCTGGTCGGCGCCGAGGTCGTCACCGCGGACGGCCAGCGCCATTGGGCCAGCGCCCAGGACGAGCCCGACCTGTTCTGGGCCATCCGCGGCGGCGGCGGCAATTTCGGCGTGGTGACGCTGTTCCAGTTCGCCCTGCACCCGGTCGGACCCGAGGTCACGGCCGGGCTGGTCGTCTTTTCTGCGGCGCAGGGGCGCGAGGTGATGCGGCGCTACCGCGACCTGGTCGACACCCTGCCGGACGAGATGAGCGTGTGGGCGGTGCTGCGCAAGGCGCCGCCGCTGCCTTTCCTGGCGCCCGAGGTGCACGGCAGCGACATCGTGGCGCTGGCGCTGTTCTCGCCGCAGCCCATGGATGCGGTGGCGCCGCTGCTGGCGCGGGTGCGTGCCTGCGGCCAGGCAGTGGGCGAGCACGTGGGGGCGATGCCCTACGAGGCCTGGCAGAAGATCTTCGATCCGCTGCTGGCCCCGGGCGCCCGCAACTACTGGAAATCGCACAACTTCACCCATCTGTCCGACGAGGCCATCGACGTCGTGCTGCGCTATGCCGGTGCGCTGCCGACGCCGCATTGCGAGATCTTCCTCGGCCTGATCGGCGGCAAGGCGAATACGCGTCCGCCGGACGCCACCGCCTATCCGCACCGCAACGTGCAGTTCGCGATGAACGTGCACGGCCGCTGGACCGATGCGGCGGACGACGGCAAGGTGATCGCCTGGGCGCGTGAATTCTTCGGCGCCGCCGCACCGTATGCCGCCGGCAGCGTCTACGTCAATTTCCTGACCCAGGACGAAGGGGGGCGCATCCACGAGGCCTACGGCCCGAACTATGCCCGCCTGGTCGACGTCAAGCGCCGCTACGACCCGGACAACCTGTTCCGCTTCAATCACAACATCCGTCCCGACGCATGACGCGTCGAATGGATGCCCCGGGGCGCCGTCAGCGGCGCCTCGGGGTCCCATGCTACACTCGGCCGATGCCTCCCTCCGTCGACCTCCACCTGCGCAGTTACGGCCAGCCCAGCGCCCCCGACCGCCACGAATTCGCCCAGCTGGTGCTGCCGCTGACGGGCGAGCTGCTGCTCGAGGTCGAGGGACGGGAGGGCGTGCTGGATCCGCTGCGCGCCGGTTTCGTCGCCCCCGGCGCCTGGCATGCCCAGCACGGCGATGCGTCCAACCGCTCGATCATCGTCGACATCGGCACCGAAGCGCTCGACGCCGGCACCGCCGGGCGCCTGTTCGAGCGCCCCTTCGCGCCGCTCGGCGCGGCCTCGCGCAAGCTGGTCGAGTTCATGGCGCTGATGGCGGACGGCGGCGCCGTGGCGCCATCGGTGGTGCGGGGCTGGGTGCCGCTGCTGCTCGACACCCTGACCCTGGACGCGCCGCGTCCGAGCTCGCGCCTGGCCGCGCTGCTGGCACGCATCGAGGCCGAGCCGGGCCTCGCGTGGAGCACCGGCGCGATGGCGAGCTCGCTGGGCTGCAGCGTCAGCCGCCTGCACGCGCTGTTCCGCGAGGAGCACGACACCACCCCGCATGCCTGGCTGCTGGAACACCGCCTTGCCCGCGTGCGCGAATGGCTGGCGCGCACCGATGTGCCGATCGCCGAGCTGGCTTTACGGAGCGGCTTTTCGGAACAGAGCGCGCTGACGCGGGCGCTGCGCAAGGCCACCGGCATGACGCCGGCCGCCTACCGGCGCCGGCATCGGGAAGCAAGCCTGGAGAATACGTCAAAACAATAGTAGGGCCGGTCAAGACAATCCCGGGGTGGACCGGAGATCATTCCGGACTCGGGAGGTTGGTAGAACATGCTAGTACGACATCACTGGCTCGGCATTGGCGCGAGCATCCTGGCCGGAGCCTTCTGGGGCCTGGTCTTTCTCACACCGGAACTGACGCGCGGCTTCCAGCCGATCCAGCTGTCGGCCGGCCGCTACCTGGCCTACGGCCTGGTCGCCGCGGTACTGCTGGCGCCTTCGTGGCGGCGCGTGCGGCCCTTGCTCGGCTGGCGCGAATGGAAAACCCTGGCCTTGCTCAGCCTCGCAGGCAACATCATCTATTACGTGTTCCTGGCGAATGCGGTGCTGCTGGGCGGGGTGGCGATGACTTCGCTCATCATCGGCCTGTTGCCGGTCACCGTCACCCTGGCCGGCCGCCGCGATGCCGATGCCGCGCCTTTCCTGCGCCTGCTGCCCTCGCTGGCGCTGGGCGTGGCGGGGCTGGTCTGCATCAGCTGGCAGTCGCTGTCGGCGCCCCAGCACGGCTCGCTGCAGGGATCCCTGCTCGGCCTGCTGTGCGCGGTGGGCTCGCTGGCTTCGTGGACCTGGTACGCGGTCGTCAACAGCCGCGCGCTGACCCGCCTGAAGGGCATCACGGCCCAGGACTGGAGCCTGCTGGTGGGCGTCGTGACCGGCGCCCAGGCGGTCGTGCTGGCGGTGCCGGCCTTCATCCTGCATCCCGGCGCGCATGCATCCTCGGCCTGGTGGTCCTTCGCCGGCATCGTCACCACGGTTGCGATCCTGTGCTCGGTGGTCGGCAACGCCCTGTGGAACCACGCCAGCCGCCTGCTGCCGCTGACCATGACCGGACAGATGATCGTCTTCGAGACCCTGTTCGCGCTGCTGTACGGCTTTGTGTGGGAGCAGCGCTGGCCGAGCGGGCTGGAATGGCTGGCGATGGGGCTGTTGCTGGGCGGCGTGCTGTCCTGCGCGTCGGCGCACCGGAAGAAGGCGGCGCCGGAGGTCGAGCCTGAAACGGCGCTGAGTGCCTGAGTCGCCGGCACGGGACTTACGAAAGAATGTTGACGGCTCGTGCGGCCACCAAACCGACGGTCAGCAATGACGCGGCCGATTCCACCATGAAGAGCAGTTTGGCGCGTACGCTGAGCGGCAGCGTATCCGTTGGTGAAAATGCCGTTGCATTGGTGAATGACACGAACACATAGTCGAAGAAACCTGGGGTCCACGTCCCGTGTCCGGGGCAGTCCGCATTCATCTGCGGGAACAGGAAGTCCGCGACAGGCTGTCTGTTCAGGCCGCGCGCCGCGGGACCGCCACGGTCAATGTTCCAGAACCAGAGTGCGAACACGACGATATTCGTCAGCCAGATGTTCAGGGCATCGACCAGCAGGCTTTGTCCGGTCGTCCCTTTTGCCCCGTATAGAAGCGCTCGCGTCACGCCGTACAGTGCCTGGAAATTAATGAGCGTGATGATCATGGTGAGGACGATCGCGGCACGCCGGATTTTTCGTCGCCGATGATGAATCAGCGTCCAATGGTGCTCGCTGGTGGCGCGGCGCATTTCGTTATGGTTCCACGCCGTGGCGACCGATAGCGGAACAAGCAGCGCCAGTTCGACCAGGGAAGCAAGCCACCAGGGGAAGATGGTCAGGTCATTGATGAGAAAAGCATTGAGTGCCGCCGTCACCACGATTGCGCCGCGCGCGATCCAGATCTCGCGCATATGCTTTGTCAAATCCTGGTTCATTGCGGGTGAAGGTAAGTGGCCGGGCGGCGAATGTCTTCGGACACCCGGCCATGAGTGCGATGAGCTTCGACGGAGCTTACTTGGTCGTGCCGGTCGCGCCGCTTGCCGGCGCCGGCGTGGCCGATGCGGCGCTTGCCGCAGCCTGTTTCTTCTTCGCGGAATGGTGACCGATCGCGCAGCCGGCGGCGGCGCCGGCAGCGGCATGCTTGCCTGCCATATGACCGACGACGGCACCGGCAACCGCACCTTTGCCGCAGCCCGCATGGGCGGAAGCGGCAACGAAGGCGAAGACGACCGGGGCCAGGGCGAGTTTCAGTTTCGTATTCATGATGGTTCCTCCTTGTGTTAGTCCTGGCTACACAAGCTAGGCTTCTCGCCCGGACGAGACTGTGCGCCCGCTAACAGATTACCATTTTGTAATCTTCACTTTCCTTCCCTTGCCAGCGCCATCATCGTCTGCACCTGGATGTGCGGATGGCTGGCCAGCGGCTCCCACTCGTCGATGAAGGCGAAGCCGTGCTTGCGGTAGAAGCGGGCGGACGGTTTCGAGGCTGTTCCTGTCAGCTTCGGTGGTGGGGCGGATGGTCATCGACATGTATCTCCTTGACGGCGAAATCGACAAAGGCGCGCAGCCGCGCCGGCATGTGGCGGCTGCTCGGCAGCACCAGGTGGACCGGCAGCGGTTCCGGCTCGTAGTCCCGCAGCAGGCGCTGCAGGCTGCCGGCGCGCAGCAGGGGCTCGACCTGGTAGGACAGGGCGCGGGCGATGCCGAAGCCGTCGCAGGCGCTCGACAGCATGGCCTCGACGTCGTTCACGCGCAGGCGCGGACTGTAGCGCACCACCTGCTCGTGGGCGCCGGAGCGGAAACGCCATTCGGCCACGCTGCGCACCGAGGTCGACATGATCAGTTCGTGCGTGGACAGGTCGGCGGGCGTTGCCGGGGTCCCGCGCCGCGCCAGGTAGGCGGGGCTGGCCACCGTCACCCGGCGCACCTCGCCGAGGCGACGCGCCACCAGGCTCAGGTTGGTCAAGGGGCCGATGCGCACGGCGGCGTCGATGCCTTCCTCGATCAGGTCGACGTTGCGGTCCGACAGCAGCAGCTCGGCCTGCACGTCCGGATAGGCGGCCAGGAAGCGCGTGACGACCGGCGCCACGTGGCGGCGTCCGAACACGTTCGGCGCGGCGATGCGCAGCAGGCCGCGCGGCGTCGAGGTTTCCTCGGCATCCAGCGCGGCCTCGTAATCGGCCAGCAGGCGGCGCGCCTGTTCGGCCAGGCGCAGGCCGGCCTCCGTGGGTGTCAGGCGGCGCGTGCTGCGCTCCAGCAGCCGGGCGCCGGCCCGCGCTTCCAGGGCGCCCAGCACGCGGGTCACGGCGGCGGGCGAGCGGCCCAGCTTGCGCGCGGCGGCGGCCATGCTGCCGGTGTCGAGGATGGCGACCAGCACCTGCAGCTCGTCGAATCGGTCCATTATTGCGAATCTTGGAATGGTGAATTGCGATTATGCTGGATTCTCGCAATAAGGCAATGGGCCTAGGATGGCATCTCCCATCACATGACGAACAACGAGAAACGAGACCACCATGGACCAGCCAGCACGCATCCTCCACGGCACCCGCCTGTCCGGACATACCCACCGGGTCATGCTCTTCCTGCACCTGCTCGACCTGCCGTATGCGTTTTCGGACAGCCCGGCCGCGGTGCGCCAGTCGCCCGCATTCCGCCGCCTGAATCCGCTCGGCCAGATCCCGGTGCTGGAAGACGATGGCCAGGCGCTGGCCGACAGCAATGCCATCCTCGTCTACCTGGCCAGGCGCCATGCCCCCGGCAGCAACTGGCTGCCCGAGGATCCGGTCGGCGCGGCGCGCGTGCAGCGCTGGCTGTCGCTGGCCGCCGGCGAGATCGCCTACGGTCCCGCCGCCGCCCGCATCAACGCGCGCTTCTTCGATACCGGCGTGCCGGCCGCGCTGGCGCAGCGCCTCGGCGCCAGGGTGCTCGGCCTGATGGAGGAGGAACTGGGCGCGCGGGACTGGCTGGCCGGCACCGCGCCGACCATCGCCGACCTGGCCTGTTACGCCTACATCGCCCACGCGCCCGAAGGCGGCATCGCGCTGGATGCCTTTCCACAGGTGCGTGCCTGGATCGCCCGCGTGCAGGCCTTGCCCGGCTTCGTGCCGATGCCTGCGGATTGAGGCCGCCATGGACACCGACCGCATCGTCCAGCCTTTCCACGCCGGCGAGCTGCAGGCCCAGCGCCTGGCGGGAGCGGCGCCGGCCGCCGCACCGATCCGCACCCGCATGCCGGAACAGCATCGCAGCTTTTTCCCGCTGCTGCGCTTCGTCTGCGTCGCCGTGCCTGACGCCGAGGGTTGGCCGCTCGCCACCCTGGTGGAAGGGCCACCGGGCTTCGCGAGCTCGCCGGATCCGGCGCAGCTACACATCGCCGCCTTGCCGCAGTCCGGCGACCCGGTGCGCGCGCACCTGCACGCGGGAGCGCCGGCCGGACTGCTCGGCATCGACCTCGGCACGCGCCGCCGCAACCGCCTGAACGGCATCGTCGCCCGGGTGGATGAGGGCGGCTTTTCGGTGGACGTGGTCCAGTCCTTCGGCAACTGTCCACGCTACATCGAGGTGCGCAGCCTGGCGCCGGTGGCGCGCACGCCCGGTGCGGCGACGGCATTCGGGGCCGAGCTGCCGGCGCGGGCGCGCGCGATGCTGGCGGCCTGCGCCACCCTGTTCGTGGCCAGCGCCAGCGGCGCCGCCGCGCAGGGCGCCGCGGCCGGGCTGGACATCTCGCACCGCGGCGGCCCGCCCGGCTTCGCGCGGCTGGAACATGGCGTGCTGGCGGTGCCCGACTACAATGGCAACCGCTACTTCAACACCCTCGGCAACTTCATCGCCGAGCCACGCGTCGCCATCGTGCTGGCCGATTTCGCCAGCGGCGACCTGTTGCAGCTGCAGGGAAGGGTCGACATCGACTGGGCGGCGGCCGATCCGGACCGGACGCCCCCGGTCGAGCGGGTCTGGCGCTTCCGCATCGTGCGCGGGCTGCTGCGCGAAGGCGTGTTCGGACTGGGCTCAGAGATGGCGCAATAGCCACAGCCAGGCCGGAATGGTGGCCGCGCACAGGAGGCTGGACAGCAGGATGGCCGAGTTGACCAGCTGGGCGCCGCCGCCCGCCGGCCTGACCACGAAGGCGGCGTTGACGCCGACCGGGCAGGAAGCCAGCACGATCAGCACCATCGCCGCCGCCGGCGGCAGTCGAAAGACAAACACCGACAGCAGCATCACGCCCAGCGGCAGGAAGACCAGCTTGGCCAGCACGATGGCGCCGGTGGCAAGCCAGCGTCCCGGCGCCAGCGAAGCCACCGAGGCACCGAGCGACAGCAGCGCGCAGGGCAGGGCGGCCGCACCCAGCATGTCGAGCACGCGCAACAGGGCCGCCGGCAGCACGACGTGGCCGAGATTCAGTGCTAGGCCCAGCAGCAGCGCCGCCACGATCGGGTTCTTCAGGGTGTTGAGGACGGGCCCGAACCAGCCGGACGGCCCGCCTTCCTCGCTCAGGTGATAGAGCGTGAAGCAGCACAGGCTGTGGAAGGCGATCACCGGATAGGCGAATTGCAGGCTGCCTTCGCCGAGCACCTGGATCAGCACCGGCACGCCGACGAACACGGTGTTCGAATAGGTCGCCGCCAGGGCCGCCGCCGCACCCGTGCCGGCGCGTCCGGCGAACAGGCGTGCGCCGATGAACAGGAGGCCGAGCGGCAGGTAGAAGGCGCACAGCACTTTCCAGGACAACGAGGGCGGGATGCCGGTGCGCCAGGCGCTGGCGAACAGCAGCGCCGGCACCAGGAATTTCGCCGTCAGGTCGGTCACGCCCGTATGCCAGCCGGGACGCAGCCAAGGGAGTTTCACGAGCAGGGCGCCGAGGCCGGCGAGCAGGAAGACCGGCAGCAGCAGGGTAAATGGCATCGGCGCGAAGAGGAGTCGGGGCAGCCGTATTCTAGTCGAGTGTTGCGTTCTTGTGACTCGTTACAATTCGCGTATTTTTAGCGATCGCGGCTTGGTATGCTGATCGGCTAGAAGTACGTAAATACCAAAACTAGGATAAGAACATGAGACACGCCCTCCCTTCCACCCGCTATCGCCGCCTGCGCGTGCTGACCATCCTGGCGGCCCTGGTGGCGCTCGCCAGTATCGGCCTGCAGGCGCACGCCGGCACGGCGCAGCCCGCCCAGGCCGCCGCCCCTGTCGTCAGCGGCGCCTGAGCGCCCTCAGCCGAAGCGCAGTTTCCACAGCTGCGTCGGCAGCGCCGGCGGTGCGTCCGGCTTGAAGAAGGCCGAATCCTGGATGTGCGAGGTGGTCACGTAGATCGTGCCGTCCGGGCCCTGGCTGAAGGTATCCGGCCAGCGCAGGCGCTCGTCCTGCACCACGACCTTGGCCTCGGCCTGCGGGCCGTCGGACAGCTTGCGCACCTTGATGGCGTTGTCCTGGACCGAGGTAAGGTACATGTCGTCGGTGCCGCGTGAGATCAGCAGGCCGTCGTTGACGCCGTTGATGCCGTATTGCTCGACCTGGCTTGATACGTCGTCGCCCTTCAAACCAGCGCCGATCAAGGCGGCGGTCGGGATGCGGTACAGCTCATCGCCCTTGATCGCCTGCCAGTACAGGTAATCGCCATCCTTGGACAGTTCGATGCCGTCGGCCGAGAACTCGACGCCGCGGCCGTCCGGCCGGCGCAGTTCCTTGCCGTCGGCCGTCACGTTCAGCCCCTTCTTCATCTGCGTGGACGGATGTCCGTCCAGCACGCGCACCGACTTGCCGGCCGCGATGTCGACCACCAGCAGCGCGCCCTGCACGCCCGAATCGGTGATGAAGGCGTATTTGCCGTCCTGCGAAAAGCGCACGTCGTTCAGGTAGGAGCCCTGCGGCGCGGCGTCCTCGTCGAAGGCGATCGTCTGCGCGACCTTGTCGCTGGCCAGGTCGATCCTCACCAGCTTCGGCCCTTTCGACACCACGTGGGCCTGGGCCGGCGCCGCCGGATCCAGTACCCACAGGCTGCCGCGCTGGTCGGCCACCACGCTCTGCACGCAGACCCAGTGGTCGTTCGGCGTGATCTCGTCCTTCTTCGCATTGCGCCAGGCGTTCCATTCCTCGTCGGGATAGGGCTTGACCCCGCCGTCCTTCAGCTCCGCCACCGAGACGGCGCTGTCCTCGGTCCAGCGCGGGAAGTTCACGAAGATGCGTCCTGTTTCCGAGACCGAGACGCCGGTCACCTGGTGCCCGAATTCGGCCACGAGCTCGATACTTGCTGGCATGCTGCTTCCTTTCCTGGTCGTTTGGGATCACGCGGCCTTGCGCGTGTGCTGCACTTTCCTGGGTAACGTCGGCACCTCCTGCGCCAGGCGCTGCTGCAGCATGGCCAGCACGGCCGCCTCCTCGGGCTGCAGGTCCTGCAAGTCTTCGGCCAGCTTTTCCTCGGCGCGCGCGAGCAGTCCTTCGACCATGGTGCCGTCCATATAGGACTCCAGCACGGCCGGATGGACATAGCACTTGCGGCACACCGAGGGCGTGTTGCCGAGCTTTTCGGCCACCGTCTCGATGGCGCGCACCACGTTCTTCTTGGCCTGGGCCTCGGAATCAAACTTCTCGAATTCCTGCAGCGCGATCGCGGCCAGCACCGTGCCCGACCAGGTGCGGAAGTCCTTGGCCGTGTAGTCTTCGCCGCTGATCTCGCGCAGGTAGTCGTTGACGTCGGCGGAGCCGATGGTGTGCGTTTCGCCGTCCTCGTCGAGGTACTGGAACAGGTCCTGGCCCGGCAGGTCGCGGCTGCGCTGGACGATGCGCGCCAGGCGCCGGTCGTTCACCTTGACGTCGTGGTAGACCCCGCTCTTGCCGCGGAAGCGGAACTCGACCTCGCTGCCGTCGATCTTGACGTGGCGGTTGCGCAGCGTGGTCAGGCCGTAGGATTTGTTTTCGCGGGCGTATTCGTCATTCCCGATGCGCATCATGGTCGCTTCGAGCAGGTAGACGATGGTCGCCAGCACCTTTTCGCGCGGCAGCCCGGGTAGGCTCAGGGCGCGGTCGACTTCCTTGCGGATCTGCGGCAGGGCCTTGCCGAACTTGATCATGCGCTCGTATTTCACCTCGTCGCGCACCTCGCGCCACTTGGGGTGGTAGCGGTACTGCTTGCGCCCGCGCGCATCGCGCCCGGTGGCCTGCAGGTGGCCGTTGGCCTGGGGGCAGATCCACACCTCGGTCCAGGCCGGCGGAATGGCCAGCGACTTGATGCGCTTGAGCGTGGCCTCGTCCTCGACCGGATCGCCGCGGGCGTCGAGATAACGAAAGCCCTCCTTGTCCGGCTCGCGGCGGATGCCGGGGCGGTCGTCGTGCACGTAGCGCAGGCCGGCCGCCTTGGCGGCGGCGGGCGGATCGCTGTTCGGTATCGGGTCGCTGCCCGATGCGCGTTCTTCCAGGTCGGTATCGCTCTTCATGATGCTCCCGTTCGACATGCAAACCGTCGCCGGCGGGCACGCGGTGCCCACCGGCGGTCATGCGAAGTCTACGCGGTCGGAGCGGGCGCTCCGTACGGGAGCGCACTTTGTGCGGCCGGCTTGGGGCGCAATAGAAACGTGTGCAGAGTGAAAAAAATCATCACTGGCTGAACATGATTTTCGCTGAATGAATATAAGCGTGGCTTGCTCTGATGGTAACTCGGTTCGTATATTGTTCGCTTGCTGACTTCCGCAATCGGCCCCATTGCGGTCATTCAACAGTAGAACTAAATCGTGACATTTAAAAATTTTTCGATCATTTATTTTCCGGCAATACCGCTCGGTGGCCATAGCTAATGGCTCTTGATAACTTCCAGTCCTTCCCGTTAAGCAGCATCACATGCGTGAAACGGGCACGAGTCACCAACTGATCCGGCTTTCCACTGATAACTGCATAAAACAAATGCTCGCCACTTACCACAGCACCGTAGAGCTTATTGCCATCGTGGACATTTCTTAAAGGCTCGTAGCTCATAGACTCAGGGACAGCTTTCCGCCGCATGTCGGAATACTTGCAGACGTTTTCCATTGTCAGTTCAACGAATGCCTTCTTTCCACGATAGATACCGATTTCGTCGTGAACGAATTCAATGTCGCTAGCGAGCATATCCTCCATTTTTTTCTTGTCACAATGGTTAAACGCCACCTCCCACCAGGTTGCATCGGCTTGTTTCACTTGTGCCAGCCACGGCTCGGTAGATGCAGCTGCAGAAACCGTTTTCGCCAGAAAAACACACGACAGTACTCCAACGCAAAGAAAGCGCATCATTGAGCCCCTTGAATAGATGAACGAGAACGTCTCTATCGCTGTCGGCCTTCTATCGTTCGAGGCCGGCTGTTCAGCAATGAGCAATGTAGCATTCACTGCCATTTAAAAGCAATAAAAATACTACAGCATCGCAAGAAAATTTCGCGCCATAGAGTAGTCGGTATGAAGAATGACTTCGGCAACCACCGATTTTGACCCCTTAGACATCTGCAACTGGTCTGCTTTCGACCTATTGTGTTGAAAAACTCTTGGGCAATAGCGGGGCGGATGAAGTAACTGTACAGCAATGCGGGCGGCTCGGCCCGTCCCAAGCTTGGCTAACTCATCACTAGATTGTCGGCTCTGCCTACCGGCAACAGCTTTTTGGCCATTCGACGGAGATTTTGCGCTGTCGCCGCCAGCAGAAACTCATCATGGGCACCGCTGGGCCCACGCAAGCGCAATTGCCGGAGTTTGAGGATGCGTTTAAGGTGGGCAAACAGCATTTCCACCTTCTTTCGTTCCCGGCGCGAATGACGATAGGCTTCGGTCTTGCCGATTGCGCGTGCCACGTCACGCGCAGGCTCACATGGACTACGGTCGATCTTTCGAATATCCATGTTGGGACAGCACTGCGGTTTTAGCTGGCAAACTTGGCAGTCGTACAAACTGGCGCGATAGCGAAACGGGTTTTTCTGTTGACTGCGCTGAGCTGGCTTCAGGTATTTGCCAGCAGGGCAAACATACCGGTTGTTTTCGGCATCGAAGATGAAGTCGCTACGGCTGAAGGTACCGTCGTGGTGCTCGGATTTGTCCCATACCGGAACGTGCGGAGCGATCCCTTTTTCATCGACCAGCCATCCCAGCATTGCAGCGACACCGTAGTTCGTATTGCCTACCAGACGTCTCGGCTTGATAGCAAACTTTTCCTCGACCCGATTGATCATCGTTTTCGTGGCATCGACCTCGGCCATTTTGTTCACTGACGACGCTTCGACATCGACAATAACGCCGGCTTTCAGATCAATCAGGTAATTCGTCGAGTAGGCAAAAATAGCCGGTCCGGCAGCGGCAGTCCAGGTTGCAGCCGGATCGGTCAAGGAAATTCGTTTCGGCGGCGTTGGCACTGGATTGGCTTGTTCCAGTGCGGCCAGATATTCCCGCACCGGCCGGCTTGCCTGCGCTGGATCACCCCAATCGATACCGGCTTCGCCGGAACCGGCGCGTTGACGCTGGGCGTCAGCCCTGATCATGCTGGCGTCGGCCGCAAATCCTTCGCCTTGTACCAATCCCTCGGCCATGCAACGCCGAAGAACGGCATCAAATAGCTGGCGAAACGCATCGTGATCACGAAAACGACCATGCCGGTTTTTGGAAAAGATCGAGTGATCTGGCACCTTGTCCTTCAATCCCAGTCGACAGAACCAGCGGTACGCCAGGTTCATGCCGACTTCTTCACACAACCGGCGCTCTGATCGGATGCCGTAGCAATAACCGATGATCAGCATGCGTGCCATGAGTTCGGGATCGACCGAAGGCCGACCGGTATGGCTGTATGACTCGGCAAGATTCTCGCGAAACTCGCTCAGGTCGAGATACCGGTCCACTGCTCTCAGCAGATGGTCTTCGGGAACGTATTCGTCTAGACTGATCATGACGAACAGTTCCCGCTTCGTTGCCTGCAGTCCCATCATCGCAGCCTCCGTCTTCGCGCACTGCCTAAATAACGGTAGGCGACGACAGACCCTGCATCAAGGGGAGTTTTTCAACGCAATAGGCCGGTTGCGGACGCTACGATAGTCCGCAACCGGCGAAAAGCCGTCCTTGTTAAATAATGGTCTACATCAATATTCGTTACCCTTATTGATCTGATATATGCCGAGAAGTGCACGCTTAACGAACATCGCAGCCGGATTGTGCGGCTCGTTCGCTAGCCGTAACAATGATCTTGCTGGCTATTGGGCAATCGGGAAATTGCGTTCGCTTGCAGAGCAATATTCGCAAAGTGCGGTGTCGCTTGACTTGCTGGCCCTATCTATTCAGCCATCGTCTCCTGAGTTCGCACAAATGCTCGCGGACTATCACCTCCTTCTTCGAAAGTTGGCGAGCCGATCCGGTATCCTGCTCGAGACAATCAATGCGGCGTATACCACCGTGGATTTTTTGCCCTCTCCGTGGCCCAGGGCGAGCTATTACAAGAAGCAGTGGGGTCAGCAGTTCCTCGTAACTGTGAGTATTAGCAGCGACGGCAGAGCAGAAGGCATTGTTAGCCATGCTGGCTATTGTCGGCCGCACGATCCGATTAGAGAACGTCGTCGGTCCGGTGCTTGACGAAGATGGGCTGGGTCCGCTTCGGGTCGTGAACTGCCGTACACTGGACGGCAGAAATCGACCAAAAGCGGCCAACGCACCGTAAGTACCTGCCCTCAGCCCAACTCTGTGCATTCTCACGAATTTTGTAGGATTTCCCCTACATTCCTAGCTCATTTGCAGGTAAAGTAGCGCGACATGAAGCCTATCCTTACCATAACGCTGAGTTCGGAACTCGAGGTCATCGCATCGCGCCAACGTGCACGCCAGATTGCGGCATTTTGCGGCTTCAATCGGCAGGACCAGACACGACTGGCTACGGTTGTCTCCGAACTCGCGCGGAATGCGTTGGCCCATAATGGGGTAGTGGAGTTCTCGGTGACGACAGAGCCTGGCCAACAGGCGCTGCTTATTCGTGTGGAGTCCGGTTCTACGGCAGTCCTCGAAATCGACGGCATCGAGCTTTCGATAGAGCAATATAACGTGGCCGAAGGTAGCGGGCGTACCCGCGTCACTTTTCGTAAGTCGTTTCCATCGAAGTCACCTCACCTGAACGCGTCTGCTCTCCAACATGCGATGCTTCGGCTTGACGCGCTGCCGGCTAATGTGGCGTTGTCGGATGCAACACAGCAAAATAGGGATCTGAGCGATGCGCTGTTGGCGCTCAAATCGAAGCAAGATGAATTATTGATCGTTTCGAAGAATCTGGAAGAAACCAACAAGACTGTCGCGACGCTGAACCGCTTGCTACACGAAAAAGCGGAATCGCTGATCCTCGCAGACCGGCGCAAAGACGAGTTTCTCTCGCTCTTGAGCCATGAATTGCGCAGCCCTCTGTCAGCGACGGCGATGGCAGCACAGATGCTGCAACGAAATACTTCTGACGCGGCCCAACCAGCCAAGCTCGGTGAACTGATCGCCAGGCAAACAAGCCATATGAGCCGCCCGGTCGAAGACCTGCTCGACGTATCTCGTATCGGCATGGGACTGATTACGATCGAGAAGACGCCTGTCGATATGCGCGAGGTCGTCAAGATCGCTGTCGAACAGCTGACACCCGCGATGCATCGGAAGAAGCACAATATCGACATTTTCGTTCCGCAAAACGCGTGCTTCGTGGATGGCGATCAGGCCAGGCTCATCCAGGTGATCGGTAATCTTCTCGCCAACGCCATCCGCTATACGCCCGACGGCGGCGAGATCACGGTGACTTTACGGGCGCTTGAGACGACGCTCAGTGTGGAGGTGAGGGACAACGGTGCGGGCATTTCAGCTGCGCTGCTGCCCCATCTGTTCGACATGTATGTCCAGGCAGAGCGGTCCTCCAACAGGCGGGAGGGTGGACTTGGCCTCGGGCTGGCTTTGGTGAAAAGCTTGGTCGAAATCCATCATGGTACGGTTCTCGCCGCCAGCGATGGTGAGGGCCGAGGCAGCGCCTTCACGGTCATTTTGCAGCTGATCAAGCATGACGGTGCAGCTGCATTACTTGACGAGTCTAACTCGGCGGCCGGCTAATCCGCTTTGCCTCGACCAGGGCCGTCTGTGGCCCCGGCAAATGTCATAAATCTTGCTACGAGTTGAATGAATGTTATAGTCGATTGGTTTTGCACTTGAAACCCGATGCTTCCTCGGTCGGATATGAATTTACCGCTGGACCGACAAGGAGCAAACCAATGACCACCATCAGCCATTCCCCTCTCATCGCCGAATTGATCCGGGATCAAAGCGCCGCCATCCGCACCGAATGGGAAATACAGCTCGACAAGGCCAGGCTGGGCAATTGGCGGATCAAGAAAGATGAGCAACGCAGCCGGTGCGAGGACTTCATCTCCGCGTTTACGAAGGCAATGGCTGACGATGCACCCGACAATATCGAGGACCGCGCCTGGAACGAGGTGCGTCAGGTGCTGGACGACATCTCTTTCTCCAGCGCAAAGAACGGATCCACTCCTTTTGAAACAGCAAGCTTCGTTTTTTCGTTCAAGCAGCCGCTGTTCGCCGTCCTGAATATCCGCCTTGCCAAGCAGCCCGACGTGCATGTCCTCGCTTTCTGGATAGCCAGCACGGTGCTGGACCGTCTCGGACTGTACACCGTCGAGGTGTTTCAACGCAGTCGCGACCAGATCGTCGCGCGCCAGCAGCAAGAGCTGCTCGAGCTTTCCACACCTGTCATCACCTTGTGGGAGGGCGTGCTGGCCTTGCCGCTGATCGGCACGCTGGATAGCATGCGTTCGCAGGTCGTGATGGAAAGCATCCTTCAGAAAATCGTCGATACCGGTGCCACGGTCGCCATCATTGATATCACTGGCGTACCGACCGTGGACACCTTGGTGGCCCAGCATCTGATGAAAACGATCGCGGCCGCGCGCTTGATAGGCGCCGATTGCATCATCAGCGGTATTCGCCCACAAATTGCCCAGACCATCGTCCACCTTGGTATCGATCTGAGCAACGTCACCACGAAAGCAACCTTGGCTGACGCTTTTCTAGTAGCTCTCGAGCGCACTGGCGCGCGGCCTGCCGCTGCCGGTTACTAAAGCGTTTAATCGAAATACTTATTTCCGGCGTTGCCATCGTTACCGTTACGGCACTGCAGTTTGGATGATTTCGGTGGCCGACTATGAGTGCTTTGGGCCGAAATCCCGTCGGTGCTACCACTCTGCTGCGACCAAGCCGCTGTCCACAGTGGCCTGGAGACACGCCGGTCGACCCCGGACCAACTCACTCAGCGCGGATAAACGAAACCAGTGCGGATATCAGTGGGCAGCAGACGCTTACCGTCACGTACCATCAAGCGCTGGGGCGGTTCGTCGCCGGCCAGCGCGCGCCATATGACGGGCAGCCCTTCGCCCTTGCGCAAAAGTTCATTACTGCGTTCGAATACGTTGAGGCAGCCCGTCGCCGCCAGCAGCGCCTGCACGATGGTCACCTTCCACAAGTCGACCCCGGCAGCGTTGAACTGGCATACCAGGTAACCGCCGGTTCCACCGTAGCTGTGCACCAGAAGGCCCGGCAGGCCATCTTTTTCGCCATCGATCACGAGGACCAATGCTTGCGGATCGGCGTCGCGTATCGCAGCGGCCCGCCGCGCGACCGCAGCCTGCACTCGACGCTTGATCATTGCGTGGTCGACCGGCTCGTCCTCGCGGAGGGTCCAGACGCGGGCCGCGATCTGCGACTTGGCGTTATACGCCGCGCGCGCCAGAAACTGGCGCGACGACGACTGCACGATCGCCGTGGCGCCGGACTTGCCGCGTTCCTGGGGGCGCCCCTCGACCTTCTCGATGGCTGAGAGGTAAATCCAGGGATCGCCGGAGAGCAAAGCTTTTTCCTTGCCTTGTTTGACGGTGATGATGAGCATATACAGGCTTCGTTTTCGGGAGACGAATGATACAGCAAGACCTTGTCGCCCCGGCTGTCCTGCTAAGGCTGGGCATCCCCGGCCCTGAAGAGTATGATGCTGACCGGTAACGTAGTCCTGCCGAAGTCCGAAAGCATCAATGAAGCCCAGCCTGAAAATCGCCGCGCTCGCGTTCTGTGCAGCCGTGGCGCTCGCTCCCCGTCCCACCCTCGCGCAGCCCGTCCCCGCCACCATCCGCAGCCTGGCCGTCCAGGCCGCGCAGTCGCCGGCCACGCCGGCGGGGCCCTACGACGAACGCGGCTGGCTCGACCGTTTCTACGCCCCGCGCAAGTACGCGCCGGCCTGGACGACGTCGACCGCCGCGGCCGCCTTGTGGGTGCTGCGCCAGGCCAGGGTGCAGGGCCTCGACCCGCGCGACTACGGCGCCGATACGCTGCAGCGGCAACTGCTGGCGGGCGAAGCCGACACCGCCCGCTTCGACGTCGCCCTCACGGCGGCGATGCTGCGCTACCTGGCCGACCTGCGCGTCGGCCGCGTGCGTTCCGAATATCACACCCGCCTGCCCGATGCGCGCCTGAAGCAGTACGATCCGGTCGAACGCCTGCGCACCGGGCTGGCCGCCGGCAAGCTGCAGGCGGCGGTACAGGCGGCCGAGCCGCAGTTCAGGCAGTACGGGCAGGTCAGGGCGGCGCTGGCGCATTACCGCGAGCTGGCCAGGCAGCCCTGGCCGGCGCTGGCGAAACCCCAGGCCAAGGTCGCGCCCGGCGGCGCCTATGCGGATGCGAAGGCCTTGTACAAGCGCCTGGTGCTGCTGGGCGACCTGCCGCCCGAGACGGCGGCGCCGCCCGACGGCAACTACGGCGCGCGGATGAAAGAGGGCGTGCGGCGCTTCCAGACCCGTCATGGCCTGGATGAGGACGGGGTGCTGGGCCGCGGCACCATCGACGCGCTCAATGTGCCGCCGGCGCTGCGCGTGCGCCAGCTCGAACTGACGCTGGAGCGCCTGCGCTGGCTGCCGGACATCGGTTCCGGTCCGCTGATCGTGGTCGACCTGCCGGCTTACCGGCTGTGGGCGCAAGCGCGGGACAGCGCCGAGCCGCCGCTCGAGATGCGGGTCGTGGTCGGCACTTCCGCGAAGACGGAAACGCCGCTGTTCGTCGGCCAGATGCGCTACCTCGAGTTCAACCCCTACTGGAATGTCCCGCGCAGCATCGTCGACAAGGAAATCCTGCCGAAGCTGCAGCGCAATCCCGCCTATCTGAAGCAGAACGAGCTGGAGACGGTGCCGCCCAACGCCAGCGTCGCCGACCTGCAGTCAGGCCGGGCGCGGCTGCGGCAGCGTCCGGGGCCGAAGAACTCGCTCGGCGCGATCAAGTTCGCGATGCCGAACCCGATGGACATCTACCTGCACTCGACCCCGGCGCGCGAGCTGTTCAAGCGCAGCCGGCGCGACCTGTCGCATGGCTGCATCCGGGTCGAGGACCCGGCTGCGCTGGCGCGCTATGTGCTGGCCGGGCAGCGCCAGTGGAATGCCGATGCCGTCAAGGGTGCGCTGCAGCCGGGGCCGACCCGGCATGTGGACCTGGCGCGTCCAATTCCCGTGGTGCTTTTCTATACGACCGCCACCGTCGACGGCAAGGGAAGCCCGCGCTTTGCGGCGGATATCTATGGCCGCGATGTCACGCTCGAACGGGAGCTGGCGGCGCGGCACAGCCAGCTGCTTTCCCCGGTGAGCCAACCGGCGAAATAGCTGTCCTCACCAGTTCAAGGCCCGGGCCTTGCAGCGCTGCCGATCCTCGCAAGTTCGTCGGAAGCAAGCACCCTCAAGCCCCGCGTCAGCGGAAGCGTTCGCACCAGCGCGGCCGCCACGGCGCCGGCTTCGACCGGCGCGTAGCGGCCGGGCATGAAGGGACCGAGCATCCGGGCAAAGGGCATGGCGAGCTTTTCGCCCCATCGCGTCGGCTGTTTCAGGCGATCCCGATCGCCAAGCAGCAGAGAGGGGTGGGCGATCAACAGGTTCGGATACAGGGTCTTGAGCGCATCTTCCAGTTCGCCTTTGACGCGGTTGTAGAAGACCGACGATGCGGCGTCGGCGCCGACCGCGCTCACCAGGCCGGCGCGCGAGGCGCCAGCCGCGGCGGCAGCCTTGGCCACGGCAAGGTTGGCGTCCAGGTCGACGGCCCGGAACGCCTGCTGGCTTCCCGCGACCCGGATCGTCGTGCCGAGCGCCAGGTAGACCTCATCCACCCCGGGCAAGGCCGGCAGGCGGGTGAAATCCACGAGTTGGACCTGCACCCTGGGATCGGCTTCGGCGAGGGGCCGCCGGCTGAGCACATGAATGTCGCTCACTGTCGGGTCGTCCAGCAGGGCGCGGAGGATATGCCCTCCGACCAGCCCTGTGGCGCCGGCAAGCAAGGCCCGTCGAGGTGCGAGATGTTCAGGCATGGTTGTCCAGGTAAGTTCAGGCGCGGATGTTCAGGATGATGCCGGCAGCGTTCGTGCCGATTGTACTGCGCCTGGATGGCGGATTATCGCCGCATGCGTCGCTTCTGCCTCGGCCAGGATCCAATCCCGTACCGCCGCCAGCGCATCGCTGCCGGCGCCGCGCCGCTCCAGCAGCCAGTAGCCGTGATCGGTGGCCACCGGCGGCCGCTTGCTGGCGACCGCGAGCTGGCCTTCGGCAAGCAGCTTGCCGACCAGGGCCAGGCGGCCGAGCGCCACGCCCTGTCCGGCGAGCGCCGCCTGCGCCACCTGGTCGTACTGGTTGAAGAGCAGCCGCCCGCTTCCGGAGGCGCTTGCGGAGGCGCCTTTCTTGAGGCCGGCGGCCCGCAGCCAGTTCTTCCACTGCATCCAGGGCCGCGAACTGTCGTCGTAATCGATCAGCACCTGCCCGCGAAGCTGCGTCGGGTCCTCGATCGCCGTCACGCCCAGCGAGGGATGGGCCACCGGTACCAGCACCTCGCCGAACAGCCGTATCGCACCCTCCGGCGCCAGCGCGTCCGGACAGAAGCGCAAGGCCAGGTCCATGCCGTCGCGCTCCAGGTCCATCACGCGGTTGGTGGCGGCCACCCGCACGTCGATGTCGGCGGCCCTGCGCTGGAAGGCGCCCAGCCGGGGCAGCAGCCACAATGCGGTCACACCGATGGTGGCGGTGATCGTGATGCACGGCCGCTCGCCGGCGGGTTGCAGGGAGCCGATCACGCTGCCCAGCTGTTCCAGCATCGGGTCCGCGGAGCGGAACAGGTGCCGGCCTTCCGGCGTGAATTCGATACTCCGGTAGGCGCGCACGAACAGGCGGCAATCGAGCGCCGTCTCCAGCGCCTGGATCTGGCGGCTGACGGCGGACTGCACGATGCACAGGTCCTGGGCGGCGAGCGTGATGCTCATGCGGCGGCCGACCGCGACGAAGGTGCGCAGGAGGTCGAGGGGCGGCAAGTCGATCAGGCGGTTCGGCATTCGTCAGCTCTCCCAGGCGGATGGTATCGTCGGTCTCGCATGCTCGTTCGGCATGCCAAGGGGTCATTTTAAACGTTTGAACGGCGCCCGGCATCGTCGTGTAATGAAGGCTTCAGACCACATCATTCCTTCGAGGGACCAGCATGCATCCGACACCCGTCAACATCGAGCCCGTCAGCGCGACGCTCGAGTATCTCCAGAGCGCGCTTCACAAGCCCGTCACGCATATGCTCGCGCCGCCGGGCGGACATACCTGGGAAACCGGCTACTACGCCGCGATGCCCGTGACGATCCGCGACGGCCGCGGCAGGGCCGAGGCGCCGTCGCTGGCACGCGAAGGCTTCCAGCTGTGCGCCGCACCGAGCGCGATGCGCGATTTCTCGGAACGCGAAGCCATCGTGCGCGTCTACTATCCGGAGATGGAGGAACTCGCGCGCTCACTGAGCGGTGCGCGCCGGGCCATCGTGTTCGATCATCTCGTGCGGCGGCGCGCGCCCGGCACGCTGTCGCCCTTCGGCGCGCGCGAGGGCCAGCGCCCGAGCGCCGCCACGCGGGTCCACTGTGATTTCACGCCGGCGTCGGCGCAGCGCCGGCTCGCACTGGAAATGGAAACGCACGGCATCGGGCAGGTGTCCCGTTATGCCATCCTCAATCTCTGGCGCACGACCCGCCTGCCGGTGCTGGACGCTCCGCTCGCCGTCTGCGACGCGCGCACCGTGGCCCCGACCGACCTCGTCGCCGCCGATATCGTCTATCCGACCCGCACCGGCGAAATCTTCGAGCTGCTGTACAACCCCGCACATGCATGGACCTATTTTCACGGCATGGAATTCGACGAGGTGCTGGTATTCAAGCAGTTCGACTCGGCCGAAGATATGCCTTGCTACACGCCGCACGCCGCCTTCGCGCATCCGGCCACGCCGCCAGGTACGCCGCCGCGAGAGAGCATCGAGATCCGCTGCCTGCTCATCTTCGACTGAAAGGAGCACCGCATGAACGCCATCGAATTCTGGTTCGACTTCGGCAGCAACTACAGCTACCTGAGCATGATGCGGATACGGCGTCTCGCCGCCGACGCCGGCGTGCAGGTCCGCTTGAGGCCCTTCATGCTCGGGCCGATCTTCAAGACGCTGGGATGGGAAACCTCGCCTTTCGTGCTGCAGGCGGCGAAGGGCAACTACGTGTGGCGCGACATGCAGCGGCAGTGCGCCAGGTATGGCCTGCGCTGGCAGCGTCCCTCGGTATTCCCGCGTAACGCGCTGCTCGCCGCCCGGGTCGCGCTGCAGGGCGAGGGGGCGCCCTGGCTCGACGCATTCTGCGAGCAGGTCATGCTGGCCAATTTTGCGGACGACCGCGAGATAAGCGACGAAGCCCTCATTGCCGGCATCCTCGCCGGCCTCGGTGCCGACAGCGAGGCCATCCTTGCCGCGGCCAGGACCGATGCCTGCAAGGCCGCGCTGCGCGCCCGCGCCGCCGAGGCCCAGGAGCGCGGCATCTTCGGCGCGCCGATGTTCTTCGCGGGCGGCGAGATGTTCTGGGGGAACGACCGCCTCGAGGAAGCCCTCGCCCACGCTGCTTCAGCCATGTGCGATCCGCCGCGGCCGGCGACGAGACTGGGCTTCATTGGCCTGGGCAATATGGGCTCGGCGATGGCGATGAACCTGGCGCGTTCAGGCGCCGAGCTGGTCGTCTGGAACCGCACGCCGGACAAGGCGGAAGCACTGGCCGGAGCGGGAGGACGGGTACGTACGGCGGCATCAAGGGCCGAGGTCTTCGCCCAGGCGCCCATCGTCTTCCTGATGCTCGCCAACGGCGGCGCCATCGACGCCGTCCTGTCGCGGGGCGGACCCGGGTTCGCGGACCTGGTCCGCGGCCGCACCATCGTCCAGATGGGCACGACGGCGCCCGACTATTCACGCGGGCTGGAAGCCGACATCGTTGGCGCGGGCGGCCGGTATGTCGAGGCGCCGGTGTCCGGATCTCGGGTGCCGGCGGAGCAGGGCGCGCTGGTCGGCATGCTGGCCGGCGATCCGGCGGCGGTGGCCGAGGTCGAGCCGCTGCTGCGGCCGATGTGCGAGCGGACCTTCGTCTGCGGCGCGGTGCCGCAGGCGCTGCACATGAAGCTCGCCGTCAACCTCTTCCTCATCACGACGGTCACGGGACTGGCGGAGGGCGTCCACTTCGCCGAACGGCATGGCATCGACCTGGGCGTGTTCCGCGCCATCGTCGACGCGGGGCCGATGGCCAGCAAGGTATCGAGGATAAAGCTGGCCAAGCTGGTCGACCGGGATTACGCGGTTCAGGCCTCGGTTGCCGACGTCCACATGAATACCCGGCTGATCGCCGAAGCTGCGCGCGCGGCCGGCATGGCGACGCCTCTCCTCGACCGCTGCCGCACGCTGTTTGCCCGCACCGAGGAACTCGGATACGGCACGGCGGACATGGCCGCCGTCATCCTCGCGCTTTCTCGACCGGAGCCGTTTTGAGCCATTCCGTGCTCAGTCGAACCCGACCTCCTTGCGGTTATCGCGCGGCACCCGGTCGATCATCTTGTTGTATGGATCGACCCCGACCTCGAAGGGCTTTTCCTTCACCGTCACGGTCAGCACCGGATTGTCGCCCGACAGCTTGCGCTTCTCCAGCAACAGCACCTTCTCGTCCGCTTCCTTGGCTCCCTTGGCGCGCGCAAACACGCCAATTTCCACCGGCTCGTCATAGGCGCGAGCGCTTTCCTTGCCCTTGCCGTCGGCTTCCATCTTCGCCAGGTGCAGCTTCATGGTCACGTCCCACTGGCCGTCGGGGCGCTGCCTGGCCTTCGCCTCGAGCACGCGGTTATCGTAGAAGACGATCTTCTCGAACAGGTCGGTGATCAGGGCCTGTTTGTCGGCCGGCGCTTCGGCGCGGATGTAGCCGAGCAGTTCGGCGGAGGTCGTGAACGGCGACTCCTGGTAGCCCTTGTCCTGGAGGAAGCGCTTGAGCGCGCGGTTCAGCGCTTCCTCGCCGATCTCGTCGCGCAGGCGGTAGAACACCAGGCTGCCCTTGCGGTAGTGGATGTACTGCTGGTTCTCCACGCGTACCAGCGGCAGTTCCTCGATCTTCTCGCTGCCGCGCGAGCTCAGGTAGCGATCGAGTTCGTAGCGCAGGAAGCGGCGCATCTGGCCGCGGCCGTATTCCTTCTCCATCACCATCAGCGCCGAGTATTGCGACAGCGATTCGATCAGCATGGTCGAGCCCTGCACGTTGGCGGCCGTCACCTGGTGACCCCACCACTGGTGGGCCATCTCGTGGGCCGTCACGTAGAACACATAGTCGATATCCTCCTTGTCGCGCAGGTCGGCGATGAAGCCGATCGATTCAGAGAACGGAATCGTGTTGGCGAACGACTGGGCGAAGCTGGCGTAGTTCGGGAATTCCAGGATCCGCACCTGCTTGTGCTGGTAGGGCGTGAACTGGGCCGTGTAGTGGTCCAGCGACTTCTGCGTGGCCGAGATCATGCGGTCGACGTTGTAGGCGTGCTTGCGGTCGTAGTAGATCTCGATCGGGATGCCGTGCCAGTCGCCTTTCTTGACCTGCCAGTTGGCGGACAGGTAGGCGAAGAAGGGCATCATCTTCCGGTCCATCTTGTACTGGAAGACGTTGCGGCCATTTTCCTTCCACGACTTCTGCAGGTAGCCGGGCGCCAGCGCGATCTGGTCGCCGCTGGTCGAGACGGTGGTCTCGAAATTGATCCAGTCCGCATCCGCGCCGAACATCGTGTTCCTTTGCGCCGCCTTGTCCTCCAGCTTGGCCATGCGCTCCGGTTCGCCCAGGCCGGCCTTGCGGCGGTCGTTGCGGTCCCTGAGTTCCTGGTCGGGCTGGTAGCCGATCAGCGGGAAGAAGGCGCGGTTGTTGAAGAAAGTGCCGTTCAGGTTGATCGTGTCGGGTTCGCCGTTGTTCTGGAAGCCCGGACGGCGTATGTCGACCGTGAAGTCGAGTGGCAGGTGTCCGCCCGGCAGGATCGCATGATTCAGCTTGATGATGCGGAAGCCGAGCCGCTTGTCGTCCAGCTCGACCCAGTGCTCCGGTAGTCCGGACAGGGTAGTGACCACGTCCGGATTGAGCTGCAGGCGCAGCACGTCGATAGGCTGGCCGGTCTTGTTCTCCAAAACATAGCTGCCCTTGATCATGACGCGGCGTTCGTCCGGATAGATATCCACCGCAGCGCGCACATCGGTGATCTTCGGTTGCGGCAGGTCCTTGAACTTGCGATAGGTCTTCTCGTACAGCGCCTGCTTGTTCCTGGCTGCGTCGCTGGATTCGTAGTGCGCCAGGACGTTCGTGTTGTAGAAGATCCAGCCGCCCATCCCGGCGAAGGCGATGCCGCTCGCGGCCAGCGCCGCGCCCAGGGGACCCTTCAGCCGGCGGCCGGCTTCGCGCGCGCGGGCCCGCCACTCGACCGACAGCCCGCGCACCCAGAAGGCCTGGGCGATGATGAGGGCGGCGACCGTGAACAGGGTCCAGTACAGCGCAAACCAGGCCCAGCCCCTGATGAAGTGGCCGTAGCCGTTCATGTCCGAGTAGGGCGTGCGCGGCAGCCCGTCGATGTTGTACAGGTTGTGGTCGAGGTGCACGACGCCCATGACGACCTGCGACACCATCAGCAGGATCATCAGCAGGTAGCCGATGAACTTGTTGTTGGTGACCACCTGCAGCACGACGGCGAACAGGCCCATGAGGACGAAGGGCAGGCCGGAAATCAGGACGCCCTTCAGGTAGACCAGGGGTTCGATCGGCGCGCCGCCCTTGACCAGCTGGATGCCGATCGCGGCCAGCACGCCGGCCAGCATGAAGGCCAGCACCACGCCGACCACGGCCAGGCTCTTGGCCACCAGCGGCGCCCAGTTCGGCACCGGGGTCGCATCGGTGACGTCGGCAATCTTCACCTGGCGCTCCTTGAATACCAGCTCGCCGGCATAGAAGGTCACGATGATCAGCAGCAGGAAGTTGAAGCTGCTGTTCAGCAGTTCGACCATCAGGTGGGTCATCGGATAGACGGAGGTGCCGAACATCTTGCCCATCTGGGTGCCGGAACCGACCATGTTCAGCACGCCGAACAGCAGCATCACGAGGAAGGGCACGCTCCTGAACACCGCCACGGCATCGAAGGTGAAGATATGCCAGCACTGGATCCAGCGCGTGGCGCCGCTGAAGCGCGGTTCGATGCGCGGCAGCGCCACGTGGGCCGGCATGGCGGCGCTTGTCGCCGGTGCCCTGGCCTTGCCGAACAGGCGCTTGCCGGTGCCGGCGCGCTGCGGCTTGAACAGGACCAGGGTCAGGCCGAACAGCGCCAGCGCGACGGCGGTCCAGAGCAGGCGGTTGGCCAGCATGTAGCCGGCGATGTCCGGCAGGCCGGCATTCGCCTCGGCGGTCGAGAAGTAGCGGGTGGCGCGGCCCAGCGCGCGGATGCCGAAAGGATCGGTCAGGACGGCGATCCATTCGTTGTCGATGTTCGCGGTGAACTTCCCGGCCACGACCCACAGGACGAAGAAGGCCAGCACGCCGACGTACACCAGCATGATCGAGCGCGTGGTCGAGGCCAGCAGCATCAGCACGGCGCCGATGAAGAACAGGTTGGGCACCACCAGCACGCCCAGCGCCCACAGGTAGGCGGCGCCGGCGAAGGGGCCCACGCGCTGCGGATCGACCCAGGGCATCAGCGGCCCGAGGATCATGCCGGCGACGATCACGGCGAAGATGAACAGGCAGGCTACCAGGCCGGCGGAAAAGCGCCCGACCAGGTAGTCGCGCTTCTTCATCGGGGTGGCGAACAGCATGTCGGCGATGCCGACTTCCGCATCGCGCAGCACGGTGCCGGCAATGAAGATGGTGACGACGAACATCGACATCAGGCTGAAGATGCCGAGCATCTGGGCGACCACCACCGGCGCATTGCGGTTCACGTTGCCGATGCTGCCGCCGACCTGGACCGCGTCGGTGGTGCTGGCGCCGAAGGCCAGGGCGCCGAATACCAGCGCGCAGACCCACAGCAGGGGCTGGCGCAGCTGGGTGCCCAGCTCGAAGCTGAAGAATTCTCTCAACATGGCCGCTCCTTAAGCCGGGACCGCGGCGGCGGGCGAGGCGGCGGCCGGCGCCGATCCGCCGGCCCGGCCGGCGTTGCGGACCTGCAGGAAGTAGACGTCCTCGAGATCCGGCTCGACGCTGGTGAAGCCGTCGTCCGGCTGCGATTCGGCATACACGTTGATCTGCGGGCGGCCGGCAACCAGGCGGGTCGACAGCACGTTGAAGCGTTCCTGGTAGCCGGCCAGCGCTTCCTGGCTGACGGTGCGGCGCCACACGCGGCCCTTGAGGGTGTCGATCGCGGCCTGCGGTTCGCCCTGCAGCAGCACGGTGCCCTTGGCGATCATCGCCATGCGCGGGCAGAGGTCGGTCACGTCTTCGACGATGTGGGTGGAGAGGATGACGACCACCTGCTCGCCGATCCTGGCCAGCAGGTTGAGGAAGCGGTTGCGCTCGTCGGGGTCGAGGCCGGCGGTGGGTTCGTCGACGATCACCAGGCGCGGCGCGCCGAGCAGGGCCTGGGCGATGCCGAAGCGCTGGCGCATGCCGCCGGAATAGGTGCCCAGCAAACGCTTGCGCGCGTCCCACAGATTGGTCTGGTGCAGCAGGGCTTCGACCGCTTCCTTGCGTTCGCCCTTGGCGGTCAGGCCCTTGAGGACGGCGAAGTGGTTCAGCAGCTTCTCGGCGCTGACTTTCGGATAGACGCCGAAGTCCTGGGGCAGGTAGCCCAGCTGGCGCAGCAGGCCTTCCTTGTTCGCGAGGACGTCGAGGCCGTTGAAATGGATGCTTCCGCTATCGGGATCCTGCAAGGTCGCGATGGTGCGCATCAGCGAGGACTTGCCGGCGCCGTTCGGACCGAGCAGGCCGAACATGCCGTTCGGGATCTCGAGACTGACATCGTTGATGGCCTTGACGCCATTGGCATACGTCTTGTTGAGCTGCTTGATGGATAACATCGCGTTTCTCCAGGTTATTAAAATTGTTGCCCTAGAGATAATGTACTGTTAACGAAAAGTAAAGTCAGCATTTTGCGACGAACTGCGGATTCCAGCGTCTGAAATGCTGGCTTGACTTCTCCTGCAAGCGTACTAGGCTGCTTTGATCGACCATCCCCGGCATGACCAGCCGCGATTGCCGTCCGAGGCCGATCCACTGGAGAGACACCATGAACGCCGAAGAAAACAAACAGATGGTCCAGCAGCTGTACCGGATGTTCCAGCAGGGCGACATCCCGGGCATCCTCGCGCATTGCAGCGACGATTCGGACTGGATCAGTCCGGAATCCGAACTGGTTCCCTTCTCGGGACACTTCCACGGCAAGCGGGGACTCGCCGAATTCTTTACCAAGCTGGGCGAGAACATGCAGGCACTCCGCTTCGAACCGCTGGACTTCATCGCGGATGGCGACAAGGTGGTGGCCATGGGCGAATCCAGCTGGCTGGTGAGGTCGACCGGACGCCGCCTCGACTCGCCCTGGGTGCACGTGTTCACGCTCCGCGACGGCCAGATGGTGCGCTGCCAGGCGCTGACCGATACCGCGGCGACCGTGCAGGCCTTCCTGCCCGAACCGGCCGCCCAGGCCTCGCCGAGGCCAGAGTTGCACCACTGAAGCCGGCGGCCTTCAGGCTTCCCGGTAGCGCGCCTCGACCAGGTCGATCTCGCGCAGCAGCTTGCGTGCCGTCTCGTCGGAGATTTCGCCGCGGCGGCCCAGGCGCAGGATGGTGTCGCGCTCGGCGTGCAGGGCGGTGAGCCGGTATTCGCGCTCGGCCTTGCGGCTGGCATGGAAGTCGGGCCGGACCTCGTCGCTGTCGCTCACCTGGATGTCGCGCAGGCGGTTGCGGTACAGGTTGGCCACCATGCCGCAGGCGTTGGCCTGCAGGTTGGCGTCCGGAGCGCCGCTGTGCTTGCGGCCGCTCTCTTCGACCGCCTCCACGGCGGCCACGATGGCGGCGTGGCGGGCCTTGTCTTCTTCCTGTGCGTCCGCGGTCTCGGCCGGCACCTCGAGTCCGCGCAGCAGGCGCGGCAGCATCACGCTGGCCAGCAGCAGCGAGACCAGGATCACGGCGCTTGCCAGCAGGATCGCCAGCTGGCGCCCGGGAAAGGGCGAGCCGTCGGGCAGGGCCAGCGGCAGCGTCATCACGCCGGCCATGGTCAGCGCGCCGCGCACGCCGGCGAACGAGGTCGCGAAGATCAGCCGCTTGCGCGGCTTGTACACCTGGTGCCCGAGGCGGCGCTGGTTCAGGATGGTCAGGCGCAGCGATACCCACACCCACACGAAGCGCAGCAGGATCAGGCCCAGGCTGAGCGCCAGCGCCATCCCTGCCAGCCACCACGGGTTGTAGGGGGCACCGCCGCCGGGCGGGTGCAGGGCCTCGCGCACGATGTCGGGCAACTGTTCGCCGAGCAGCACGAACATCACGCCGTTCAGGCTGAACTGCAGGGCGTCCCAGATGACGTTGCGGCGGATGCGGGTGGACGGCGTGGCCGAGCCGCCGAGTTCAACGTAGCTCATGGTGATGCCGGCCGCCACCGCCGCCAGGATGCCCGAGGCCTCGATGTGTTCCGCCGCCAGGTAGGCGCCGAAGGGCGTCAGCAGGTTGATCAGGATCGGCATGCCCTCGTCTTCGCCGAAGCGCCGCTGCAGGAAGCCGTGGATGCGCGTGATGGCCCAGGTGACCGCGACCCCGGCGCCGATGCCGGCAAGCGCCACCCACAGGAAGGTCAGGCTGGCCTGGGTCGGCGAGAAGGTGCCGGTCATGGCGGCCGCCACGGCGAAGCGGAAGCACACCAGGCCGCTGGCGTCGTTGAGCAGGGACTCGCCCTCGATGATGTGCATCAGGCGCGGCGGCACCGGGATCCTGCGCGTGATTGCCGACACCGCCACCGGATCGGTCGGGGCCACGATGGCCGCCAGCGCGAAGGCGACCGGCAGCGGCAGCTCCGGGATCAGCCAGTGCATCAGGAAGCCGGCGCCCACCACGGTGAACAGCACCAGGCCGAAGGCCAGTTCGAGGATCGTGCCCTTGTCGCGGAACAGGCCGACCTTCGGGATGCGCCAGCCGTCCAGGAACAGCAGCGGCGGCAGGAACAGCAGGAAAAAGAAGTCCGGATCGAGCGCCACGCCGTGGCGGAACACGCCCGAGATCACGGCGCCCAGCGCGATCTGGATCAGCGGCAGGGGAATCGCGAACGGCAGCAGCCGCCCCATCCAGCCACTGGCGACCACGGCGAGCAGCATTGCGAGGACGACTTCGACCGACTCCATCAGGTTCTCCCTATCCGAAAACCCGATGATAAAGGATGCGGCGGCCGAGTGTGGTGTTGCTTTGCGCCGATCAGCTCGACCCGGCTCAGTTCCTGACCTTGGCCTCCGCGGCGGCCGCCAGGATGTCGGACAGCTGGGTCGTATTGACGGGCTTGACGAGGTAGTGGTCGAAGCCGGCCGCCATCGAGGCGTCGCGGTCCTGCTGGCGGCCGTAGCCGGTCATCGCGATCAGGGTCGCGTTGCTGGCCTCGGGCAGCATGCGCAGGCGGCGCGCCAGTTCGTTGCCGTCGAAGTCGGGCAGGCCGATGTCGAGCAGGCAGACTTCCGGCGCCATGGTCCGGGCCAGTTCCAGCGCGTCGCCGGCCGAGTACGCGACCTCGACTTCGTGGCCGGCCGAGTGCAGGAACAGCTGCAGGGTGTGGACGGCGTCGACGTTGTCGTCCACCAGCAGGATGCGCAGCGGGACGGCGCCGCTCTGCGCGCGTTCGCCGGCCGGCTGCGCGGCCGGCACCACGTCCTGGCTGTAGCGCGGCAGGCGCACCGTGAAGGTCGAGCCCTTGCCCGGGCCCGGGCTGTACGCGGACACGCTGCCGCCATGCAGCTCGACCAGGCTCTTGACGAGGGCCAGGCCCAGTCCGAGGCCGCCCTGCGAGCGGTCCGGGGTGCGCTCGGCCTGGGTGAACAGGTCGAACACGCGGTCCACCAGTATCGGGTCCATGCCGATGCCGTCGTCGTGCACCGTCAGCACGTATTCCTCGCCGCCGGCGTCCAGGCGCAGCTGCAGCGAGCCGCCTTCCGGCGTGTACTTGGTCGAATTGTTCAGCAGGTTGGCGATCACCTGCACCAGGCGCTTGTGGTCGCCCTTGACGTGGGCCGGCGCGGGCGGCAGGTCGATCACCAGGCGGTGGCGGCGCGCGGTGATCAAGGGGCGGATCTGCTCGGCGGCGTCGTCGATCACGCGGCGCAGGTCCAGCACCTGGGTCGACAGCGACACCAGGCCGCGCGTGACCCGCGAGACGTCCAGCAGATCGTCGACCAGGCTGGTCATGTGGTCGACCTGGCGCACGATGATCGAGCAGGTCTGGGTGATCTGGGAGTTGTCCGAGTGGAGCAGCTTCAGGAGGTGGGCGCCGGTGCTGATCGGCGCCAGCGGGTTGCGCAGCTCGTGCGCCAGCATTGCCAGGAATTCGTCCTTGCGCTGGTCGGCGGCGCGCAGCTCGCGTTCGGCCAGCGAGCGCGCCGCTTCCTTCTTCTGCAGCGAGGCGGCCATGCGGTCGAGGGCCTGGGCCAGGTTGCCGATCTCCTCGTTGGCGTAGTCGATGCCGGAGCGGGCGTCGAGGTCGCCGGCGGCGATGCGCTCGGCGGTGCCCATCAGCTTGCGCACCCGCTGCACGATCAGGACGTCGCCCACCAGCCAGGCCGCCAGCAGGGCCAGCAGGGTGGTCGCGGCCAGGCCCAGCAGCGACATCAGCTGGTCGTGGCGCGCGGCCGAGGTGATGGTGTCGGTCGGGATGCCGATCGTGACGGTGTAGTCGGTCAGGGCCGGGGCGCCGACGCGGGCGAAGGTATGCAGGCGCTCGACGCCGTCGTCGCCGCGGATGGTCACGGCGCGCTGGCCGGCGGTGGACATCGCCTCCAGCGTCGCGGGCGACAGGCGGGTGCCGAAATAGCGTTCCGGGTCGGGACGGCGCGAGATCACGGTGCCGCGCGCGTCGGCGGTTGCCAGCACCGAGCCGGGCGGCAGGTTGATGTCGTTGATGAAGGTGTCCAGGCCTTCCAGGTCCATCGCCGCGAACACCACGGCCAGGACCTTGCCGGTGCGGTCGATCACCGGATAGGTCAGGTTGATGGTGTGCTTCTTGATCACGCGGCCGAACACGTAGTCGCCGGCGATGAAGCGGCGTTCCGAGATCGCGCGGCGGAAGTGGCTGCGGTCGCCCAGGTTGACCGGGTGGAGCAGGGGCACGGCGGAGCAGGTGACGTCGCCGTTCAGCTGGATCAGGCCGAAGTTGACGAAGCCCTCGTTGCGGTCGAGGACATCCGACAGCAGCGAGGTGCACTTCGCGGTATCGCCCATCAGGTCGGGCACGGACGCGAGGTCGACCAGGATCTGGCGCGCGCCCTCGATCGACTGGGCCTCGTTGGCCGCCGCCATGCCGGTCAGGCGGCGCAGGTTTTCCTCGGACGCCTTGATGGCATGTTGACGCTCGCGGATGCCCGACAGGATCGTCATCACCGCCAGCGGCATCATCGCCAGCGCGACCAGCAACATGAGCCTGCTGCGCAGGCTGTTCAAGCGAAAACGGCCCTGCGCGAAGCTGCGGCCCAACCCAGATGTCATTATCTATTCTTCAAATCGCCGAATTCCACAATCCTGCGAATGCCGTCGCGCAGCGTCGCCACGTCGTCGGAAATGTAGCCGAGGCGGATAAAGCCCGGTACGCCCAGCGCGTCGCCGGGCATGATGGCCACTTTCTTCTCTTCGATCAGGCGCTCCGCGAAGCCGACGGTATCCATCGTCAGGCTGCGCACGTCTCCCCACAGGTACGGACCGGATGCCGGCGCATGCATGACGATCCAGGGGACCTCGGCAAACAGCTTCACCGCCAGGTCGCGCCGCTGGCGGTAGTCCGCCATCATCTCGTGGGGCGCGCCGGTGGCGAAAGCGGCGACGGCCGCCACCTGCGAGAGGTGGGGCGCGGCGGCCGTGATCGGTCCCTGCAGCGTCTGCATCGCGTCGACCACATCGGCCGGGGCCAGCGCGAAGCCGACCCGCCAACCCATCATCGCGTAGCTCTGCGAGGCGGAAAAGATGGTGATCACGCCGATCTTCCGCCAGTCGCACAGCGCGGCCAGGCTGGTGTGCTCGCCTTCGAAGATCAGGTGCTCGTAACTTTCGTCGACGATCACCTTTGCCCCAATACGTTCCACCCAAGCACGAATGTGTTCCAGTTCGTCGCGAGTGTACACCTTGCCGGTCGGATTGTGCGGGTTATTGATGATGACGACCTTCGGGATTTCCAGACTGTCCAGCAACTGCGGGGTAATCGTGTCCGGCAGGTCGACCAGGATGGGGCGCAGGCCCAGCAGCTGGGAGGTGGCGACATAGGCCGGCCAGTGCGGCTTGAAGATCAGCACGCTGTCGCCCGGATCGGCGATCGTGTACAGGGCCTCGTACAGCGCCTGCTTGGCGCCGTTGGTGACGATGATCTCGGAGGCGGAGGCCTCGATGCCGTTTTCCTTGCGCAGCTTGTCCGCCAGCCGGGCGCGCACGTCGAGGGCGCCGACCACGCTGGTATAGGGCATGGTGCGCTCGCATTCGACCGCATGGGCGACCGCGTCCAGCACCGGCCGCGGCGCCGGGAAGTGCGAGATCGCGATCGAGAAATCGATGACCGGCTGACCCTCCGCACGCAAGGCTTCCACCCGCCCATGCATGGCGGTGGTGGCAAGTGGACGGGAGGAAGCGATCCGGGCCGATGTGTGCATTCTTGTCTGTCTCCGTAAGTATTTGAAAAGGCGGGGTTTCTTGCCACTTCTGACTCGAGTGTTGCCTGATTGTACTAGTTTTGAAAAATTGTGACGCACGAGACACACATATAATTTTTTGGCAATTCTTGCGCGCGACCGGCACCGGCGCGAGCGCCGCGCGGCGGCCGTTTCTGGTACGGTGGACCGGACCGAATCATTTGTTGGAGCTAAGCCATGGCTATGGAAAATGTGATTGTGCGGACCTTCATCCACCCGGGCGCCGCCGAAGAGGCGCGCAACGAGCTGCTCGCCGCCGGCATCCCGGCCGACGACGTGGAAGTCACGGTCCGCATCGAGGAAACCGGCCCCGTCCAGGGCAATTTCACGGTGGGCGACGCCCCGTCGGTTACGGGCAAGACCGCCTACAGCCACACCTACGCGCCGGTGGCCCAGGACGACGTGCGCGACTGCCAGATCACGGTGAACGCCGGCGATGCGGCCCAGGCCGCGCGGGCGGCGGCGATCCTGGACCGGCTGGGGGCGCTGGATCCGGATCCGGCGCATCGGCATTAACGCCGTCGTCCCTGCGAAGGCGGGGACCCAAGTTCGGTGCGTACAGCGAACACTGTTCCGGCTGTTCAGCTAAACTTGGATTCCCGCCTTCGCGGGAATGACGTGCGTAAACCAGTGGAATGAATATGAGCGCCATCCATCTTGATAACACCGACGCCCTCTTGATCATCGACCTGCAAGTCGACTTCCTCCCCGGCGGCGCCCTCGGCGTCGCCAGCGGCCACGAAGTCGTCGCGCCGATCAACCACCTGATCGAGCTGTTCCGCGAACAGGGCCTGCCGGTCTATGCCTCGCGCGACTGGCACCCGAACGACCATTGCTCGTTCACGGCCCAGGGCGGACCCTGGCCGCCGCATTGCGTGGCCGGCACGCCGGGCGCGGCATTCACCGCCGAGCTGGCGCTGCCGGACGACGCCATCGTCGTCTCGAAGGCCGACACCGCAGCGGTCGACGCCTATTCGGCCTTTGCCGGCACCGACCTGGCGGCCCAGCTGCGCACGCGCGGCGTCGGCCGTGTCACCGTGTGCGGCCTGGCCACCGATTACTGCGTGCTGAATACCGTGACCGACGCGCTGGAAGAGGGCTTCGACGCCATCGTGGTGCCGGAGGCGATGCGCGCGGTGGACGTCAAGCCGGGCGACGGCACCCGCGCGCTCGACCGCATGGTGGCGCGCGGTGCGGTGCCGGTGCGGCTGGGCGAGTTCGGGATGACGGCGCTGTCGGTGGCCTAACGCCGGTCCCTTGCTGCCTTACTGGCAGCCCGCGATCTTGACGGACGCGATCCGGGTACTCCAGTTGAAGGCGCCGTTGGCCGGCAGGTATTCGCTGGTGTAATTACAGCTGTTTCACAAATGTCTAAACGGCGCGCATGAGGACAAGATGGCCGGCCACGTCGATGCCGTGCTCGCTGCGCAGGGCCGCGTCGGACCTTTCCTCGACCGTGAAGCCGGCCGCGGCGGCCAGCCTGTCGATATAGGCCAGCGAGTGGACGAAGCGGTTCGATGGGGTGATCGCATAAGCGGCGCCGGGCCGCGCCGCGCCATCCATCGCTTCGACCGAGCAGGCGAACAGGCCGCCCTTCGGCAGTACGCGGCGGATAGCGGCGAATACCGGGGCCAGCTCGCCGAAGTAGACGAACACGTCCGCCGCCAGTACCAGTTCGAAGCCTTGTCCCGTGTGCTCGAGGTAGCTCGTGATGTCGGCGGCCGCGAGTTCGTCGTACAGGCCCAGGCTGCGGGCATTGTCGAGCATCTTTTCCGACAGGTCGACGCCCACCAGCCTGCGTGCGAGCGGGCGCAGGTAGGGCGCGCACAAGCCGGTGCCGCAGCCGAGGTCAAGCACGGCGTCGAAGCAGGGAAGCGGCCGGCCGGCGGGCAGGTGGCGCAGCAGCAGCGCGTTCAGCAGTTCCGGCGTCCGGTAGCCCAGCACCTCGACCAGGTGACGGTCGAAGTGGCCGGCATACTGGTCGAACAGGCCCTTCACGTAATCGGCAGGCGCCGAAGCGGGCAGCTGGCCTTCGCCCAGCGCCGCCAGCGCGAAATCGATGCCGGCCGGGTCGGCGCCCAGCTCGCGGGCGCGGCGATAGGCGGCGATCGCCTCGTCGCGCCGGCCCAGCGCGCGCAGCGCGTTGGCGCGGTAGTGCTCGGCCATCGCGTAATCGGGACGACAGCGCAGGGCGTGTTCGTAGCTGTCCAGCGCGCGGGACAGCTCGCCGGACTTCTTCAGGGCCGCGCCGCGTGCGCACCAGATCTCGGCCTGGCGGGCCGGCACCGCGCTTCCCAACGCGGCGTCGTAGGCATCCACGGCTTGCGCGAAGCGGTCGAGCGCCTGCAGGGCGTTGCCCAGTGCCTGCAGCGCGTCCGCATAGCCGGGGCGGGCGGCCAGGGCCTGTTCGGCGCTGGCGGCGGCGTCGCCATGGCGGCCGAGATCGTTGAGGACGATGGCGCGATGGCACCAGGCTTCCGGATAGCCGGCCTGCAGGGCCAGCGCGCGTTCGTAGCTGTCGAGCGCATCGGGCAGGCGGCCGAGGCGGCGCAGGGTATTGCCGCGGTTGTTCCAGGCGAGGGCATAGCGCGGGTCGAGGCGCAGCGCCGTTTCGACGCTCTGGAGCGCGGCCTCGGCCTGGCCCAGGTCCTGCAAGGCGGCGCCGAGGTTGCAGTGGGCGCGCGCCTGCTGGGGATCGATCGCCAAGGCCTGCCGGATCAGCTCGACGGCCTGCGCCGGATTGCCGTGCTGGCGTTCGATGACCCCGCTCAGGTGCAGGGCGTCGAACTGGCGTGGATCGAGCGCCAGCACCTGCCGGTAGAGTTCGCGCGCCTGCTCCAGCCGTCCCTGCTGGTGCAGGGCGACGGCCTGGCGGAGCAGGGCAGCCGCATCCAACTCAGCTCCAGCTCAAGTCGGTCTTGCTGAGCGGGAGTTCGCGCACGCGCTTGCCGGTCGCGGCGAAGATCGCGTTGCAGACGGCCGGCGCCAGCGGCGGGAAGACCGGTTCGCCCAGGCCCGTGACCGGATAGTCGGTCTTCAGGAAGTGGGTTTCGATCCTGGTTGGGGTGTCCGGCATGCGCAGCAGCGGGTAGTCGTGGAAGTTGCTCTGCACGATGCGGCCCTTCTCGAGGTTCAGCGAGGGGTACATCAGCGTGGACAAGCCGTCGATCACCGAGCCCTGCACCTGGTTCTCGGCGCCGGACAGGTTGACGATCTGGGCGCCGATGTCGCTCACCACCACCACGCGGTCCACCTTCAGCTGGCCTTCCTTCGACACCGTGACCTCGGCCACTTCCGCCACATAGCCGCGGTGGCTGAAGTGGAAGGCCACGCCGGCACCCTTGCCGCGCGCGAACTTGCGCTTGCCCCAGCCGGACTTCTCGGCCACGGACGTCAAGACATTGCGCATGCGCGAAACGTTGTAGGGCACGCCGCGTTCGCCGGTGCCGGCCACCATGTCGGCGTCGCCCAGGATCTCGAGGCGGAAGTCGATCGGGTCGCGGCCGGCCGCATGCGCCAGCTCGTCGATGAAGCTGTGGAAGACCCAGGCGAACACGTTCGAGCCCGGCGCGCGCCAGGGTCCCATCGGGATCCGGCATTCGAGCGGGGTCTGCTCCAGCAGGCAGTTGGCGACCCAGCGGCCAGGGAACTCGTCGCCCGACAGGCTGGCGCCGCTGCCCGGCCGCAGCACGCTGCCGGTGGTGCCGTCGCTTTCCTTCTGCTCGACCCGGTTGGCGAAGGTGACGAAGTGATCGTGCCAGGCCACCAGCTTGCCGGCGGCGTCGACGCCGCCGCGCAGGAAGTGGAAGCCGCCGGCGCGGAAATGGTCGTGCTGCAGGTCGTCCTCGCGCATCCAGGTCAGCTTCACCGGCGCCTTGACCTTCTGGGCGATGGCGACCGCGTCGACGATGAAGTCGGACGACAGGCGCCGCCCGAAGCCGCCGCCGCTGCGCGTGATGTGCAGGGTGATCTTCTCTTTCGGGATGTTGAAGGTGCTGGCGACCAGGGCCTGGCCGGCGCCCGGGTTCTGGGTCGGTGCCCACAGTTCCACGCTGCCGTCCTTCGGATCGATGGCGGCGGTGCAGTTCTGCGGCTCCATGCTCGCGTGCGAGATGAAGGGGTAGGTGTAGGCCGCTTCCACGGTGCGGGCGGCGCCGGCCAGCGCGGTCTCGACGTCGCCGTCCTTGCGCATCGTGACCGTGCCCGGCTGTTTCGCCGCAGCCTGGGCCTGGGCCAGGAAGCCCGCCCAGCTGTGGTGCGCGCCTTCGCCTTCGTCCCACTGCACCTGCAATTTCTTGCGCGCGCGGATCGCGTTCCAGGTGCTGTTGGCGACGATCGCCACGCCCGGGCGCAGGCCGTTCAGGTTCTCGGTGCCCTCGACGATGAAGGCATCCTTCACGCCCGGCATGGCCTTGATGGCGGCCAGGTTGGCGGACCTTGGTGCGCCGCCCAGCACCGGGCATTTCACGTACACGGCGTACAGCATGCCGGGCAGCTGGACGTCGATGCCGAACAGCGGCTTGCCGGCCACGACCTTGTCGTTGTCGACGCCGCCGATGCGGGTGCCGAGCAGGCGGTAAGTCGCCGGATCCTTGAGCTGGACGCCTTTCGCATCCGGCACCGGCAGCGCGGCGGCGGTCTTGACCAGCTGGCCGTAGCCGAGGCGGCGCTTCGATGCATCGTGCAGCACGGCGCCGCGTTCGGCGCGGCACTCGCCGGCCGGCACGCCCCAGGTCTGGGCGGCGGCCTGGACCAGCATGGTGCGCGCGGTGGCGCCCAGGCGGTGGAAGTTCTCGTAATTGGTCGGGGTCGAGGTCGAGCCGCCGGCGCCCTGCGGACCATAGGCCGGGTTCAGGTCGCCCTGGACCACGCGCACGTCCTTCCAATCGACTTCCAGCTCTTCGGCGATCACCATCGGCAGCGAGGTCTTGATGCCCTGGCCGATTTCCGGCTGCTTGGACACCAGGGTCACGACGCCGTCCTGGGCGATGCGGATGAAGACGTTCGGCGAAAACTCGGACGACTGCGCGGTGGCGGCCCCGGCCTGGCCCTGGGCGAGGGCGGCGATGGTGCCGCCGCCATACAGGCCGAGGGCCAGCAGCGAGCCGCCGGCGGCGGACTGGCGCAGGAAGCTGCGACGCGAAGCGGAAACGGGAGCGGATGTCAGTTCGTCTTGGCGGGCGCTCATTTCTTGCCCTTTCCGGTGGATGCGATCTCGGCGGCGCGGTGGATGCCGGCGCGGATGCGGACATAGGTGGCGCAGCGGCACAGGTTGCCGGCCATGGCGTCGTCGATCTGGGCGTCGGTCGGGCGCGGATGCTGCTTGAGCAGGGCGCAGGCGCTCATGATCTGGCCGGACTGGCAGTAGCCGCACTGGGGCACGTCGAGTTCCTGCCAGGCCTGCTGCAGCGGGTGGGCGGCGTTCGCGTCCAGTCCCTCGATGGTCGTGATCTTGCGCTTGCCGATGCCGGACACCGGCAGCTGGCAGGCGCGCGCCGGCTGGCCGTCCACGTGGACGGTGCAGGCGCCGCAGGCGCCGACGCCGCAGCCGTACTTGGTGCCGACCAGGCCCATGGTATCGCGCAGGGCCCACAGCAGCGGCGTATCCGCTTCGACGTCCACGGTCTGCGCCTTGCCGTTGACGCTCAAGGTGTATTTACTCATGTCTTCCGTTTCCGAGTTGCCAGAACATAACGACGCACATCCTAAACCAAAGCGGGGCGTCGAGACCAAGGTTTTATTACACACGGCGTTTTGCAGGCTAAGATGATGCCATTTCGATACGCCGGCGGGCTGTCCGGACAAGGGGAAGCGATGATCGAATTGAATCCGGACGTGGTCCGGGCAATCGCCGCCAGGCAGGAAGGGCGTCCTGGCGACACGCTGGCGATCCTGATCGGACTGTTTGCCCGCGTCTGCAAGGATGAAGCCTTCGCCGGCAAGAACATGTTCATCGTGATGTTCGAGTGGGAAATGCTGGCCGGGGAGTACGCGCCGGCGCGCGATGCCCTGGCCCGCGCGCGCGACGCCCAGGCCCGGCAGCTGCTGGACGGCGACAATACGTTCCGCTCGGGCCGCGGCTATCCCGGCACGCGTTTCCAGCTGATTGCCGGCATCAACAAGACGCTGGCGGATCCGCAGTCGACCGTCGACCTGTTCGTGCACATGGAAGGCGCGATGCCGGAGGATGCGCGGCAGGCGGCCTGGACGGCCTTGCCGGCAATGGTGGCGGCCGGCGACTTCGAACGCGCCGAGCGCTACCTACCCGATCCCCTGGCGCGTATCGGCGACCTGAACGCACTGGCGGCGAGCCTGCCGCTGTTCCCGCCGCTGGGCGCCGCGCCGCGGCTGGCGGCCGAGCTGGCCAATGCGATGAAGGACGTCTGGCTATGCGCCGCGACCTTCGAGGGACTGGAGCGAGCCGTCGAGGCGGCGGCCTTGCGCTCGGCGGCGCTGGACGGCATCGAGCCTGACGATATGCGTGCGCTGGCCGCGCGCGAGCTGGCCGAACCGGGGACGATCTTCCGCGAGATCGGCGAGCACCGGGAGGCGCTGGAGGCGCGCGCCGGCCGCCTCCAGCTCGTACCGAATCAGAATCCGCCCGGATAGGTTTCCGGCGGCTCTTCCGAATGCCAGCCGCCGCCCGGATCGAGGGGCGTGACGGCCGTGGTGCGGTCGATGTGGATCACGGCGTCGAACTGGACCGCCATCTGGGCCGAGAAGTAATGGCTCTGGCGTTCCGTGCGCGGCAGGTAGATGACGCCGATCGCCCGTTCCAGGCGGCGCTGCATCAGGGCTTCGCGGGCCGGGCTGTCGCCCGCATTGTTGCCGCTGAGCGGCAGCAGAAAGCGTTCGATGCCGGTCTCGTGCAGCAATTCCTCATAGCTGCCGGGCATGCCGGGACGCACCCGCTTGTGTTCGGCCGGGCCATCCCATTCCGAGGCCGCCGTGACGAAGCCTTCGTAGGTCGAAAAGCCGATCAAGCGTGTCTGGCCATCGTAGGCCTTGCGCGCCAGTTCGCCGACATTCCACTCGCCCAGTTGGCCGACCTCGGTGGCGCGGGCATCGCCGATGTGGGAGTTGTGCTCCCACACGACGATCCTGGCCGGCTCGCCGTGCCGCGACAGGTGCTGGGCAAGGGCTTCCAGGGTCTCGGCCATGTGACTGTCGCGCAGGTTCCAGGACGAGACGCGGCCGCGGAACATGGTCCGGTAGTATTCCTCGGCATTCTTCACCAGGCGCGCATTCTGCTGGGCGTAGAAGAAGCCGTCCTCGCTGCCGTCCCTTTGCGAGTATTCGTAGGCGCGCCGCTGCATCTGGTTCAGTTGCTCGATCACGCCTTCCTCGCAGGAGGCCGACAGGTCCAGGTTGGCCGAGTAGCCGTAGTGCTGGCTGTCCTCGTAATAATGGTCGAAGCAGGCGTAGCGTTCGCGCGCGATCTTCGCGGCCTGCGGATCGACCTTGTCAAGATAGGCCAGCACTTCGCGCAGCGAGGTGAACAGGCTGTACAGGTCGAGGCCGTAGAAACCGACCGCCTTGCCGCCGGCCTGTTTCGCATTGTGCTCGCGCAGCCAGTCGACGAAGGCGGAGACGTCGGTATTCCGCCACATCCAGCTCGGAAAGCGTTCGAAGCCGGACAGGGCGGCGTCGGCGTCGGCGTCGTCACTCTGGCCGCGCACGTAGCGGTTGACCCGGTAGGCATCCGGCCAGTCGGCCTCGACCGCCACGGCATGGAAGCCTTTTTCCTCGATCAGCCGTTGCGTGATGCGCGCACGCTCTTCGTAGAACTCGTGGGTGCCGTGCGTGGCTTCGCCCAGCAGCACGAAGCGGGCGTCGCCCACCAGGTCGAGCAGTTCATCGTAGTCGCGCCGGCCGCCACCCAGGGGGATGGCGGCGGCGCGGATGGCGGCAACGGGGTCGAGGCTGGCCATGATGCCAGGTTCCGCTTCAGTGCAGCAGGCGGCTCATCCAGCCGGACTGCGCGGCTTCGCGCGGCATCGAACCACGCTCGATGAAGGCCTTCATGCGCGCCAGGTCCTCGTCCATCTGGGACTTCGGATCGGCGCCCAGCAGCAAGGCCAGGCCGTGGCCGATGGCGCCGGCCGGCGGCGTATAGGACATGCGGATGGTGACCAGGGTGCCGCCGCGGTGGCGCTCGAACTGGATCGAGCCGGTCTGCGGGATCTCGGCGCCCGGTTCGCTGCGCCAGGCCAGGCGGTTCGGACGGTTCTGCTCGGTCAGGACGGAATTCCACTGGAACTCGGAACCGCCCGGGCCCTTCACGATCCAGTGCGAACGGCGACGGCCGAGGTCGCGCACTTCGACGACGTGGGACATGAAGCGCGGGAAGTTCTCGTAATTCGCAAATTGCTGGTAGACCTCGTCCGGCGACGCGTCGATGTGGACGGTCTTCTCGAAGTCGATGGTCTGGTCCATGCCCAGGCTCAAGCCCTTGGCCATGCCGAGACCGGCGGCGCCGCGGCTTGCCAGGCTGCGCAGCGGCTGGTTGGCGACGCCGCGCGCCAGCAGGGCGGCGCCGGCCAGGCCCAGCACGGCGGTCAGCGGCGAGCGGCGCATCAGGCCCATCAGGGCCAGCAGGCCGCCGCCGACCAGGGCGGTGTTGCGCATCGCCGGGTTCCAGGCGCCTTCGCTGTCGCCGCGCACTTCCTCGGCCACGCGCTTGCCGAGGCGGCCGGCGGTCTTGCGGGTGTCGTCATAGAAATCGGCGACGCTGTCGGCGGCGCGGCTGACCGCGCTGCGGGCGCTGGCGTAGCCGTCGCTGTCCCTGGCCTGGCTGACTCCGCTCCTGGCTTTCGAGATCGTGTCGTCGGCCAGGTCGCCGGCGGCGCTGGATGCGCGGGCCATGACGTCCTTCGCCTTCGAGACGGTGTCGTCGATCATGTCGCCGGCCGCGCTTTTCACGCGCGAGATCGTCGAACCGATGCTGCCGTCCGGCCTGGCCGAGTCCATCAGCCCGTCGGCGGCGGCGCCCATGCGGCTGCCGCTGCCGTGCCAGACATTGCCGATGGCGCCGGACGTGCGTGAGCCGACGTTGCGCACGGCGGCGGCCGACTGCGCGCGGCGTGCGCTGCCGCGGTCGGGGTCGAGCATGTACATCAACAGGGCGCCGGCGGCGGCGCCGCCCAGCCATTTGGCAAGTTCAAGCCCGGTGTCCGTCGTCGTCGTGCTTTGCGTCGGCAGTCTTTGCATGATGTTCGTCCTCCATTGGTTGTTGTCGGTCGGCCGTCCGCGCATGCCAGGCGGCGGCCAGCAGATCCTGTACTTCCTCGTCGCTGGTCTGGTCGAAGGCCTCGTACCACTGGCCCACGGAGCGGAACAGCGGCGGCGCCGACAGGCAGACCAGCAGGTCGACCTCGCCCTCGAGCGCCGCCAGGGTTTGCGGCGGCGCCACCGGCACCGCCAGCACCAGCTTCGCCGGCTGCAAGCTGCGCGCCACGCGGATCGCCGCCAGCATGGTCGAACCGGTGGCAACGCCATCGTCGACCAGGATCGCGGTCCGCCCGGCCAGCGCCAGCGGCTTGCGGGCGCCACGGTAGGCACGCTCGCGCCGCTGCAGTTCGGCCAGTTCGCGCGCGGTAACGGCCTCGACCTGTTCGGCGCTCACGCCCAGCAGGCCAGGCACGCCCGGCTGCAGCACCCGTACGCCACCGCTGCCGACCGCGCCCATCGCGTATTCCTCGTGCCCGGGCATGCCCAGCTTGCGTACGAGAAGGATATCGAGTTCGATGCCGAGCCGCTGTGCGATAGCGAACCCAACTGGCACTCCGCCGCGCGGCAGCGCCAGCACGACCGCGTCCGCGCGCCCCGCATATTCACGCAGCTCGCGGGCCAGCAGCTTGCCGGCCTGTCTGCGGTCCTTGAAGTGGCGAAACTCGGTCATGCTGTGCTGCGCCTCCTGGCTGCGGCGGGCCTACTGGATGGTCAGCCGCTTTGCCGCGCCACCCTGTTTCTTGGGCAGCGTGAGCATGAGGATGCCATTCTCGAGCCGTGCTTCGGCGCCGGCATCGTCGACCTCGGAAGGCAGCGTGAAGCTGCGCTGGTACCTGCGTGTCGAACGTTCAGAATACACCACCTGTTCGCCCTCACGCTGTTCGTTTGCCTGCTGGCATTCCCCCTCGATCGTGACGCGCTGGCCGTCGATCGAGACCTTCAGATCTTCCTTCTTGACGCCCGGCAGCTCGGCCTTTACTTCGAAGGCTTTCTCGTGTTCGCTGACGTCGAGGCGCGGCATGGCGAGGCCGTCGTCGGCCCAGCGCCCGCCCTGGGCCAGGGGCGCGAAGAAATCCTGGAACATGCTCTCGACCATGCGGCCGAACTGGTCTTCCATGGGGCCGCCGCGCAGGGTGGACAGCGGGCTATTGTTTCTACGGATGAGATTCATGATGACCTCCATTACAAATGGATGCACCATCATTTATAGGGCGGCCGGAAACCGATTTCAAGGGCCGCACAAGCAGGTTTGATGCCCGCCAGCCGGCGGGCGTGTGGAGGGAATTTTGGGACTCAGGCCAGGTTGCGGCGGTGGAAGCGCAAATGGTCTTCGACGAAGCTCGAGATGAAGTAATAGCCGTGGTCGTAGCCGGGGTGGCGGCGCAGTTCGAGCGGCTGGCCGGCGGCGCGGCAGGCTTCCTCGAAGGCTTCCGGATACAGCTGCTCCGCGAGGAATTTGTCGGCCAGGCCCTGGTCGACCAGGATGCCGTCCGGGAATACCGCACGGCCGGCATCCTTCACCAGCTCGCTCGCATCGTGGGCGCGCCAGGCCGCCTGGTCCGGGCCGAGATAGCCGCCGAAGGCCTTCTGGCCCCAGGGACAGCGGGTCGGCGCGGCGATCGGCGCGAAGGCCGAGACCGAGCGGAACAGGTCCGGATGGCGCAGTGCCAGGGTCAGCGCGCCGTGCCCGCCCATCGAGTGACCGAAGATGCCGACCCGGCCCGCGTCCGCCGGCAGGGTGGCCAGCACCAGTTCGCGCAGCTCGAGGATGTAGCTCTCCATGCGGTAGTGGCGGGCCCAGGGCGCGGCGCTGGCGTCGAGATAGAAGCCGGCGCCCACGCCGAAGTCCCAGCTGTCGGTCTCGCCGGGAACGCCGGCGCCGCGCGGGCTGGTGTCGGGCGCGACCAGGATCAGGCCGAGCTCGGCGGCGACGCGCTGGGCGCCGGCCTTGATCATGAAGGTTTCTTCGGTGCAGGTCAGGCCGGCCAGGTAGAACAGCACCGGCAGCTTCCCGCCTTCGGCCCCGGGCGGCAGGTAGACGGAGAAGCGCATCGGCAGGCCGATGGCTTTGGCGTCGTGCTGGTAGAAGCGCTGCACGCCGCCGAAGCAGGCGTGTTCGCTGAGTACATTAGCTTGGGCAAGATCGGTCATCGTCTTTTCATCGATAGGTGAACAATAGTGCAAGTATGCCTGCTGCGCGGCGGTCTTGCACTGGATGGAAGCAGGCATTCAGACGATGCCGAGCGCGCCGAGCAGGGCGCCGGCCGCCAGCACCCACAGCAGGTGCAGCCGGGTACGCCAGATCACGGCGCCGGCGGCGATCGAAAGCAGCCACAGCCGCCATTGTCCGCCGCCGGCCGAGCTGCCGAGGATCCAGGCGGTCGACAGCAGCAGGGCGATCACCACCGGCGCCATGCCCTGCTTGAAGGCGCGCACGGCGCGCAGGTCGCGGTTGCGGTGGCCCCAGCGCGCCGCGCTGTAGGTGATGATGGTCGAGGGCGTCATGATGCCGACCATGCAGACCAGCACGCCGAACAGGGCGGCGCCGACGCTGCCGGCGTTGAGGCCGACGTGCCAGCCCATCAGCGCCACGAACAGCACGTTGGGGCCGGGCGCGGCCTGGGCCAGGGCGATCGCGGCATTGAACTGGTCCTGGGTCAGCCAGTGGTGCTGCTCGACCAGGAAACGGTGCATCTCGGACGAGGTCGAGATCGCGCCGCCGATCGACATCGTCGACAGCAGCAGGAAGTGGCCGAACAGGTTCAGCCAGTCGGACCAGGCCAGCGCCAGGTGGACGGTCTCGTGCGCCGGGCTCATGATGCCAGGCGGCGCCAGGTGAGGACGCAGCCGAGGCCGCCCAGCCCCAGCAGCACGTACGGCAGCGGGCATTTCAGCAGCGCCACCAGCACGAAGCCGAGGGCGGCGATGGCCATGCACCAGGACCTCGGCAGCGGGCTGCGCTCGAGGGCGGCGGCCAGGCGCAGGCCGGCGACGCCGATCAGGCCGGCCGAGACCGCCGCCATGCCACGCAGGGCGCCGGCCACTTGCGGGCTGTCGGCAAAGCGGTCGTGCAGCACCGCCAGGGTGAGCACCAGCACCAGCGGCAGGGCCAGCAGCCCGGCGAGGGCGGTCATGGCGCCGGGCAGGCCGAAATAGCGGCCGCCGATCATCAGCGACAGGTTGACCACGTTCGGGCCCGGCATGATCTGGGCGACGGCCCAGTCTTCGATGAATTCTTCCTGGGTCAGCCAGCGCTTGCGCTCGACCAGTTCGCGCTGGACGACGGCGAGCACGCCGCCGAAACCCTGCAAGGCCAGCAGCGTGAAGGAGATGAAGAGGTCGGACAGGGATTGCGGGCGGGGCGGGGAGCCGGGCGCCCCCGGCAGCGGATGCGGCGAGGTGGTCATGCCTGGATTATCGCGCTGCGCCCACCCTCCTGTCCATGCGTCAATGGCTGAGGTCTAGCCGCCGCCGATGCCGCGCATCACGCGGCCGGAACCTTCGCATTCCGGGCAGATCTTGCCGTCGGCCAGCTTGCCGCTGCCGCCGCAGGTCTCGCACAGGTCCTCGCCCGCGCCCGGAGTGCCCGGTTCGGCTTCGTCGCCCGGTTTCAGGTCTGGATCGGGAGTCATGGTCATGGGGTCCTCGCTGGTGATGGTTGACGAGGCCATTCTAGGCCGTGCGGCCCGGCGGCGGCGCACACTGCGTGTCATCGGCCTGTCATTTGCGGCTGCGATATTTCTCCTTGACTTGGCATTAAGCTGGCCGATACTGCATCTGCGGCAAGCGGCCGCGATTCGACTTGGAGATGCAATGGAGCAAACTATCCTGACCCAGCGCCTGGATCTGCAGCGCAGCGGCATCGTCGATCTCGGCCTTGCCGTGCAATCACGCGACGGCACGATCTCGGCCGTGGAATTCCTGCGCTCGCGGGACATCGATCCCGCCGTCATCGAAAGAGTGCTGGGCGAGCCGGAACGCCGTCGCCCGCCCTCGAGCACCTAACAAAACCTCCATGGCCGCGTTGCATCGTCTCGCCGTACTAGCGTACTGTCTTCGACGATGCGCCTTGCCCTGAAGTTTTTCTTAGGTGCTCTAAGTGTTTCTTGCGGGTCGTGGTTATGCACAAATTTTTCTGCAATGCATCTTGCAAAAATATTTGAATCGTGCGCCACTTGACACCGTAAACCCTTGATTTTGCGTGCTTCACAGGCTGCACGCACAATGGGCAAGTTGTTGAAAGCCGCATCATTCCTTGCTTCCGCCATGTCAAGGGGGTGCTTTTCCACATGGTTATGCACAGATTTTGTGGATATCTGAACAAGCCTGGCCAGCGTATGGGACTTGCCTAACTCTACTGGATAAATGTACAGTTCTGGCATCTCCAGACCTGTCGCATTATGCCCGATACCGCCGACCCCAGCGTTTCCGAACCCGCGCTGCATGAACCGCTGCCCGACCCTTATGCGTCCCTGAATCCGGAACAGCGCGCGGCCGTCGAGCACGACGTCGGCGCGCCGATGCCGCGGCCGCTGCTGGTCGTTGCCGGCGCCGGCTCGGGCAAGACGAATACGCTGGCCCACCGCGTGGCCCGGCTGATCCAGTCCGGCGCCGACCCGCAGCGCATCCTGCTGCTGACCTTTTCGCGGCGTGCCGCCAACGAGATGGTGCAGCGCGCCGGCGGCGTCCTGCAGCGCATTTTCGGCACCTCGGCCCAGGCGGTGGCCGGCTTGCCCTGGGCCGGCACCTTCCACAGCATCGGCGCGCGCCTGCTGCGCGAGTACGCCGGCCGCATCGGGCTGGAGTCCTCCTTCACCATCCACGACCGCGGCGATTCCGAAGACCTGATGGGCATGGTGCGCCAGGATATCGGCTTGACGGGAGGGCAGAAGCGGTTTCCCTTGAAAGCTACGTGCCTGGCCATCTATTCGCGCGTGGTGAACAGCCAGGACGCGCTCGGCGAGGTGCTACAGTCGACCTTCCCCTGGTGCAGCGAATGGGAAGAGCAGCTGAAGCGCCTGTTCGGCGCCTATGTCGACGCCAAGCAGGAGCAGAACGTGCTCGACTACGACGACCTGTTGCTGTTCTGGTCCGAGATGGCGTCCGACCCGGAACTCGGGCCGGAGCTGGGTGCGCTGTTCGACCACGTGCTGGTCGACGAATACCAGGACACCAACCGCCTGCAGGCCGCCATCCTCCAGGGCATGAAGCCGGACGGGCAGGGCGTGATGGTGGTCGGCGACGACGCCCAATCGATCTACTCGTTCCGCGGGGCGACGGTGCGCAACATCCTCGACTTCCCGCAAGCCTTCTCGCAGCCGGCCCGCGTCCTCACCCTCGACCGCAACTACCGCTCGACGCAGCCGATCCTGGATGCCTCGAACGCCGTGATCGCCGCCGCGCTGGAGCGCCATGCGAAGACGCTGTGGACGGACAAGGCATCGACGGCCAGGCCGCAGCTGGTGCTGATCCCGGACGAGGCCGAGCAGGCGCGCTGGGTCTGCAACCGCGTGCTGGAACAGCGTGAAGCCGGCACCAGGCTGACCCAGCAGGCGGTGCTGTTCCGCGCCGCCAGCCACAGCGCCGCCTTGGAGCTGGAACTGGTGCGCCGTAACATCCCCTTCGTGAAGTTCGGCGGCCTGAAATTCCTGGAGGCGGCCCATATCAAGGACATCCTCGCGGTGCTGCGCTTCGCCCAGAACCCTGCCGGACGCCTGGCCGGCTTCCGCGTCGCCCAGCTGATTCCCGGCATCGGCCCGGCCACCGCGGCGCGCCTGCTGGATGCGGTGGGCGAAGCCGCCGATCCCCTGGCCGCCGTGGAAGCCTTCGATGCGCCGGCGCGCGCCCAGGGCGACTGGGATCCCTTCGTGGCCCTGTTCCGCAGCCTGCGGACGCCCGGGTTGCGCTGGCCGATGGACATCGAGCTGGTGCGCAGCTGGTACCAGCCCCACCTGGAGCGCCTGCATGACGACGCCCCGGTACGGGCGGCCGATCTCGAGCAGCTGGTGGCGCTGGCCGGCGGCTACGGCTCGCGCGAGACCTTCCTGACCGAGCTGACCCTCGATCCGCCGGAAGCGACCAGCGACCGCGCCGGCCCGCCGCTGCTGGACGAGGACTACCTGATCCTGTCGACCATCCACTCGGCCAAGGGCCAGGAGTGGAAGTCGGTGCACGTGCTGAACGTGGTCGACGGCTGCATCCCGTCCGACATGGCCACCGGCAGCGGCGACGACATCGAGGAGGAGCGCCGCCTGCTGTATGTGGCGATGACGCGCGCCAAGGAGCAGCTGCACCTGGTGGTGCCGAACCGCTTCTTCATCAAGCAGCAGGCGCAGATGGGCGACCGGCATGTCTACGCCCAGCGCACCCGCTTCATCAGCCCGGCGATGCTGAAGCATTACGAGGAATGCGTATGGGTCAACGCCGAGACGCCGCACAGCCGCAAACCGATGCCGGACGAGGTGAGGATGCTGGTACGCGAGCGGGCGCGAGATCGCTGGAAATAAGGTGGAAATGCGGCGCTTTTCAGGGGAGTCCGGGTGAGTTATCCCCCGTGTCCTACCCTTGTAGGAATTTGCCGCATAGCCATGTCTTATATAAAACCGAGGCTAAGCTAAGTCCTTGATTTTACGGGCCTAAGATTTTGCCTGTTGAACGGGCAATTTGTTGAAACCCGCATCAATACTGCGCTCCCGGCTTGTCAAGAGGCGCTTGTCCACAACCTTATCCACATTTCCTGTGGATATGAAAATAAAGGCTGTGGAATCAAGCATTTAGGCCCCGAACTTGAGAAAAGACTTAGCATTTTCGTAAGATCAATTCTTGCGCCGGTCGCATTGCCCCAGCCGGCTCAGCCCAGGTGTTGGCGCAGGCGCCGCAAGGCTTCCAGCGCCCCGGCCGGAATGCCGACGTCGCGTGCGGACTTCACCTGCGGCTCGCGCGGATTGATGCGGACCAGCGGCGCGCCCGGCGACTCGCACATGCGCCGCACCGAGGGCACGTCGGTGCCGGCGCCGAGTTCGACCACGACCAGGCGCCGCGCCTGCGCCAGCCAGGCCTCGAAGCGGTCGTACTGCGCCTCGGTGCGCTCGTCCAGCCAGGCGCCGTCGTTGAACATCAGGACGTTCGGCCGCGCCAGCGCGCCGCAATGCGGGCAGGCCGGCAGCGGCGGGCGCATCAGGCAATCAGCCGGATCGATCTCGGGCCGGACCGCGTCCGCCGGCCAGATCGCGTCGCCGCAGGGGCGGCTGCATTGCAGGTGGTGGATGGAGCCGTGGCATTCGACCAGCCGCTCCTCGGGAAAGCCGGCGCGCTGGAACTGGCCGTCGACATTGCTGGTGAAGACGAAGGCGCCCAGCGGCAGGCGCGCGCCCAGTTCGCGCAGGATCGTGAAACCTTCGTGGGGCACCGTGTCGCGGTAGAGCGCCAGCCGGTGTCCGTAGAAGCCCCAGGCCAGCTCGGGATGGCGGGCAAAGCTGCGCGGGTTCGCGATCTCGACGAAGCGGATGCCGAGTTCGGCCAGCGGCGGATAGGCGCGCCAGAACCCGTGGTCGCCGCGGAAGTCGGGCAGGCCGGAATCGACGCCGATGCCGGCGCCGGCACCGATCAGCAGGGCGTCGGCGTCGCGGATCAGCGCGGCGGCGCGGGCGATGGCGGCGTCGAGGGCCTCAGTCACGGACATCTTCGGCATCGATGAGCCGCCTCTGATGGTCCAGTTCGGCCAGGAAACGCTCGGCCGCGACGGTCGGCGGCCATGGCTCCCAGGGACGGCAGCGGTAGCGCGCCGCCAGCGGATCCTCTTCCAGCACGGCGGCGCGGATCTTCAAGGTATTGCGCACCTCTTCTTCCTTCCAGCCGACCACGTGGACGGCCTCGCTGGCGGCGGCCAGGCGGTCGGCCTGCTTGTGCTTCGCGTGTTCGGACGGCGTCCAGGCCGGCAGGCCGTAGCGCAGGAAGACCATGTGTTCGAGTCTTTGCGTGAGCGCCTTGAAGCCTTCCCCGAGGAAGGGCTTGAGCGGCGACACGGCGTCGAAGCCGAGCAGGCCTTCCTCGGCGTCATGCAGCAGTTCGCGCAAGGCGATCACGGGGGATAGCGGGACCGGCGAGGCGGCGCGCCGCAGCAGCATCACGCAGATCGAGTGCTGGGCCACCGACAGGGGCAGAGGCCAGGCCGAGTGCCCGCCCCAGCGGTAGGTGCGGGCCAGGCCCAGGGCCAGGTCGGCGTCGTCCCAGTCGAAGGGCGTGGGATTCAGCAAATCGAGCCGTTTGCCGGAAGGCATACGAACCCAGGCACGCAGGTCCTGCACCATCAAGAAGCCCCATCATCGTTTTCTTCGGATGGGGTGATTGTACAGCAGCGCCTAATCCAGCCGGGCTTCCTCGATCACGCCCTCGGCCGCGAAACCGTCGATCTCGGCGTCGCCGTAACCATACTCCCTGAGCAGTTCGCGCGAGTGCTCGCCCAGCATCGGCGCATGGCGGTCGACGCGGGTGGGCGTCGCCGAAAAATGCACGGGGCAGCCGAGTGCGCGCGTGGTACCGGCCTGGGGATGCGCGACCTCGACCACCATGCCGCGCGCTTCCACCTGCGGATGGCTGAGCGCTTCGGCGATCGTGTGCACCGGCCCGACCGGCACGCCGGCGGCGTCGAAGGCGGCGATCCATTCGTCGCGCGAGCGCGTCTTCAGCACCGCGGCCATCGCATCCGTCAGGACGCCCAGGTTGCGCATGCGGGCGCCATTGTCGGCGAAGCGCGGATCCGCGCGCCATTCCGGGTGGCCCAGCACGTCGGCGATGCGTTCCCAGTTGGCCTGGTTGGCGCCGCCGATATTGATCCAGCCGTCGCTGGCCTGGAAGGCCTGGTAGGGGGCGGTCAGCAGGTGGGCCGAGCCGGTCGGGCCGGCAGACTGTCCGGTCGCAAAATAGATCGCCGCGTGCCAGTAGGTCTGCTGCAGCGCCGCTTCCATCAGCGAGGTGTCGACCACCTGGCCCTGGCCGGTCTTCTGCTTGTGCGCATAGGCGGCCAGGATGCCGACCACCGCCAGGATGCCGGCATTGATATCGGCGATCGAGTTGCCGGTCTTGGCGGGCGGGCGTCCGGGTTCGCCGGTCACCGACATCAGGCCGGCAAAGCCCTGGGCGATGAGGTCGAAGCCGCCCTTGTCCGCGTAGGGGCCGTCGCGGCCGTAGCCGGACACCGAACAGTAGATCAGGCCCGGATTGATCTCCTTGAGGGTGTCGTAGCCCAGGCCCAGTCGCTCCAGCGTGCCGCGGCGGTAGTTCTCGGTCAGGACATCGGCTTCCTTCACCATCCGCAGCAGGATCGCGCGCCCCTTCGCATGCTTCAGGTTGAGGGCGATGCCGCGCTTGTTGCGGTTGAGGATCAGGAAGGGCGCCGAGACGCCGTTGATGCGCGGTTCGCGGTAGCCGCGCGAATCGTCGCCGCCGGGGAGCTTTTCGACCTTGACGACGTCGGCGCCCATATCGGCCAGCATCATGCCGCAGGTGGGCCCGGCCATGATCTGCGCGAGTTCGAGCACGCGCATGCCGGTCAGCGGTCCCGGATGGGGAGTGGTGTGTGTGCTTGTCATGGTTGTCGTGTTCAGGAGCCGGACCAGGCCGGTTTCTGCTTGTCGAGGAAGGCGGTCACGCCGATCTTGAAATCGCGGCTGCCGTAGCAGGCGGCCACCAGGTCGTCGCCCTGCGGGACGGTCTCCGCCACCACCCGCCGGATCGCTTCCTTCGACACGCGCTGGGTCACCGGCGCCAGCCTTTCGAGGCGGGCGCACAGCTTGTCGGCGGCATCGTCGAGGGCGCCGGCGCCGGCGCCGGCGATCTCGGTCAGGAAGCCGCAGTCGAAGGCTTCCTGGGCCGTGAGGAGGTCGGCCAGCAGCAGCATGCGCTTGGCGCGCGCCACGCCGAAGGCCGCGACCACGCGCGCCGTATTCGCCATCGACAGGCAGTTGCCGAGCGTGCGCGCGATCGGCACGCCGAAGGATGCGGTGGGGGCGGCGATGCGGAAGTCGCAGGCGGCGGCGATCGCGAGGCCGCCGCCGATGGTCCAGCCGTCGAGGATGGCGACGGTCGGCATCGGCAGTTTTTCGATCTGGCCGATGCGCTGGTCGATCACGCGTTCGTAGGCAAGGCCGTCGTCGCCGCCTTCGAAGGCCTTGAATTGTTCGATGTCGGTGCCGGCCACGAAGGCTTCGCCGCCGGCGCCGCGGAAGGTGGTCACGCGCACGTCCGCGCGTTCGGAGAGCTCGTCGCAGATGCGGCCCAGCTCTTCGTACATGGCCCAGGTCATGGCATTGCGCGCTTCCGGGCGGTCGATCAGGATGGAAGCGATGCCGTTCCGGACGCTCAGTTGTACTTGGCCCTTGTTCATGGATCTCCTTTATGCGCTTGGCTGGGCAGCCGGCCGGCCCGTGCGGCGCGGCCGGCTGCCGGGGCTCAGACGGCGACGGTGGGCTGCGGCTGCAGCGCGCCGTGCGCGGTTTCGTCGAACTGCTTGCCCGGCTTCATGGCGAAGGCGGTGATCGAACCGACGACCATCAGCGCCATCGAGAAGATGAAGGGCGTGTCCCAGTTGCCGGTCTTGTCGATCAGCCAGCCGCCGAACAGCGGGCTGATGATGGCGGCCAGGGCCGAGCCGGTGTTCATCATGCCGCTCGCGGTGCCGGAGAATTTCGGCGCGATGTCCATCGGGATCGCCCACATCGGGCCGATGGTGAATTCGATGAAGAAGAAGCCCAGGCTCAGGCACACCGCCGAGATCACGAGGTCGTGCACGAACATCAGCGGCACCAGCGAGGCCAGGGTCAGCAGCATGCAGATCACGACCACGTTGCGGCGCGCGGTGTTCAGGTTGCCGGTCTTCTTCAGCAGGTGGTCGGAGACGATGCCGCCCAGCGCATCGCCGACCACGCCGGCCAGGAACACGCCGGCCGAGAAGATCGCCGACTTCTTCAGGTCGAGCTGGTAGTTGTGCAGGAAGTATTGCGGAATCCAGCTCAGGAACAGCCACAGGATCCAGCCGTAGCAGAAGTAGGTGATCGTCACCGGCGACATGCGGCGGAACAGCGGCATCCACGGGACTTTCGGACGGTCCTTGAACTGCTTGTACTCAGGCAGGGCGGCCAGCTCGTCCTTCGTGATGTGCGGGTGGTCGGCCGGGTTGTCGCGGAAGCTGATCGCCCACCACAGCACCCACAGCAGGCTGATGCAGCCGAGGATGATGAAGGAGCCGCGCCAGCTGGTGGCGGCCATCAGCGCCACCACCAGCGGCGGGGTGACGGCGTTGCCGAGGCGCGCGCAGGCGTGGGTGATGCCCTGGGCGAAGCCGCGCTTCTCGGCCGAGAACCAGCTGGCCATGGCGCGGGTGGCGGTGGGGAAGGTGGCGCCTTCGCCCAGGCCCAGCAGCATGCGGGCGAGGAACAGGGAGACCAGGCCGGTGGCCAGGCCGCTGAGGATGGTGGCGCCGGCCCACACCACGGCGCAGACGGTCAGGGTCTTGCGCGCGCCGAACTTGTCGCCCAGCCAGCCGCCGATGATCTGGAAGACCAGGTAGGGATAGGCGAAGGCGGAAAACACGAAGCCGAGCTGGGTCTTGCTGAGCCCGAACTCCTTGCCGAAACTGGCGGCGGCGGTACTGACGTTGACGCGGTCTACATAGGTAATCAGGTACATCACGCAGAGTAGTAACAGCACCTGCGTCGTGGCACGGCTTGCTTTCATGTGGTGTCTCCTGTCTGATTTTTTCTTGGGTGCGGCGCGGCGCTCGTCAGGCGGCCTTGGCCAGGGTCTCGACGTGCTTCCCTCGTGGGGCGGTCGCCGTCAGGTATTGCATGGCGGCCAGTACGCCGCCCTTGCGGTGCGGGATGCCCGCCACCTCGAAGCCCATCTCGACACCGGCGAGGGTGCCCATCAGGGTCAGGTCGTTGAAGTCGCCGAGGTGGCCGATCCGGAATACCCATCCGGACAGCCTGGTCAGGCCCTGGCCCAGCGACATGTTGAAGTTGTCCAGCACGGCCTTGCGGAAGGCGTCGGCATTCGCGTAGTTACCCGAGGCGTCCTTCGGCATCACGACCGCGGTCAGCACGCCGCTGTACTCGGCCGGGTTCTGGCACAGGATCTCCATGCCCCAGGCCTCGACCGCGGCGCGGGTGGCGGCCGCATGGCGCTGGTGGCGCGCGAACACGTTGTGCAAGCCTTCCTCGAGCAGCATGTCGCAGGCTTCGGACAGGCCGTAGAGCAGGTTGGTGGCCGGGGTATAGGGCCAGAAGCCGTTCTTGTTGGCTTCGAGGATCTCGTCCCAGCCCCAGTAGGCTTTCGGCAGCCTGGCCTGGCGCGAGGCGGCGATGGCCTTGTTCGATACCGCGTTGAAGGACAGGCCGGGCGGCAGCATCAGGCCTTTCTGCGAACCGCTGACGGTGACGTCCACGCCCCATTCGTCGTGGCGGTAGTCGATCGAGCCGAGCGAGGAGATGGTGTCGACCAGCAGCAGGGCCGGGTGGCCGGCGCGGTCGATGGCGCGGCGCACGGCGGCGATGTCGGAGGTGACGCCGGTCGAGGTTTCGTTATGCACCACGCATACCGCCTTGATGCTGTGCCGCGGGTCGGCGGCCAGGCGCGCTTCGATGGCGGCGGCATCGGCCCCGCGGCGCCAGTCGCCGCCGAGGAATTCGGCATTCAGCCCGAGCTTGTCGGCCATCTTCTTCCACAGGGTGGCGAAGTGGCCGGTCTCATACATCAGCACGGTGTCGCCGGGCGACAGGGTGTTCACCAGCGCGGCTTCCCAGGCGCCGGTGCCGGAGGCCGGATAGATCACGACCGGGTTCCCGGTCTGGAAGATCTTGCGGACGTCGGCCAGCACCTTCTTGCCGAGGGCCTGGAATTCCGGCCCGCGATGGTCGATGGTCGGATAGTCCATCGCGCGCAGGATGCGGTCGGGGACGGTGGAAGGGCCGGGAATTTGCAGGAAGTGGCGGCCGGCGGGATGGGAGTTCAGTTTGACCATGTGGGACCCTGTCGTGGTGAGAAAATGGCGAGAACGTTTTGTATACAATATTCAAACTTAAAACCAAGTCAATGCGGATTGCATTTTCCCCCATCATTCCCTAGCAGGATAGACAGGGTGTGCTGGTATGAGGATTTGTATGTGGTATACAATTTTGGAACTATGAATAATCCTGCAACTCCACCCGTCATCGCCAGCATCGACCGCCTCGGCCTGTCCGCCGCCGTCGGTGCGCGTCTGCGCGACATGATCGTCGAGGGCGTGCTCGCCCCCGGCACCCGCCTCAACGAACGCATGCTGTGCGAGCAGCTGAACGTCTCGCGCACGCCGCTGCGCGAAGCCTTCAAGACCCTGGCGGTCGAAGGCCTGATCGTGCTGCAGCCCAACCGCGGCGCCGTGGTCGCCCAGATGTCGGTACCCGAGATCGAGCAGACCTTCGAAGTGATGGGCGCGCTGGAAGGAATGTCGGGCGAACTGGCCTGCGCCCGCGCCACCGATGCCGAAATCGCCGAGGTCCGGGCCCTGCATTACGAGATGATGGCGGCCCACGCGCGGCGCGACCTGCCCACGTACTACAAGCTGAATCACGCGATCCACGACTGTTTCAACGCGATGGCGCGCAACGCGGTGCTGACCGAAACCTACCAGCAGATCAATGCGCGCATCCAGAGCCTGCGCTTCCGCTCGAACTTCAACCAGGACAAATGGGATACCGCCGTCAGGGAGCATGGCGCCATGCTCGACGCCCTGGAGAAGCGCGACGGCGAGGCCCTGCGCCAGATCCTGCTGCAGCACCTGCGCAACAAGCGCGACGCGGTGCTCGCCGTGCTGCGCGCAGCGTCGCAGACGCCCGACGACACCCCACCCGGAGCCCCATGACATGAACGATTCAGTACCTTCCAGCGTATTGCTTTCCGCCGGCCTGCAGGCGCGCATCGACAGCCAGGAACTGGCCGGCCGGCTGCGCAAGGAAACGACAGGGGAGGTACTGTTCGACCGCGGCTCGCGCGGGCGCTACGCCACCGATGCCTCGATCTACCAGATCGAGCCGGTGGGCGTGTTCGTGCCGCGCACCCCCGGCGACGTGGCGCTGGCGCTGGCCATCGCGCGCGACGCCCGGGTGCCGGTGCTGCCGCGCGGGGCCGGCACCAGCCAGTGCGGGCAGACGGTCGGCGCCGCGCTGGTCCTCGACAACAGCAAATACCTGAACCAGGTGATCGCCTTCGACAAGGACGCGATGACGGTTACGGTGCAGCCCGGGATCGTGCTGGACCACCTGAACGCCTGGCTCAAGCCGCACGGGCTGTGGTTTCCGGTGGACGTCTCTACCGCCGCCCAGTGCACCCTCGGCGGCATGGCCGGCAACAATTCCTGCGGCTCGCGCAGCCTGTATTACGGGAATATGGTGCACAACGTGCTGGCCATCGACGCCTGGCTGGCCGACGGCAGCCAGGCGCGCTTCTGCGAACTGGACGCGATGCGCGCCGGCGCGTCCGGCCGCATCGCCCGATTGGTCGACACGGTGGAGGCGATCGCCGTCCGCGAACAGGCGGAAATCGCCGAACGCTACCCGAAGGTGCTGCGGCGCGTGGGCGGCTACAACCTCGACATCTTCCATCCGCAATCGGAACGGCCCTATACCCGCGACGGCAGCGTCAACCTGGCCCACCTGCTGGTGGGCTCGGAAGGCACGCTGGCCTATACCGGCCAGATCACGCTGGCGCTGGCGCCGCTGCCGAACGCCAAGGCGCTCGGCATCGTCAACTTCACGGACTTCAGCAAGGCGATGGACAGCACCCGGCACATCGTCAAGCTGGGACCGGTGGCGGTGGAGCTGGTCGACCGCACCATGATCGAACTGGCGCGCGGCAATCCGGCCTTCCGCCCGACCATCGAGAAGGCCCTGATCGGCAAGCCGGATGCGATCCTGCTGGTGGAATTCGCCGGCGAGGACAGGGTCGAGCAGCTGCGCAGGCTGAAGCAGCTGGTCGACCTGATGGGCGAGCTCGGGCTGCCGGGCTCGGTGGTCGAGATGCCCGACGAGCCGGAGCAGAAGGCGCTGTGGGAAGTGCGCAAGGCCGGCCTGAACATCATGATGAGCCTGAAGGGCGACGGCAAGCCGGTCTCCTTCATCGAAGACTGCGCGGTGCCGCTCGAGCACCTGGCCGAGTACACCGACCAGCTCACCGAAGTCTTCGCCAGGCACGGCACGCGCGGCACCTGGTATGCCCACGCCTCGGTCGGCACCCTGCACGTGCGCCCGATCCTCGACCTGCGCCGCGACGGCAGCGCCAAGATGCGCGCCATCGCCGAGGAAGCGGCAAGCCTGGTGCGCCGCTACAAGGGCGCCTTCTCGGGCGAACACGGCGACGGCCTGGTGCGCAGCGAATGGGTGGACTGGCAGTTCGGCGAACGCATGATGGGCGCCTTTGCCGACATCAAGGATGCCTTCGACCCGGACGGCCTGATGAACCCGGGGAAGATCGTGCGCGCGACGAAAATGGACGATGCCTCGCTGTACCGCTTCAAGCCCGGCTACGCCGAGCAGCCGCTGCGCACGGCGCTCGACTGGTCGGCATGGAATGTACAGACCGATCCGGTCACGGAAGAGGTGAGCGCGCCCGGCACCGGCGGCGATGCGAGCGGCGGCTTCGCCAAGGCCATCGAGATGTGCAACAACAACGGCCACTGCCGCAAGTTCGACAGCGGCACCATGTGTCCGAGCTACCGCGTGACGAAGGACGAGCAGCACCTCACGCGCGGCCGCGCCAACACCCTGCGCCTCGCCGTGTCGGGCCAGCTCGGGCCGGACGCCATGACGTCCGAAGCCCTGCACCAGACCCTCGACCTGTGCGTGAGCTGCAAGGGCTGCAAGCGCGATTGCCCGACCGGCATCGACATGGCGCGCATGAAGACCGAATTCCTGTACCACTACCGCAAGCGCCACGGCATGCGCCTGAAGGACAAGCTGGTGGCCAACCTGCCGCGCTATGCGCCGTGGGCGGCGAAATTCGCCCCGCTGCTGAACCTGCGCGACCGCCTGCCCGGCGCCGCCCGCCTGTCCGAACACTGGCTGGGCCTCAGTGCGAAGCGTTCGCTGCCGCGCTGGCGCGGCGATACCTTCATGGCCGGCGTGGGCGCGCCAGGCGCGGCGCCGGCGGGGGCGGCGGAAGTCGTGCTGTTCGCCGACACCTTCAATAACTATTTCGAGTCCGAGAATGCGAACGCCGCCCTGCGCGTGCTGCAGGCCGCCGGCTACCACGTGCACGTGGCGCGGGCGCAAGGGGAATCAAGGCCCCTGTGCTGCGGCCGCACCTACCTGGCCGCCGGCCAGGTCGACCAGGCGAAACAGGAAGCGCGCCGCAGCATCGATGCGCTGCTGCCCTTCGTGGCGCGCGGCATACCCGTCGTCGGGCTGGAACCGTCCTGCCTGCTGACCATGCGCGACGAGTTCCTGGCCTACGGCTTCGGCGAGGAAGCCAGGCTGCTTTCCGGCGCGGCCATGCTGTTCGAGGAGTTCATCGCGCGCGAATCGAAGGCGGGCAGGCTGGACCTGAAGCTGAAGGCGCTGCCGCAATCGACGGCCCTGCTGCACGGCCACTGCCACCAGAAGGCCTTCGATGCCGTCAAGCCGGTACTCTCCGTGCTCGGGCTCATTCCCGGCCTCGAGGTCAAGCTGATCGAGAGCAGCTGCTGCGGCATGGCCGGCAGCTTCGGCTACGAGGCCAGGCACTACGAGGTATCGATGAAGATGGGCGAGCTGGCGCTGCTGCCGGCCGTGCGCCAGGCCGGAGCGGATACACTGATCGTGGCCGACGGCACCAGCTGCCGCCACCAGATCCTCGACGGCGCCGGGCGCGAAGCCCTGCATGTGGCGCGGGTACTGGAGGCGGCGCTGGCTTGATATGGCCGAACACCCGGGCCGGGAGGGGCACTAAACTTGTCTGCTGCGGCCATCCGGGGCCGTCCAGGCGAGGGAGCGGCAGATGGGAGACAATCCGAAGCGTATCGATTGCGACGTACTGGTGGTGGGCGGTGGCATCAACGGCGCCGGCATCGCGCGCGACGCCAGCGGGCGCGGCCTGCGCGTGCTGCTGTGCGAGAAGGACGACCTGGCCCAGCACACATCCTCGGCGTCGAGCAAGCTGATCCACGGCGGCCTGCGCTACCTCGAACAGTACCACTTCGGCCTGGTGCGCAAGGCCCTGGCCGAGCGCGAGGTGCTGCTGAAGAGCGGCCCCCACATCATGCATCCGCTGCGCTTCATCATGCCGCATACGGCCGGCCAGCGTCCGGCCTGGCTGATCCGCATGGGACTCTTCCTCTACGACCACCTGGCGCGCCGCGACTTCCTGCCGGGCTCCGAGGCGCTCTCGCTGCAGGGCCATCCGGCCGGCGCGCCGCTGCAGCCGCGCTTTGTCCACGCCTTCGCCTATTCCGACGCCTGGGTCGACGACGCGCGGCTGGTGGTGCTGGCCGCCGTCGATGCGCGCGACCGCGGCGCCAATGTCCTGACCCGCACCCGCTGCACGGCCCTGGTGCGCGAGCCGCAGCGCTGGATCGCCACCCTGCAGGGGCCGGACGGCGAGCTGCGCGTGCATGCGCGCTGCCTGGTGAACGCGGCCGGCCCCTGGGCCGCCGGCTTCCTCGGCACGGCCACCGGCAAGGCAGGCGCCACGCACCCGCTGCGCCTGGTAAAAGGTAGCCACATCGTGCTGCCGCGCCTGTTCGAACACGACAGCGCCTACATCCTGCAGCAGCCGGATGGCCGCATCGTGTTCGCGATTCCCTACGAGGGCCAATTCACCCTGGTCGGCACCACCGACTCCGATTACCAGGGCGACCCCGACCGCGTGGCCATCGACGCCGCCGAGATCGACTACCTGTGCGCGGCCGTGAACCGCGTGTTCGCGCAGCCGGTGGCGCCGAAGGATGTGGTGTGGACGTATGCCGGCGTGAGGCCGCTGATCGGGGAAGAGGGCAGCAAGGGGGCAATGAGCGCGTCGAGCGCCAGCCGCGACTACAGGCTGGAGACGAACCTGGACGGCGCGCCGCTGCTGTCCGTCTTCGGCGGCAAGGTCACTACCTTCCGCAAGCTGGCCGAACAGGCGGTGGACTGGATCGCGCCGGCGCTGGGCCGGCGGGTGCCCGGCTGGACCGACAAGGCCTGCCTGCCGGGCGGCGACCTGTTCGGACGCCAGCCCAGCGCGCGTTCGGTGCTGGAATTCGATGCCTGGACCCGCACCCGCCAGCAGCAGTACGCCGGCCTGCCGCCGGCGCTGGTGGCCCGTTATGCGCACGCCTACGGCACCCGTCTGAGCGCCATGCTGGGACACCGCCGCAGCCGCGCGGATCTCGGCGAAGAAATCGTGCCGGGCCTGTTCGAAGTGGAAGCGGACTGGCTGGTGAAGCAGGAATGGGCGCAGACCGCGGACGACATCCTGTGGCGCCGCACCAAGCTGGGCCTGCACATCCCGCCGGGCAGCGAGCGCCGCCTGGAGGCATGGCTGGCGGCGCGCCGCGGTGTGCCGCTACCGGCCGCATAGAGAACAGCAGCTGAAGAACGTCATGCCCGGCATTGCCGGAAATGACTTGCCGCGCAGGCGGGAACCCAGGTTTCCTTGCCCTCCCGCTCAACCACCATTCTGCTTAAGCCAGGCATCAATCTCCGGCAAGCGCGCCGCATTCGTCCTGATCCGATCCTGGATCGCCGCAATCGCCGCATCGACATCGCCGCGCGAGCTCGGCGCCAGGTTGGCCTGGGCATAGGACTTCAGCTTGTCGATCATCGCCGGATTCGCCGACACGCTGGCCAGGCGCGCAAAGTAGCGGCTGCGCGAGCTGGCGTCGACGCGCTGGTTGATCTTGTCCACGTTCGCCAGCGCGAAGTCGACCGCCATGTCCGGGAAGTTCTGGGCCACGGTGGAGATCATCGCAGCGCTGTTGGTCAGGCCGGGTTCGTCGGTCAGGGCCAACTGCAGGGCGCGCTGGGCCAGGGCCTTGTCCTTGGCAGCGGCCAGCAGCACGTAGAGGTGGTCGCGCAGCAGCGGCGTGGTCTCGGCGCGGGCGCGGGCGCGCAGCGCATCCCAGGTGGCGGCGTCGGCATGCTGGGCGACCACCGCCAGCACGGTCTTGCGCAGCGGGCCCGGCACCGCGGACGGATCCTTGTCCATGGCGGCGTAGCGGCGGCGCGCTTCGGCGATCACGGTGGTGTCGCCCAGTTCGCTCAGGGAGTCGATCAGGGTTTCGCGCAGGTTGGCGACGGCGGCGGCTTCGCCGTGCCGCGCTTCCCAGCCGGTCTGCGCCATCACCGGCGCCAGGCGGGCGATGGCGAAGGCATCCAGGCGGTGCTGGCGTTCCTGGTCTCCCTGGTAGCGCCAGTGCAGGCCCGCGAACAGGTGGGCGATGCGGCTCCAGACCTGCGGATCGGCGCTCACCGGCGTGGCCTTGACCAGCTCCAGCGCGCTCGATGCCGGCTGCAGGCCGGCCAGGCCCAGCGCCGAGCTGTCCGACAAGAGGCCGAGCTGGTCGATCGGCGCCAGGCCGGCGAAGGCTTGCGCCAGCTGGGCGAATTCCTTCGGCGCGTACAGGGTGCGGTAATAGCCGCTCTGGCCGGCGTTGACGATCACCGCGCCGCAGCCCGGCAGGGTGACCGTGCCCTTGCCGCCCGAGACCAGGGCGGTGGCCTGCTTGGCATTACCGGCGACTTGCGCGATGACCGGCACGCGCCAGGCCAGCGGCTTGCGGTCCGGCTGGTCGCGCGAGAACTCGCCCTGGACCAGCGGAACACTCGTGCTGCCGTTGCGGCACACCGGTTCGCCGACGCGGATCAGCGGCACGCCCGGCTGCAGCGTGAAGTCGTGGGCGATCGCCGTCACCGGCTTGCCGGCCGCCTTCTCGATCTGCTTCCACAGGTCGTCGGACACGGTATTGCCGTAGGCATGGGCCTTCATGTAGCTGCGTACGCCGTTGCGCCAGGCGTTCTCGCCGACATAGGCTTCCAGCATGCGGATCACCGCCTCGCCCTTCTGGTAGGTGATCTCGTCGAAGGCCTGGTTGGCCTGCTCGACGGTCTCGATGTGCTGCACCACCGGGTGGGTGGTGGCGACCGAGTCGCGCTGCATGGCGCCGTCGCGGCTGCCGACCGCGCCCAGGTGGGTATTCCATTCCGGGTGCAGGCGCTGGGTCATGCGGCTTTCCATCCACGAGGCGAAGCCTTCGTTGAGCCACAGGTCGTCCCACCAGCGCATCGTGACCAGGTCGCCGAACCACTGGTGCGCCATCTCGTGGGCCGCGGTGGCGAAGATCTCCTGGCGGTCGTGCTGGGTCGAGCTGGCCGGATCGAACAGCAGCGCGTATTCGAAGGTGAAGATGGCGCCCCAGTTTTCCATCGCGCCGAAGAACTGGCTGCGGCCGGGGCCTGCGATGTTGTCGAGCTTGGGCAGCGGATAGCGCACGCCGAAGTAATCGTTGTACTCGCGCAGGATGTCCTTCGAGGAGTCCAGCGCGAACCTAGCCTGGTCGATGGCGCCGCGGCGGGTGACCACGCCCAGTTCGATGCCCTCGACCTTGGTGGTGGCGCGCTCGAAGTCGCCGGCGCCGAAGAACAGCAGATAGGTCGACATCTTCGGCGTCTTCGCGAACACCACGCGCTGGCGGCCGTCCGGCAGTTTGGTGACGCTCGCTGCCGGCATATTACTGACCGCCATCTGGCCGGCCGGGATGGTCGCTTCCAGCGAGAAGCTCGCCTTGTAGGCCGGCTCGTCCCAGGACGGGATCATGCGGCGCGCGTCCGAGTTCTCGAACTGCGTATAGATGGCGCGCTGCTGCTTGCCCTCGAGCCCCGGGTAATCCAGCGAGAACAGGCCCACGGCCTGGGTGCCGATCACACCGCTGTAGTCGATGCTCAGTTTGTACAGGCCGGGCGCCAGCGGACGTTCGAAGCCGAAGGTGGCGGTCTGGGCATCGGCGTCGACCTTGACCTTGGCCGCCTGCGCGTTGCCGCCGGCGGCCGGGGCCAGGCTCACGCTGTTGAAACTGAGGTCGGCGGCGTTGAGGGTGATGCTGTCGGTCGCCTTCGTGATATTGACGGTGATGCCGGCCCTGGCCGTGAAGCGTCCGCCGGCGGCGTCGGGCGTCAGCGCGATATCGTAATGGCTGGGGATCACGCCGCGCGGCAGCTGGGTGGTCGCTTCCTGGACCGCGGCCGCTTTCGGCGCGGCGGCGGCATGCTGGAAGGGAAGGGTGGCGAAGGCGAGTGCGACGGCGGCGGAGATCAGGCTGCGATGCATGGAAAATCCTGTGTGGAAGGGAGCTAGTCAGCGAATCTACGTTCAACATGCATGCCTGTCAATCGGCATTCACGGATGCGCTATGATCGTCCTTACAAGCATAAAACCGGAGGAGACACATGAAGCTGTACACCAGCCACCGCACCCCGAATCCGCGCCGCGTCCTCATGTTCATCGCCGAGAAAGGCATCGCCGGCATCGAGCTGGTTCCGGTCGACCTGTTCAAGGGCGAGCACAGGGATGCGGTATTTACGGGGCTGAATCCGATGGCCCAGGTCCCGGTGCTGGAGCTGGACGACGGCCGCCGGCTGGCCGAGACGCGCGCCATCTGTACTTACCTGGAAGGGCTCTACCCGCAGCACAACCTGATGGGCGAGGGTTTCGAGGAACGCGCCTTCATCGAGATGGCGGACCGCCGCGCCGAGCTGCAGCTGCTCCTGAAGGTGGCCAACTGCATCCGCCACACGCACCCGGGGCTGGCGCCGCTGGAGCAGCCGCAGTTCGCCGACTTCGGCGCGTCCCAGGGCCAGAAGGTGCGCGATACGGCGCGCTGGCTGGACGGGGTGCTGGGGCAGCAGGAATACGTGGCGGGCGGGCGTTTCACGATCGCCGACATCACCACCTTCTGCGCGCTGGAGTTCGCGCGCGGGCTGATGAAGTTCCGGCCGGGGGCGGAGGGGTTCGGGAATCTGCAGGCCTGGCGGGATCGGATTGCGGAGCGGCCGAGCGCGCAGGTCATCTGATCAAGGCCCGCAGCGCCAGAACGGCGTCCCCGCCTTGGCGGGGACGACGATGTCATTAGCTTATCCGACTCGTTTATACCACGGCCGATCCCCCTCGATCGCCTGGTAGGTTCCCGCATACGCATCCGCGACCGACATCTGCTGGTCCAGGCACAGCACCCCGAAACGCGCCAGGCTGTCGTGGAACAGGCGCAGCACGCGCTGGCGCAGCACCGGACCGAAGTCGCCCAGCGCATGGCAGCAAAGGATGGCCTGGAACTCGTTGAAGGAGGCGTCGGTCACCAGGCTGTACTGCGACCAGGTGATGCGGCGGCGCAGGTCGGCGCGCAGCCGTGCGCAGCGTTCGCCGTTCTCGCCGGTCTCGATCTCGAACCAGGACAGCAGGTTGCCGCGTCCGCCGCTCTCTTCGTGGCGCCCGCGCGCTTCCTCCAGCGCGGCCAGCGGCAGGCAGGCGTCCTGCATGTCCGCGACCAGCTCCTCGTTGGCGAGGGTGGCGTGGATGTCGAGCTTGCCCAGCACGCCTTCCTCGGCCAGCACGATCGCCAGGGTCCAGGCTTCGCCCACGCCGGCGCACTCGGCCAGCCAGACCCGCGGCAGTGGCCAGGCGCGCAGCGACGGCGCCAGCACCCCGCGCAGCCTGGCGGCATGGCCGACGCAGTCGAACAGGGGCGCCGGCGGCGGCGTCAGCGCACGCAGCAGCTTCGATGCCGCGCCGGCATCGTGGAGCGCCTTCTCCTGCAGTCCGGACAGGGTGGCGACGCCGCTCGCGCGTGCGGCCTGGCTCAGCTTTTGCCGCAGGGCGGCGCGGTCGTAGGCGCGGAAGTCGTAGCCGAAGCGCTGGAAGATCGCTTCCAGCAGCAGCTCCGTTTCCAGCTCCTCGACCGCGAGGCCGGCGGCGAGGCCGGTCCACGCATTCATAGCCGCCCCCTCAATGCAACCACACCCGCATCATCGACAGCAGCTGGGCCACGTCGACGGGCTTGGTGATGTAGTCGGAGGCGCCGGCGGCGATGCACTTGTCGCGGTCGCCCTTCATCGCTTTCGCGGTCAGGGTGATGATGGGCAGCGACTTGAACTTCGGGATGCGGCGGATTGCCCGCATGGTGTCGTAGCCGTCCATCTCCGGCATCATGATGTCCATCAGGACGATCTCGATGCTGGGGTCCTTCTCCAGCACCTCGATGCCGTCGCGGCCGTTCTCGGCAAACAGGACCTGCATCTGCTGGCGCTCGAGCAGCGAGGACAGCGCGAAGATGTTGCGCAGGTCGTCGTCGACGATCAGCACCTTGCGTCCGGCCAGGCCGGAATCGAGGGCCTGGATCTCTTCGAGGATGCGGCGCTGGGTGTCCGGCAGGCTGGCGTGCGAGCGGTGCAGGAACAGCGCGGTCTCGTCCAGCAGGCGCTCGGGCGAGCGGGCGTCCTTGACCACGATGGTCTTGGCGTAGCGCTTGAGCTTCGTGACTTCCTTGCGGCCCAGTTCCGCGGCCGTGTAGATCACGATCGGCAGGTCGCGCAAGGCCGCCTTCTTGCCGATCCGGTCGAGCAGGTCGAAGCCCGAGATGTCCGGCAGGGTCAGGTCCAGCACCATGCAGTCGAAGTGCTGGCCGGCCAGCGCAGCCAGCGCGGCCTCGCCGGTTTCGACGGTGACGATGCGGACGTCGGAATCGCCGATCAGCGAGACGATCGCCTCGCGCTGGGCCATGTCGTCCTCGACCACCAGCAGCGAGCGCTTGCCGCCCATCAGGAACTTCTGGATACGCGTGAATTCTTCCTGCAGCATCTCGCGGCTGACCGGCTTGTTGATGTAGCTGATCGCACCCTGGCGCAGTGCGCGTTCCCGTTCGCGCATCGCCGACAGCACGTGCACCGGGATGTGGCGGGTGCCCGGGTCGCGCTTCAGGCGTTCGAGCACCGTCAGGCCGTCGATGTCGGGCAGGTCGATGTCGAGCAGGATCGCGGCCGGCTGGAAGTCGCGCGCCAGCGACAGCGCGGAGTCGCCGCGGTGGGTCACGATGCCCTTGAAGTTCTTCTCGCGGGCGAAGTCGAGCAGGGTCTTGGCGAAGCGCTCGTCATCCTCGACGATCAGCACCGAAGCGTCGCCCGGTACGATCAGGCCGCGGTCGTCCAGCGTGGACGCGTACTCGACCAGGCCGCCGGACGGGTCGGGCACGGCGATGCTGGTGGTGGCGACCACGGTCTCGGCTTCGGCTTCGGCGTCCAGCCGGGCGCGCGGCGCGGGAATCACGGCCGGAGCGGCCTGCGGCGGCGCCAGGCGGGCCGGCTGCGGCTGGCGGGTCTGCTCGTAGTTGATGAAGCCGGCGCGGTTGTAGGGCAGGTAGAGGGTGAAGGTGGAGCCGATGTTGACCGTCGATTCGACCCGGATCTCGCCGCCCAGCAGGCGCGCCAGTTCGCGCGAGATCGACAGGCCCAGGCCGGTGCCGCCGTATTTGCGGGCGGTCGAGCCGTCGGCCTGCTGGAAGGCTTCGAAGATCAGCTGCAGCTTGTCGGACGGGATGCCGACGCCGGTGTCGCGCACCGAGAAGGCCAGCACCGCGTCCGCATGCAGCAGGTGCGGGTGATCGGCGGTCCAGCCACTGGTCACCAGGCTGATGGTCAGCGAGACGTTGCCGTGGCTGGTGAACTTGAAGGCGTTCGACAGCAGGTTCTTCAGGACCTGCTGCAGGCGCGTCGTATCGGTCATCAGCGCGGTCGGCAGGTTGTCCGCCAGGTCGACCTGGAAGCCGAGGTGCTTGGCTTCGGCCATGTGGCGGAAGGTGCGGTCGACGTAGTTGCGCAGCGCCGAGAAGCGGTACTCGGACACGTCCAGCGTGACCGTGCCGGACTCGATCTTCGACAGGTCGAGGATGTCGTTAATCAGCGTCAGCAGGTCGGAGCCGGAGCCGTGGATGGTTTTCGCGAATTCCACCTGCTTCATCGACAGGTTGCCCTCGGGGTTATCCGAGAGCTGCTGCGCGAGGATCAGCAGCGAATTCAGCGGCGTACGCAGTTCGTGCGACATATTCGCCAGGAACTCGGACTTGTACTTCGAGGACAGCGCCAGCTGGGTCGCCTTTTCTTCCAGCGCCAGCTTGGCCTGTTCCACCTCGCGGTTCTTGCGTTCCACCTCGATGTTCTGCTCGGACAGCAGGCGCGCCTTTTCTGCCAGCTCCTGGTTGGTCTGCTGCAGCTCCTGCGCCAGCGACTGCGACTGGGTCAGCAGCGATTCGGTACGGCTGTTCGCCTCGATGGTGTTGAGCACCACGCCGATCGATTCCATCAGCTGGTCGAGGAAGGACAGGTGGGTTTCCGTGAAGCGGTCCAGCGAGGCGATCTCGATGACGGCCTTGACCTGCTGTTCGAACAGGATAGGCAGCACCACGATATTGGTCGGCGGCGCCGCGCCCAGGCCGGACGAGACCTGGATGTAGTCGCGCGGGACGTCGGTCAGCCAGATGCGGGTCTTCTCCAGCGCGCACTGGCCCACCAGGCCTTCGCCCGGCAGGAAGGAGGTCGGCAGCTTGCGGCTGGAACGGTAGCCGTAGGAGGCGATCAGGCGCAGGCGCGCATCGCTTTCCTGCGAGTCCATCATGTAGAACACGCCGTGGTGGGCGGTGATCAGCGGAGCCAGTTCGGACAGGATCAGCTTGGTCACGGCCTGCAGGTCGCGCTGGCCCTGCAGGAGGCGGGTGAAGCGCGCCAGGTTGGTCTTCAGCCAGTCCTGCTGGGCGTTCTTCTGCGTGGTTTCCTTCAGGTTGCGGATCATCTCGTTGATGTTGTCCTTCAGGTAGGACATCTCGCCGCGCGCTTCCACGGTAATCGAACGGGAAAGGTCGCCGCGGGTCACCGCCGTCGCCACCTCGCCGATCGCACGCATCTGGTTGGTCAGGTTCGCCGCCAGCTGGTTCACGTTCTCGGTCAGGTCCTTCCAGGTGCCGGCCACGCCGGACACGTTCGCCTGGCCGCCCAGCTTGCCCTCGGTACCCACCTCGCGCGCCACCCGGGTCACCTCGGATGCGAAGGAGGACAGCTGGTCCACCATCACGTTGATGGTGTCCTTCAGCTCGAGAATCTCGCCCTTCACGTCCACGGTGATCTTCTTCGACAGGTCGCCGCGCGCCACCGCGGTGGTCACCGCCGCGATGTTACGCACCTGGCCCGTCAGGTTGGACGCCATGAAGTTCACGTTGTCGGTCAGGTCCTTCCAGGTGCCGCCCACGCCAGGCACGTAGGCCTGGCCGCCCAGCTTGCCTTCCGTACCCACCTCGCGCGCCACGCGGGTCACCTCCTC